>CAJJMX010000142.1 GCA_905192935.1 uncultured Mailhella sp.
GAGGATGGCATAATTGCCGTTGATGGTAGCGAAATCAACATCAGGCAGAGAGCGGACAAGCTGGGCAGCCTCAAGTTCCTCGATTTTGAGCTTCTTGGGATTTTCGACGATGTCGCGACGCGTAGCGGTAAGTCCTGCATCAGCCTTCAGCTTGATGAGACCGTTGGACTGAAGAAGAAGCAGCGCACGGGCTTCATTGGTGGTGTCATTGGGAACCGCGACAACGGCACCCTTTTTAACATCATTCAGAGACTTGGTTCTGCCGGCATAAATACCGAAAGGCTCATAATGCACGGAAGCAATGGATACCAGCTTGGTGCCCTTTTCCTTGTTGAAGTCGGTCAGGTAAGGCTGATGCTGAAAATAATTGGCATCAAGTTCACCGGCATCAAGAGCCATGTTGGGCTGCACGTAGTCGGCATATTCGACGATCTTGAGATCATGACCTTTGGCCTTCATCAGCGGGACGGCAGCCTTGAGAATTTCTGCATGGGGAGTGGGAGAAGCTCCGACCTTGACCTCGGCGGCTTCAGCCTGGAAAAAAGCTCCCGAAATGGCGACGGAAAGCAGCGCTGACAAAAGAACGGGGCAGAGTTTCATGATAACCTCTCTGTGTTCAGGTGCGGATGCACCATTAGGATATGCGCTTGTCAAAGCGTTTCGTGGCCCAGTTGCCCAGCATCTGGAACAACTGAACAATGACGATAAGAAGAATGATGGTGGCGAACATGATGTCCGTCTGATAGCGGTTGTAACCGTACATGATGGCCAGCTTGCCGAGACCGCCGCCGCCGACGGCACCGGACATGGCCGAATAGCCGAGAATGGTGATGGCCGCCACGGCACTGCCGTTGAGCAGGGAAGGCAGGGCTTCCGGCAGCAGTACCTTGGTGATGATCTGCCATGTGGATGCCCCCATGGACTGAGCCGCTTCCACGACTCCTGCATCCACCTCAAGAAGAGACGCCTCGATGAGGCGTGCCACAAAAGGCGCGGCGGCAATGACCAGAGGAACCACGGTGGCATTGTTGCCTATGGTCGTTCCCACAAGGAATCTGGTAAAAGGAATGACCGCAATCATCAGAATAAGGAAGGGGAAGGAACGCGTAAGGTTCACCACCATGTCGAGCACGGCATAGAACACGGGACGAGGCGCTATTCCGTCCTTGCGGCAGATGACGAGAAGGACTCCCATCACCATACCGAACACATAGGAAAGGATCGTGGACACAATGGTCATATACAGGGTGTCGAGCACCCCTTCCCAGAGCATTTCCACAAGCTGGGCATCAAACATGGTTCATGTCCTCCAGTTCAAGACCGCGTGAAGCGGCAAAGGCACGGATGCGTTCACAGGCCTCCTTGTCGTCGGGCAGCTGCATGACCATCTGTCCGCAGACGACCCCGTCTATCTCACGCAGATCGGAATAAAGAATACTGAGCGGCTTGCCGCAGTCCAGAATCATATTTCCGATGACGGGCTCGAGCGTACTGCTGCCGTTGAACACGATGCGGACCACTCTCTCCTGAGGCAGCTTTTCGGGCTTGATGGCTTCGGGAATGACCATGGTCCGGGCCGCTTCCGTCCGGGGATGATAGAAGACCTCTTCCACCAGACCGGTTTCCGCGATCCTGCCGCCTGCGATGATGGCGACATGACTGCATATTTTTTCTATCACGCTCATTTCGTGCGTGATGATGACGGCCGTGATGCCCAGACGCCTGTTGATATCCTTAATAAGAGCAAGAATGGATTCCGTCGTACTGGGATCGAGCTCCGAAGTGGCCTCGTCGCAGAGCAGCACCTTCGGATCGGAAGCCAGCGCACGCGCAATGGCCACGCGCTGCTTCTGCCCTCCGGAAAGCTGCGAGGGATAAGAGTTAGCCCGCTCCGACAGGCCTACGAGATCCAGCAGTTCCGCAGCACGCTGACGCGCCCTGTCCCTGGGCGTTCCCACAAGCTCCATGGGGAAACAGACATTATCCAGTGCCGTGCGCTGCATGAGCAGGTTGAACTGCTGGAATATCATGCCCATGGAGCGCCGAGCCTGTCGAAGTTCCCTGTCGTTCAGACGACAAAGGTCCTTGCCTTCAAACAGAACCTGACCGCCCGTCGGGCGCTCAAGCATGTTGATGCAGCGTACCAGCGTGGATTTGCCGGCGCCGCTTCTTCCTATGATACCGAAAATATCGCCCTGATTGATGTCAAGATTAATACCCTTCAGGGCATAAACCTCAGAATTTTTGCTCTGGTACTTCTTTTCCAGGTCGCATATTCTGATGATTGGCTCCGACATGATTCACTCCACCCGCTTCTGCGGGAAAAAATAGTCCTTCGTAAAGAAAGACATATTAGGCTATCCTGTTTTTCTTTTTTTGTGAATAGAAATATATCCCACTTCCTGCTTGCCTCTGTACTTTCTCTTCATTCGTGGTTAAAAAGACGGAATCAGCCGGTATGATTTCATCGTAAACGACCGGACATGGAGTGGATTTTATGGCTTCCATCAAAAAGACCAATGCCGCCCGAGCTCTGGACAAACTGGGCATTCCCTACGAACTCAACAGCTATCCTGTCGATGTTGATGATCTTTCCGCCGTTCATGTTGCTGAAAGCATGGGGGTCGACCCTTCCTGCGTCTTCAAAACTCTCGTCACCCGCGGACATCCCAACGGCATAGCCATGGCCGTACTTCCTGGGAACGCCGAGCTCGACCTGAAAAAACTTGCCTCCGTATTCCATGACAAAAGTGTGGAAATGGTACCTCTCAAGGAGGTTCTTCCGCTGACGGGATACATCCGAGGCGGATGCTCTCCCGTGGGCACAAAGAAGCCCTACCCTGTATGCATCGATGAGTCGGCCATTCTGTATGACAGGATATATGTGTCCGCCGGACAGAGAGGACTGCAGTTCGTCATTGCTCCGGATGATCTGGCCAGAGCCGTCAACGCCGTTTTTGCCGATATCGTCATGAGCTGAAGCCATGCACCTCGTTCTGCTTACCGAAATAGCCGACACGCTTGAGCGTTCCCTTCCTCCGAAAGAGGCGCTGCAGCTTACGCTGCAGATCATGGCCCGACATCTGGCCATGAAGAGGGCCGCCATCTCCCTTACGGAACCGGACGGCAGCGAGGTACGCATCTACGCCTCCATCGGATTTTCCGCCACGGAACAGGCGCGGGGACACTACGCCATGGGAGAAGGCATCACGGGCCGGGTCATTGCCAGCGGCCGTCCTGAAATAGTCCCGGACGTCGCCGACGACGCCCGTTTTCTGAACAGGACCAGGGCCAGAAACCTGCGCAAGGAACATACGGCCTTCATCTGTGTCCCCATACGTCTGGACGATCAGGTCGTGGGGGCTCTTGCCGTGGACCGTCGCGTAGGCGCCAAGGAAACGCTTGACGATCAGAGCCGGCTGCTGACCGTCATTGCCGGCCTTCTCTCCCATACGGCGGGACAGTGCCGGGCCGATCTTTCCGCTCCGCCCAAAAAGAAAACCGTCATACCCGATGGTCGTATTCAGGGCTTCATAGGGCAGTCGGAAAGCATGAATCTCGTGTTTACCCGCATCCGTCAGGCAGCGCCCTCCTCCGCAACGATTCTTCTGCGCGGCGAGAGCGGCACGGGCAAGGAACTTGCGGCCCATGCCATTCATGAAGCCAGCGGCCGGAGCAAGCACCCCTTCATTTCCCTGAACTGTGCGGCTCTGCCCGACAGCCTGGTGGAAAGCGAACTTTTCGGCCATGAACGCGGAGCCTTCACCGGGGCTACCGGGGTGCGCAAGGGCCGCTTCGAACTTGCCGACACGGGAACGCTTTTCCTTGACGAAGTGGGAGAACTCAGCCTTGCCATGCAGGCGAAGCTCTTGCGCGTCATTCAGGAAAGAAGCTTTGAAAGACTGGGCGGCATGGAAAGCATACAGGTCGACGTGCGTCTTATCGCCGCCACCAACCGTGATCTTGAGCAGATGGTGAAAGACGGCACCTTCCGCAAGGATCTTTATTACCGACTCAATGTTTTCCCCATTCTGCTGCCGCCTCTGAGAGAAAGGCAGGAGGACATTCTTTCCCTTGCCGCCTATTTCGTGAAAAAATACAGCGAGGCAAACGGAAAAACCGGCGTCCGTCTCTCGCTGTCCGCCATGGAGATGCTGCAGCGCTATCGCTGGCCCGGCAACATCCGTGAACTGGAAAACGTCATAGAACGCGCCGTGCTGCTGGTCAGTGAGGAAGGCCTCATTCTCCCGCTGCATCTTCCCCCCAATCTGCACAGCGCCGGATGTCCCTACAGTGAAAAGGACGGCAGTGACGCACCTCCGGCCATGGGTTCTCTTCAGCAGCGCCTGGATGAGATGGAAAAGGCCTACATCATTGAGGCGCTTTCTCATTTTCACGGACACCTCGGCCATGCCGCCCGGGCACTCGGACTGACGGAGCGCATGATAGCCTTGAGAATGAAGAAATACGGCATCACCTACAAGGCGTTCCGCTCCTCCGGCGCATGATAGAGGAAAAACATGAACGTGCAAACGGATCGCATACGTCTGCGCCCATGGAGGGAAGAAGATCTCTCAGGCTTCCGCTCCCTGAATGCCGATAAGGATGTCATGCGATTTTTTCCCGCCCCCCTTGCACCGGAAGACAGCGACAAGCTTGCCGCCTCTTTTCAGGCAGGCATTCTCCGGCACGGATTCGGAATATGGGTACTGGAGCTGCCCGGGCTCTCATCGTTTGCAGGCGTTGTGGGACTGAACGTTCCGTCCTTTGACAGTTCGCTTGTCGAAGTATCCTGGCGACTGCACAAGGCCTTCTGGGGACAGGGCTTTGCTACGGAAGCGGCCGCGGCTGCCATAGAAACGGGCTTTTCCCGTTTTTCCCTCGAAACCATATGCAGCGTTACCTCCGCACTGAACTCGGCTTCGGAAAAAGTCATGCA
>CAJJMX010000143.1 GCA_905192935.1 uncultured Mailhella sp.
GAGAGGACGCGCGTAGACCTGGACGTCGGTGATGCCGGACACGTTCAGCTTGCTGATGATGGACTGCTGAATCTGAGTGGCGTCGCCGCGGGGCAGACCGAAGAGCGGAATGCTTCCTATGTCCGGAAGATCGAGGGAGCCGTTCTGGGACACGGTGAACACGTCGTCGAGCGTACGGCTGCCCCACAGACGGATGAGGATGCGGTCACCGCTCTGCACGGTGGAAGCCGATCCGCCCGAGGAAAAATTGCCCTGAAAGAGATTGCAGCCGAAAGGCTGAGGATCCTGCGAAGATGCCGAGGAAGAGGCCGTGGCCGTGGCTGTGGCCGTAGCCGTGGCTGTGGCCGTGCTGCTCGACTGCGCGGCCTGCACCGGCGACGACAGGGTGAGCAGCATGGCAAGAAGGAGAAGAAAGAGACGCACGACAAACTCCTGCCCGAAGGCTGGGAAGAGACGGAGAAAAAATGAAACCGGAAAAACGGAAAAGGCTTACTCGAGGCCGCGGCCCCAGACGCGGGGCATGAGCTCCCATCCTTCGCCCTGACGGCAGAGGACCACGATTTCCGCTTCGTGAGGAGGCTGACTGACCACGGCTCTGCGGCAGTCCCGGCCCGAGGCCGACGTGAACGAGCCTTCCACCATGACGTCGACCACGCCGCCGAAGGCGGGGTCATCGATGGAGGCCTGTGCGCCGGAGTTGTTCATGGAGATGAACTGAGGCACGGGAGAAAGGGGAGTTTCCGGTATGGGGACTTCGGGCGCGTCGGCGGAGCCGAAGGGACTGGCAAGACAGCCGCTCAGAAGAAGACTGAGCATGACGGGAATGAGGAATATGCGCATGGGTATACCCTTATGAAAAATTCCGCGGAACATTCCGCGCAAATAATATATGTCCTGGGGGCTTGTCCTGTCCAGAGGGGGAACGTAAGGGAGCGGGAAAAGGCGTCTTTGCCGGATGTTTTGCTGCGCACGGCTATGGCGGAAGCGTGCGTTTTTTGGATGCGCTCCTGAGTCGTGGAGGGCAGGTCCGTTTTTCTGAAGAAGGGGAGCAGGCGTCACACGGGAGAGTTCTCTTCCGTGCTTTATGCTTCGGATCTGAGGCCGGGCAGGGGCAGACAGACTTTTGTGTCCCGCACGGTATGCTCCCGACCGTCTGGGGGCAGCAGGTTCAGCGCTGCTCGGGGACCGGGGAGACCTGGAACTGCCTGCATCCGGCGCGCAGGCGCCGTTGCGGCGAGACTTCCTTAGTACAGGAGAAAAGACGGAAGAGCCCGGGCAGGCCGTTCAGTGCGTCCTGTCGAGAAGCGACTCCAGCGTGCGCGCCGTGAAGGCGGCGCCCCCGCGGCGGGGTTCAAGCCATGTTCTGAACTTTTCCCGGACTTCCGTCCTGTCGGGAACGGCGGATGCCTGCTCGATCATGATGTCTATGACATCCTTCGGCGTGTGCGCCACGTGCAGAAGACCCGCGTCCTTCAGCGAGGGCATGGACGGATCGCCTATGCCCATGGCCCACAGAAAGTTGTGCGCCGAGGGCCCGATGCAGGGAATGCGGCCTGCGGAAAGAGCTTCAAGAAAGTTCTGGCCTCCCTGCCCGAAGCTGCCTCCCACGAATACGGCCTGAGCCGAGGCGTAGAGTCTGGGCAGATCTCCGAACCGGTCCCAGATGAGCGCATGTCTGCGCGGAAGCGTGCTGCCGGGGGCGAGTTCCGAGAGCAGAAGCGGCATGAAGGCGAGGTCCTCCAGAACGCTTTTCCAGTAGGCCACACGGTGCAGATGTCTGGGCACGATGATGACGACGGCATGGGGAACGGCCTTGTAAAGTCTGGCCAGCTGTCCGGGAATACGGGTTTCCTCGCACTGACGCACGGAGGCGAAAAGAAAGACCGGACCGGCGGCGCGGAAGGCCGAGGAGTGCGAGGAAAGCGGAATGTCGAGCGCCTGTGCGGCAAGATCGAACTTGATGTTCGGCATCATGTCCACGGTGCAGGGAAAAATGGAGGAAAAGGCCTGCTTGTCGTACCGCGAGATGGCATGGACCGCTACGGGAGAGAGTTCGGTCATGAGGGAGGAGATCAGCTTGCCGAAATGTGCCGTGGAGCTGTTGATGCGCCCGTTGAACACGTGGACGGGAATGTTCCTTTCGCGGCAGGCGGCAAGAAGACCGGGCCACAGCTCCGTTTCCAGCAGCACCACCAGGCGGGGAGAGACTGCGGCAAGCGCTTTGCAGACGATGTCGGGATGGTCGAAGGGGGCGAAGCGTACCATGACGCGCAGTCGGGGATGGCTTGCCCGCAGTTCCTCGAGTGCGCTTTCCATCACGTCCCTTCCCTGTCTCGTCCATGTGGTCATGAGGATGCGCAGATCGGAGGCAGGGGAAAAGTTCCGGCATATTTCCACGGCGAGGCGGGCCTCGCCGCCGGAGGCGGCCTGAATCCAGATGTCCGCGGCGTGGCCGTCGGGGGCGGCCGTTTCGGTCGGGAGATGGTCGGCGGAGGCCAGCCTCTCGTTCCAGCCGTCCGAAAGACGTTTGCTGCGTCGCAGCAGCGGCCGGGCAAGCGTCCAGAGCGTGCGATAGAGGCGGAAGAACGGACGGGAAAAAAGAGATGCTGCCATAAGGTCCTCTCGGCCCACTATGCTACATCCGCCAAAAGCGCGCAAGATGCACGGACACTCCTCTCATACGTGCGAAAAAAGGCGGGACATTCCGGAGTGTTCCGGTATGTCCCGCCCTGTTCTTCAACTCGGAGGAAAGGAGTGTCGCAAGACGCCCTTCCTTCGATTCAACGGAAGAGAATCTCCGTCATCAGAACTTTTCTTCGTCGCCGCGCTTGCGCAGGGCGGTGTGGCCGCCGGCGGAGTTCACGGTTTCGATGCCCATTTCACGCAGCTTGAGCTGCGCTTCGTAGGCGCGGGTGCCGGTATTGCACACGAGGGCCACGGGGCGGTCGGTGGGGATTTCCTTCTTGGCGCGGGCGTTGAATTCTTCCAGCGGCAGGGAGAGATACTGACCGGGATGGCGTTCTTCAATGGGCTTGCCGGCCTTGGCGGGACGGATATCCACGAAGAGATAGTTGTTTTTGTCGCGGTTATTCCACAGATCGACGAATTCGTCGGGGGAAATGATGTTGTGATAGCCGTTCACCACGTTGTCGGCCACGTTGCCGGCGGCGTTGATCACGTCCATGGCGGAGGCGAAGGGCGGAGCGTAGCAGACTTCGAGGTTGGACAGGTCGTTCAGCGTGGGACGGGAGACCTGAAGCATGGCGGCCACGGCGTCGGTACGGGCCTTGACGGCGGAACCGTCGGTGCTCATGCCCTGAATGCCGAGAACACGGCGGGTCTGCTTGTCCACCACCACGTTGATGCTGGTGTTGGTGTGTCCGGGATAGAAGTGAGCCTTGTCGGAACCTTCCATGCTGACCTCGATGGCGTCGAAGCCGGCCATGCGGGCCTGATGCAGGGTGAGACCGGCGCCGGAGGCGTACATCTTGTTCAGCTTCACGCACCAGGAGCCGACCACGCCTTCAAAGGTGGCCTGTCCGCCGGCCAGATTGGTGCCGATGACGCGGCCCTGTCTGTTGGCCATGGAGCCGAGGGGCAGATAGGTGAGATCGCCGGAAATGAGATTGCGCAGCACGACCACGTCGCCGCCGGCGTAGATGTCGGGATCGGAGGTCTGCATGTGGGTGTTCACCATGATGCCGCCGCGGGGATGGCAGGCGATGCCGGCGTCGGAAGCAATCTTGGAGTTGGGCGTCACGCCGATGGAGAAGATGACTTCGTCGGCTTCAATGGTGCGCTTGTTGGTCACCACTTCGCACACGGCGCCGTCCTTGCCCTTGAGTTCCTTCACGGCTTCGCCGGTGAGCACGGTGATGCCGAGTTCCTCAAGGTCGTGCTTGGCCATCTGGCTGAAGTTGTAGCACAGCTGGGCGGGAAGAACGTGGTCCACCATTTCGATGACGGTCACCTTGATGCCCCACATGTCGGCCAGAGCCACGGCCATTTCCAGACCGATGAAGCCCGCGCCGATGATGACGGCGTGATTGATCTTGCGGGCGGCGCACTGTTCCTGAATGGCCTTGGCGGCCTCAAGGCAGGTGACGGAGGTGACGTTCTTCAGATCCGCGCCCGGAATGGGAGGAATGCGGGGGCTGCTGCCCGTGGCGATGACCAGCTTGTCGTAGGGCATGTCGCTCTTTTCGCCGGTCTGGGTGTTCTCGACGGTGACGGTCTTTTCCTTGCGGTTGATGGAAAGGGCACGCGTGTGGCAGATGGCGTTGACGCCCTTGAGTTCCTTGAAGAATGCTTCGTCGCGGACGACGCCGGCATTCGTGGTGCGCAGGCCGTTCATCTGAGGAACGTCGCCGCCCACGAAGTAGGGGATGCCGCAGCCGCCGTAGGAAATATAGGTGCCCTGGTCGATCATGGTGACGTTGCTGTCGGGCATGAGGCGCTTGGCACGGGCGGCGGCCTTCGGGCCGAGCGCAACGCCGCCTATAATGAGGATATTGAGAGCCATGGTGAAAACCTCCAGAGAATAAGGTTCATGTCGCCGAAGAAAAACGAGAAGAAAAACTATCGGCCGATACTTTACCAGCAAGTAGTCTGAAATTGCAAGATAATTACGAGCTCCTGCGGGCTCTTCACAAAGGTCTTTTTGTGCGGAGCTTGGAGAGATGATTCAAAAAATAAAATAAATTCAATATATTAAACTGATTATCCGCATAAGAAAACGGCCCTGTTAAAGTTCGCGGGCGCAATCTTCGTCCGAAAGAAAAAGAGCGTGCCCCTCATCTGCGGAACAGAAAAGGGGAAAATATTCGCTCGGCTTTTTAACCTGCCGAAGGTTTTGGGAAAAAATTTGTTATTTTTTTTACAAAACGTCTGAAACAGGCCTCTTTCAGGATTC
>CAJJMX010000144.1 GCA_905192935.1 uncultured Mailhella sp.
CGATGTCCCCGCTTTCGCGGGCACATCGGTGTTGATGGAAGGATTTCCAGATGTTTAAGAGAAGGCTGGGGCAGAGCCCGGGGAAACTTCGCGGGCTCGACCGGCCTTCTTTCCGCGCCCGGGCAGACTGCCGCGGCAGAGACGACGAGGGCGGCAACGGCGCCGACTTCTTTCCTCGCCCGGACAGACCTTCGTCTGCAAGGAGCGTCTTCCCCCTCCTCGGGAGGCCCCGGGCGACATCAGCAGCCCGGCCGACGGCGCAAACTGCCGGAATTCCCTTCCGGCGTTAAACGCAGCCGCCGTCGTGCAGACTGAGAACCCGCACAGCGTGTCCTCAGCTGACAGACGAAATGCTCCGGGGACGACTCGGACAAAAATCACTGCGCAGAAGCGTGTTCTTTCATGATCGAAGGGCACGCTTTTTTCATGCCTGAGAGGCGCGGCCCTTCCCTCCGGGCAAAAACGCTCCGCCGTTTTTTTTCTCAGACTCTCTCATCTGCCGTTTTTGCGGCAGTCCTCCCCTGCGGGCACGACGGGCATTTTCCCCCTCCGCCTCTTGCCTGATTAAAAAGTTTTGAAAGGGGATGGGGGTGTGGGGGAAGGGGGCAACTTTTTCAAAAGTTTCCCCTCTTCCCCGCAAACGATCCCGTTTTGCTTCCCAAACTATCCCGTCACCTTGGCGAGGGCGTCCATGAGGGCGTCGATGTCGGCGGTGGTGGGAGTCGTGGGAAGGCTGGTGAGCATGCCGAGGCCTTCCATGGCGTCGTGGAAGTCTTCGGGAGACATGGAGGAGACGGCAGCGGTATGGATCATGGCGTTGACGGAGAGGACCCGGAACACGGCGCGGCGCAGTTCGTCTCTGTTCATGTCGAGGTCGAGAACCACGAGGACGGGCTGTTCCTTATGCATGGCGGAGAGTGCGTCGTCGAGCGTGGGGACGGCGAGCATGGAAGCGCCGCGCCTTTCAAACTGCGGCCGCAGAGTCTGCCAGAGATCGGAGCGTCCGGAAACGACGAGGATGTTCATGGGGCCCCGCATCAATGAGCATGACCGCCGCCGCAGGTGAACTCCATGCTGAAGGGCTGGAGCTGACCGGCGAGGAAGGCGTTGACGGCGCTGCCCACGGTAAGCTGGTTTCCGGCGAAGTAGACCTTCACGCCCGCCTGCTGGAAGCCCATGAGAGGACGCATGCCCATGCCGCCGGCGAGCAGCACGTTCACGTTGTGGGAAGCGAGGTGCTGGACGGGAGCCAGGCAGCCGCCCTGCTGATGAGGCACGTTTTCCAGCGTGCTGACGTTCTTGATCTTGTTGTCTTCGACTTCCACGATGGTGTAGATGTCGCAGTGACCGAAGTGCATGCCCATCTGGGCATCGAGGCCGCCGGGCATGGCGGAAGGAACGGCAATGATGGTGCTCATGAGATTTCTCCTGAAAACGGTCGTAGAGGCGCCTTTCAGCGACGCACGTTCAGCTTCTGAAGGGCCGACCACATGTCCTTCAGTCTGTTTCCCACGGGGTTGTCGAATTCGGTGAGGGCCTTGCGCGCCACCATGGCGCGGGTGACCACCGGATCGAAAGGCAGGCGGCCGAGCAGAGTGTCGCCCCGCTGCGCGCACGCTTCGGCCATGGCGTCGGCCTCCTTTTCGTTGAGGTCCGCCTTGTTGATGATGACGGCGAGCGGCACGCGGAAATGACGGCAAAGATCAGCCACCCGCTGAAAGTCGTGCCGGCCGGACGGGGTGGGTTCCACCACTCCCACGGCCAGACTCGCGCCGGAAAGCGAGGATATGACCGGGCAGCCCACGCCGGGCGAGCCGTCGCACAGCACGGTGTCCAGGCCCTGCGCTTTGGCAAGGCTGCGGGCTTCGGACTTGAGCAGGCTCACGAGCTTGCCGGAATTCTCCTGTCCCGGAAAGAGCAGGGCGTGCACCATGAGCCCGAAGCGCGTGTCGCTGATGTACCAGTCGCCGCAGTGCTGCTCCTCGAAGTCTATGGCCTTCGCAGGGCACAGATGCGCGCACACGCCGCAGCCTTCGCAGCGCAGAGGATCGACGGCGTAGCCGTCATTCTGCAGGCTTATGGCGTCAAAGGCGCACAGCGCGGCGCACTTGCCGCAGGAAAGGCAGGTGTCATGTCGTATGCTCGCCTTGTGTCCGGAAACGAAGGCATGAGTTTCCCGGGCTTTCGGTTCGAGCAGAATGTGCAGATCGGGGGCGTCCACGTCGAGGTCGCAGATCACCTTGTTTTCTGCCAGATGGGCGAAGGCTGCGCTTACCGTGGTCTTGCCCGTGCCCCCCTTGCCGCTGATGACGACGATTTCACGCATGAGGAGTCTCCTTTGCGGCGGGTGACGCGCTGAGAGCAACAAGCTCATCCCGCAGATGTTCAAAGCGCTTGCGCCACGCAGGCGAAAGTTCCGCAAGAAGTCGTCCCGAAGCGTACTGCTCGGCGGCCTCGCGCTCGAAGGGAAGTTCCGCAAGGAGCGGCAGATTCTGCTCCCTGCAGTAGACGCGCACAGCTTCGTCACCTTCGGCATTGCCTTCGGCTCCGGCCCTGTTGATTACCGCGGCCATGGGGCGTCCTATGGGCATGAATGCCTGGTGGGCCAGGCGAAAATCATGGAAGCCGAAAGGCGTGGGATCCACCACAAGCAAAATCACGTCCGCCTCGCGCGCTACGGTCACCGCCGGACAGCTCACCCCGGGAGGGGAGTCGATGAGAGCGTCTCCGGAAGAGGCCTCAAGCATGTCGGAAAGCTCATGCAGTTCCTGACGCAGCAGCGGCGGCGTCATGGATTCGCCTATTCTCGTGCGTCCCATGAGAAAGCGCACGGAACCGTCGAGCGTCGTTCCCCTGGAAATTTCTCCAAGTTCCCGCTCGGCATGGATGAGCGCGCCCGAGGGACATACCGCAAAGCAGCCGCCGCAGCCGTGACACATGTCGGGAAACAGCGTTATCCTGCCCGCAAACGAGGCTATGGCCTTGTAGGCGCAGATATTGCGGCACTTTTCACAGTGCACGCATTTTTCCGCATCCATGTTCGGCACGTCCAGAAAAGCGGTCTTTGTCTCCGTGATATGCGGAGGAAGAAAAAGATGCAGATTCGGAGCTTCCGCGTCCGTGTCCACGGCAACGAGCGGAGCCTTCCACACGTCGGCAAGCGAGGCCGTCACGCAGGTCTTTCCCGCGCCGCCCTTGCCGCTGGCAATGACTATCCGCATGACTCCTCCGTTACTTGTTGGAGGCTTCGGCAAAAGGCAGTTCGCCGCGCTCGAAACGCTCCACGGCCTCGCGCACGCTCACGCCCTCTACATCCTGACATACCTTGATGCCCGCCGCCTTGAGCGCTTCAAAAGCCTTGGGGCCCACATAGCCGCTTATCACGACTTCCACGCCCGCGCGCGCCATGCGCTCGGCCGTTTCTATGCCTGCGCCCATGCTCATGGTCTGCGAGGCTCCGTTGTCGATGTATTCCACGGTCTTCTCGGGAAGCGTCACGACCACGAAGCCGCCGGCGCGTCCGAAACGCGGATCGACAATGTCGTCAAGAGTGGGGCCTTCGCTCGAAATAGCTATCTTCTGCATGGTGTTGTGCTCCTTGTTCTCATCAGTCTTCCGCGGCATGTCCGAAACCACGGCATATGTCCCGCCTTCGATACGAAGCGCCATGCCCTGCGTAAGCGCAAGCGCCACCGTGCGGCGTGCCGAGGCCAGCGTGCGGCCGAAGGTGTGCCGGGAAACACGCATGTGCTGCGCCGCTTCCTGCGCTGTAAGCCCTTCGGCATCCGCCAGCCGTAAGGCCTCCAGTTCGTCTACGCATAGGCACGCTTCCTGAAGCTCGCGAAGCGGTATTCCCCGCGGCTTGAAATACGTGACCGACGGAGCGGCGTTTACATAACGACAGTGTCTGGGACGGGGCATGTTTTTTTCCTTCCGCAATTGACGCGATGATGTTTTGCACAAATGAGCATAACTCAAAAATTGTCCCAGTCAAGAGCAGAAAAGACGGAAAAGGCAGAAAAGACAGAGCGTGGGTAAACTCATTCCCCGCGCGTTCCTCTGTTCCCTTCAGCTTTTCATCAAAAACGGAGGGGAGCGGGCGAAAGTAGAAGGGAGAAACTCTGCCCTGGCTTTGCCGGGGGAGATAATTTTCCCTCGTCTTTCCTGTTTCGCCTTGCAGCTTCTCCGCGCGGCGGGAACGTGCGGATACCGGACACCGTGCTTTGAAGCGAAGATCAGGCAGACAAGATGCCGCCGAAGTCTTGGCATACGGTGTGCTGTCCGGTCAGTGCGGGCGTGTGCTGATGTGCATGGCTGCGCCGGCCGCGCCGGTGCGGGTGGAAGGCTGTCCTGGGGAAGGGGGAGAGCTTTGTTCAACGCTCTGGGAAACTTTCGTCGGCAGCGGAATAGCTGTTTCTCAACGCTCGGGCGGGGCTTTGTCGGCAGGGCCTGTCTTTCGTCTCGAAGCTCTGGGAGCCCGGGTGACGTCAGGAGCCCGGCCTGCGGTCATGAGCGGCCGGAATTCACTTCCGACGCCAAATACTTCCGCGCAGGCCCTGTGTCCGTACAGCGTGTCCCGGGGCAGACGGGCGGTCGCGGCACTCGGGGGAAGGTCAATGCGGGGCAAAAACAAAAACGGCGGCAGACAGCGGTCCGAAACCGTTCTTTTCTCGATTTGTCCTGACCCGGATTATCCCGGATTTTTTTGCCGTCCGCCTGCGCCGGAAAACGTGATTTCTGAGTCTTCCGAAAGGCGTTGCTGCCGCCTGAGGACTTGATGGGGCGGGGGAGAAACGTCGACAGAATGACTGCCGGAAGGAATGATGAGCAAAAAAAAGAAGTTAAGAAGATCACGCCGACGAGGCACACGATGGCGGGGTAAACGGATGTGTCAGCAGA
>CAJJMX010000145.1 GCA_905192935.1 uncultured Mailhella sp.
AGACAACATGTTCCGCCCGAAAGGCAACCCCGGGCCAGACCTCACTGCATGTTCGCCCTGCGGCCGCGCCCGCTTCCCTGACCGGCAGCAGGGGGCTCCACGCCGGGAATGTTCAGAATATGCCGGTACAGCATGGCGGGAGACATGCCGTTGTCCGCAGCCACATCCTCGAGCGTCCGGCCTGCCTCCACACCGGAAAGACCCTGCTGCCTGAGACCTTCAAGCACGCGGTTCTCGTCGAGTTTCAGGAAGGAACAGAAGGAGGAAAAGCTGCTCTTTTCCGCATGGCCGTAGGGCGGAGCGCCGTGCCTTCTTTCCTGATCCGCCTTGATGCTCTGATTCAGCTCCAGCACGAAGCGCATGGGCTGCCAGTTCTCAAGCGTGGCCGCATAACACAGCAGGCAGGCGAGAACGGAACAGACACGAGGAACGAGTCCGCGCCTGCTCAGAAGATATGCCTTGAGCGGACGAAGATTCAGGCAGATATGCCAGAAAGAAAAAATCAGGAACATAAAGCCGCCGGTAATGTGCATGGCTCCCCACTGCTCCTTGCTGAAGGACAGTGCCGACCAGTGAGACCAGTACGCCACCCGTCCTTCGGGAACGACATAGAGCATGATGGAGGAGGCGGCGAGCAGCAGGAAGGAAAAAAACAGCGTGAGGGAAACGAATCTGCGAATCATGGAAACTCCCGGTGAAAGAAATCGGCACCGGAACTGCTACCAGACAGGGAAACTCCGGACAAGTTTCAAAGCCTTTCACACTCTTTCTCCATGTTTCGTGACAAGGCCCGCCAAACCGTTGTCCTGCAGTTACAAGAATGGCCGAAGCTTCCGTACAAGGAGTCGAATACTAGATATAACTAATTGATATCGTATATTTTATGAAAAACATTATAAATACACCAGCATATTCGATCTGTCCGCTCCAGCATGCGCAGGACTTCCGATGGGAACATCGGCCGTGCGTTCCGGCAGACATGGGACATGGTTGTTCGCGTCCCGCACCTTATTCCGTCCCCCGTGGGCAAGCTGCACATCCATCACATTATGCCGGTACTTTCCGTCCTGAACGTTCAGGCCTCCCCCGTCGGACTTCTTGCCTGCCTTTTCGCCTTTCAGCATACGTCCATGCAGAGCGCGAACCCTGGTATCTGTCAATGGCATGGTGTCCCCCTTGTCGTGTTGGTATTTCCGTTTTTCATGTTGTCCACATGAAAATATACCAACGCTTAAACCAACACTTTATTGGTATGACATAGACCTCATGCGAGAACCGGAGAGGAACGAAACAGGATAACAGCAAAGCCCCACAAGGCATCAGCGACCTTATGGGGCTTTATGACAGTATTGCTGGCGGAAGCGTATAGGAGTCGAACCTACCTCAGACCTCTCAGCCTGACACTGGTTTTGAAGACCAGGCGCAACACCGGTTACGAGACGCCTCCGCCAGCGAAAATAGAGAAAAGCGGCTCCTCCGTCAAGCTTCATCATTTTCTTCCTTCCGGCCTCCTTGCATTATGGCGGAAGAAGCCTTATCGTCATTATGAATCCGCAGAATTGTTGCGGTAAACTTGCCATCTACCCCTTCGGGAGGAAAAATTCATGAATAACGCTTCTCGTGACCAGGTGCAGAGCTACGGGCGCTCCAGCGTTGCCGTCTACATGCAGCAGGTCTATCTCTGGATGACGGTCGCCCTCGGTGTGACCGCCCTCGCGGCCGTGTTCACGGCCTCCAACATGGCCGTCATGCAGTTTCTTTTCACCAACACCATCATGATGGTCCTGCTCATGGTGGCCGTCATCGGTCTGTCCATGTTCATCACCGCCAGAATGCACGTGCTTTCGGCCGGAACGGCCACGGGCCTGTTCCTTCTGTATTCCGTGCTCATGGGCGTGTTCCTCGGCCCGGTGCTTCTCGTGTACACCGGCTCTTCCGTGGCTCAGGCCTTCCTTGTTTCCGCGGGCATGTTCGGAGGCATGAGCGTGTTCGGCATGGTGACCAAGCGCGACCTTTCCGGCATGGGCAGCTTCCTGATGATGGGCCTCTGGGGCATCCTGCTTGCCAGCATCGTCAATGCCTTCATAGGCAACACCGCCGTTGATCTCACCATCAGCGTGCTCGGCGTCATCATCTTCACCGGCCTTACCGCCTTCGACACCCAGAAGCTTCGCATGATGGGTGAAAGCGCTCCCGTGGACGACAGCCTCGCCATGCGCCGCGGTGCGCTGCTCGGCGCGCTCACGCTGTACCTTGACTTCATCAACATGTTCCTCATGCTGCTGCGCCTTTTCGGCAACCGCAACAACTAGCGAGTTAAAGGGGGGCCGTCATCGTCCGGCCTCCCTTTTCTTTTTCTGCATACCGGCTTCACACCGGCCGTCGCCGTCACGAAGCTGCCCGGTCTCGTCACCGGAAGGCCTGTTCCGTCATGAAAAAGGTCAGAATCACCGTTCTGAAAACCACCTTTGACAAGGAACTTGCCGAAGAATACGGCGTCGAAGGACTCGGCCCCTGTCCCATGATGAAGGCCGGCGACGTGTTTCTTGCCGACTATGCCAGGCCCGACCACTTCTGCGACGAGGCCTGGAAAGCCGTGTACCAGTATGTCTTCGCCCTGGCTCACGGCTCGGGCGACGAACTTTTCTACTACGGTGACTGGATACGGACGCCCGGTGTGGCCATAGTAAGCTGCAACGACGGCCTGCGCCCCGTCATCTTCAAGCTGGAACGCACGGACGAAGATTCCGTCATCAACTATACGCCTGTTCAGCACGCCTGACGCGCCCTCCCTCGCCGTCCGACGGTTCTGTCTGGGCACGAAAGCCTTTGCCCGGTGCCGCCATGGCGAAACGCCATCCGCTTCAACATATTCTCGCCCCGATTCTTCTGCCTCTTTCCCTGCTGTACGGCATGGGAGGGAGTCTTCGAAGATGTCTTGCCAGAAAAGGCCTGCTCAGAACGTGGAAGCCTCCCCGTCCCTGCGTGTCCGTAGGAAACATATCCTGGGGCGGCACAGGCAAGACTCCCGTCACGGACTGTCTTCTCTCCTGGGCCTCGAAACGCGGTCTGCGCGCTGCCGTGCTCACGCGGGGCTACGGCGCACATCCCTCCGCAGTGCCCCTGCGCGCCGCTCCGGGCGTGCCCGCCTCGGAATGCGGAGACGAGCCTCTCATGCTGGCCTCGAAGCATCCCGATGCCGCCGTCATGGTGGATCCCGACAGAAACCGCGCCGGCCGGCTGCTTGAGAAGACCTCTCCCCCCGACTTCTATCTTCTCGACGACGGATTCCAGCATCTCTCCACGGGGAGAGATCTCGACATCGTGCTTCTCGACAAGGACGACATCCCGCGCTCACCTCTGCCCGGAGGAGAGCCGTCCAACTGGAACAGGGTCCTTCCCGCCGGAAGCTGGCGGGAGAGGGCAACGGCCCTGAAGGACGCCGGTATTTTTCTCATCAAGACCTCTCCGGAGGAATGGCCCGTCCTCATGCCCGCTCTGAAAGAGCGCCTCGCCCGCTGGCCCAGGCCGGTCTTTGCCTTCCGCATGGCTCCTGCCGGACTCAGGGCTCTTTCCCCGGAGACGACAGCCCTTGCGGATGCCTCCGCCGTTTCCGGTCCCTATGTATTCGTCTGCGGCATAGGTGATCCCTCCCAGGCGCTGCGCACGGTTATGGAATTTTTCGGCAGACCACCGGAGCGGACGCTCACCTTTCCCGACCATCACGACTTCCGCAAGGAAAAAACGACGCTTGAAGCTCTGGGACTTCCCGTTGTGTGCACCGGCAAGGACGCCGTCAAGATAGCGCCGCTCCACCTCGGCGTTCCCGCCTTTTCCCTTGAAGTCTCGGCCGACTTCTTCGCTTCCCTGAGTGCTGAAGAAACGGCCGGACTCACCCCGGACATACCGGAATCCGACTTTGCAACCTGGTGGAACCGCTGGCTGGACCGTCACCTGATCTGACAAACACGCCGGGCCAAAACTCTGAAAACCGGGCGTCTCCCGCCCGGAGACATAAGAACATCATGAAAAAACAGGAAGATTTCGACGAACAGCTTCTGTTCGACATTCTCAGAAACGCAGGCCGTCCCCTGCGTCTCGACGACATTCTCCGCATCGGCTCCTTTTCCCGCAAGCTCAAGAGGGACGTTCAGGAAGCCCTGCATGATCTGGCACGCAACGGCGAGGCCGTCCGCCTGGAAGGCGGAAGCTGGGTCCTTGCCGGGCATCTGAAAAGAAGGCGCGGCATACTGGCCACACAGCGCTCGGGAGCCGCCTTCGTCACGCCCGAGGACGCCCAGGCAAAGGCCGGACAGGACATCTACATTGCGCCCGAGGACGTGGGCGACGCCTGGAACGGCGATCTTGTGGATGTCATGCTTCTGCCCAAAAAACGCGGCACGCTCAAAAAGCAGGAAGGCCGCGTCATTGCCGTGGTACGCCGAGCGCAGACGGAGATCGTCGTCCGCGTCCTGCGCAGAGGGGACCGGGATCATACCATGCTCTGCCGGCCTGCGGATTCCCGTCTCGGTTTCGACGTGCTGACCGACGTATCGGCCCTGGAAACAACACCCGAGGAAAACGAACTTCTGCGCGTGACCGTGGGCGAGAAGCTCGAGGAACACGGAGAGCGCGATCTGTGGTCCGGAAAGGCTCTTCTTACCCTGGGACTGGAAAACGACGCGCTCGTACAGGAACGCTTCACCAAGCTGAACAACGGCATTCCCACGGAATTTCCCGACAATGTCATTGCCGAGGCCGAGGAGGCGGCCCGCGCGCCGTCGGAGGATGCCTCGAAACTTGCCGACCTGCGCGAGGAGCTGCTCGTCCCCATAGACGGCGAAGACGCCCGGGACTTCGACGACGCCGTA
>CAJJMX010000146.1 GCA_905192935.1 uncultured Mailhella sp.
GAGCCTTCGGTGAAGGAAGCCGACACGGCCGATGACGGCGGCGAGGGAGAGGAGACTGTCGCAGAGGCGGGGAGTTCCGCTGAGAAGGACGAGCTGCTCGCACTCAGGGAAAAGTACGAGAGCGAGGTGAAGAGTCTGGAGGAAAGGGTCGCTTCGCTGGAAAAAAACTGCCGCGAGCTTGAAGAGAGCGTGGAGAGTCTGAGTCAGCAGCTTGCCCAGGCCGGAACCATGTTTCTGGAAGATGCGTCCGTCCGCCTCAATATGGAGGAACTCGTGAGCCGCATGCTTGACGCCAGACTGCCGTCTTCGTCGGAGCAGGACGGGGAAGAGGGCGGTCTTGAGGCCCGGGTGGACAGTCTTGAGAGAAGTGTCCGGGACTGGGAGAAGAAGAGTGAACAGACGGCGGCTTCGGCGGCGGCCAGAGTCATTCGGGATGAGATAGCCGCCATGAGGGCAGAAGCGGAAACGCACTGCTGACGGAAAAATTTTCGACCGTGAACGCGGTCGTGGGCCTCTCTGACGGGGCCCGGTAGAATCGTATGTTGCGCGCGGGGATACCTGCGCCGAAAATCCATCTGGAGTTTTTCGTTTCATGAGTTCATTTGTTACAGGTCAGATCATTGAGGCCCGCTGCTCGCGTTGCAAGGATGTTACCGGTCACGTCGTCATGGCGTGTCTCGACGGCATGCCGGTGAAGGTCGAATGCCGCGCCTGCGGCAGCGTGCATAAGTATGTTGCACCCGAGGCGCAGGCCCGTCCGAAGGTGGAAAAGACCGTGCGGGTGAAGGCCGGTCACAACCGCGCGGAAGCCGTGGATGCCACGGTGAAGGCGGAAAAGCGTGCCGCAGCGCCCAGACTCACCAAGGATCAGAAGCAGCAGGCCCATCGCGCCGAAGAAAACGAACAGCGCTGGAACAGTCTCGTGGCCGGAAGGGCGGCCACTCCCGTGGCCTACAGCATGACCGGCACCTTTGCCGTGAACACGCTGGTGGATCATCCTGTTTTCGGCACCGGAGCCGTCGTCGAACTGCTTCCGCCCGACAAGATGGACGTGATGTTCAAGGACGGCGTGAAGCGTCTTCGCTGCGTCTGCTAAATTTGTAGTCGGAAAATTCATTTTTTTGCTTGCATCCGGGAGCCAATCAGGCAACACTCTGAATACAGGACTTTTCATGGAGGAGCCATGTTCGTCTTTGCAAATCTTGTCTCCACTGTTGCCGGGCTTCTGAGTCTGGTCATCAATCTTTATATTTTCGTCGTTATCGTGGCGGCCTTTCTCTCATGGGTGAGGCCCGATCCGTATAATGCGATAGTCCGCACGCTGAGGGCGCTCACGGAACCGGTTTTTTATCGTATCCGCAAGGCGTTCCCCTTCGTGATGGTCAACGGGATAGACCTGTCCCCCATCGTGGCTCTGGTCGCCCTGCAACTGCTCAACGGCGTGGTCGTGCAGTCCCTGCTTCAGCTCGGACTGCGTCTGGCCGGCGTATGAATTTAGAGGAAGCCGGTCTGTCGGCTTTTTCCTGCCACCCCAACACAATGGAGTCTGTGCCATGGAAGAACGTGATCTCAAGATTGTGGAACAGTACGGTGATACTGATCCTGAACTGAAGGCTCTCTGGGAAGAACATATGTTGTATGAAAAGCAGCTCGCCAAGTTCGACGGCAAGAGCTACCTTACCCCCAGCGAAGAGCAGGAAATGAAGACTCTCAAGAAGCAGAAGCTGGACGGCAAGACCCGCCTGGATGCTGCTCTCGACAAATATAGGAAGTAAGGTGCCCGTCCCTGCCGTTTCGGCAGGAGGGATGTTGTTCTGTTCCGGGGAGGAGGCTTCGGCCTCTTTCCCGGTCGGAGGCCGTTCATCGCCTTGCGCGGGCGGCCGTTTTTTGTGTCTCAGGCCGGAGTCATGGTTTGCCGTTCCATGTCGCGGGCCTGTTTTGGAGCTTTTCCTCACAGTACAGGTACGAAAGAGAAAATGGCAAACGTACGATCCACCTATACGGACAGTGTCAATTTTTACGGGCAGGAAGACCCCCGCGAACTGGTCTCCCGCTTCGGTTCTCCTCTGTATGTCTACAATGAGAACGTTCTGCGCGAGCGCTGCCGCGATCTTCTCGGCCTCTCGTCGCTTCCCGGCTTCTGCGTGAACTATTCCGCCAAGGCGAACACCAATCCTGCGCTTCTTCGCATCATCCGTTCCGAAGGCTGCGTGGTGGACGCCATGAGCCCCGGCGAACTTCACATCAACGCCCTTGCCGGCTTTACGCCTGAAGAAATCACCTACGTCTGCAACAACGTCAGCGCCGAAGAACTCAAAAATGCCGCCGATCACGGCTGCGTGGTGAGCGTGGACTCCCTCGCTCAGCTCGAGCTCTTCGGACAGGTCTGCCCCGGCGGCCGTGTGATGATCCGCTTCAATCCCGGCATCGGCGCGGGCCACAGCGAAAAGGTGGTTACCGGCGGCAAGAAGACCAAGTTCGGCGTCGATCCCGACATGGTGCCTCAGGTGCAGGAGATCGTGGCCCGGCATGATCTGCGCCTTGTGGGTGTGAATCAGCACATAGGCTCGCTGTTCATGGAAGCCGGTCCCTATCTCGACGCCATGAAGATCCTGCTTGCCATGGCGGAACGTCTGATGAAGCTCGGCTATCCTCTCGAGATCATCGACTTCGGCGGCGGATTCGGCATGCCCTATCACAAGTACGAAGGACAGAGCCGCATGGACATGAAGGCTCTTGGCGAAGCCATTCACGGCTGCCTTTCGGACTGGGCCGCATCCACGGGGTACAAGGGCCGCTTCTTCATCGAGCCCGGCCGTTATGTCGTGGCCGAATGCGGCGTGGTGCTCGGCACCGTGCACGCCACCAAGAACAATGGTCCCCATCTTTTTGCCGGTACCGACATCGGCTTCACCGTGCTTGCCCGTCCCATGCTCTACGGCTCCTTCCATGACGTGGAGATCTACCGTGAAAACGGCGAACCCGACGCGCAGAACGTGGAGCAGACCATCGTGGGCAATATCTGCGAATCCGGCGATATCCTTGCCAAGGATCGCCAGCTTCCGCTCATAAAGCAGGGCGATGTCATCGCCATGCTCGATGCGGGCGCCTACGGCTGGGTCATGGCTTCCACCTACAATCAGCGCATGCGTCCCGCAGAAGTGCTCATCGGTGCGGACGGCAAGGCCCGTCTCATCCGCCGCAGGGAAACGCTGGAGGATCTGACCTCGACGCTGGTTCTGGATTAGTGCATTGCCCGTGTCCGGGGCTTTGCCGGACACGGAGAGAAGCCGGGAACGACTCTCCGCAAAGGAGAGAACGTTCCCGGCATTTTTTTGTCCTGCCCCCATGAGAACAAAAGCCGGTGACGATGGCGCGTCGTCCTGTTTACCCGTAATCGTCCGTCCACGGCGGACAGCGGAAGGTCGTGCCGTTCCCGTCGGAGTGGGAGAGCGACGGAACGCTTCCCGGCGTCAGGGCCGCGCTGCGGCCAGGCTCCGCATCCGTTTCAAGATGCGGCCGCAACTGCCGCCGCTCCTGCGATCATGGTTACGGGAAGGTCCTGTTCCCGGTCCGGAGTCTCCCGGCTTTCGCTCTCGACGTTTCCTTGCTGCCGGCGATGATGACGAAGATCGGGCGATATTTCCGAAGGGCGCGTCAACATGGTTCCGCCCTGACGGTATTATTCTCTGTTGCTTTCATCCCGGCAGGCGTCGCTGAATCTCGGCAACGTCTGCATAGGCGGCCGCCCGGCCGTCTGCATGACTGTATGGCGTCTGCCGCATGCCGCTGCAACCCTCTTGCCAGCGCAGATAATTGCGTTATCTTCTGCCCATGTCCGCTTTGTTACGTATTTGTTCCGCCGTCCGTTCCGGCGAATGGCTGCGCGATGTGCCCTTCCGCACCATCTGGGGGCTTGTCTGGCCGCAGATGATGATGCTTCTTTGCAGCATCATCGTCAATCTTACCGACATCTGGGCTGCCGGACGCATTTCGTCCGATGTGCAGGCCGCCGTGGGACTCGCCTTTCAGATTCAGGTGTTTCTCATGGTCTTCGGCTGGGCGCTCGGCGCCGGAGGCATGGCGGCGGTGAGTCAGTCCATGGGAGCCGGACACAGAAGACGCGCCCAGAATTATGTGGGGCTCGTGCTTTGCAGCTGCGTGGCCGTCGCCGTGCTCCTTGCGCTGCTGACGGGATGTTTGCGCCGTCCCGTGCTTGCGCTTCTGCAGACGCCGGAGGAGCTCATGCCGGTGACGGAGTACATGGTGGGCGTCATGCTCGTGGGACTGCCGTCCTTTTATGTCATGCAGGTGGGCGGCACGCTGTTTCGGGCGGCAAGGCAGGTCATAGCACCCCTCATCGTGGCCGTGGCGACCTGTCTTCTCAACGTGTTCGGGGATCTGTGCTTCGGCCTCGGCTGGCTCGGTTTTCCCGCCTTCGGCATGGCGGGCATAGCCTGGGCCACGTTCAGCGCCAATACGCTCGCGGCCGTGCTGACCCTGATCTTCCTGAAGCGCGGAGGTCTTGTCATTCATCACGCCCTGCCTCCTCTTCGCTGGCTCAGACTCGGCGCGCCGTATCTTTTCCGGGTGGCTCTTCCGGCCTGCGGCAACAGCATGCTCTGGCACATGGGCTATCTCGTCATGTACGGCATCACGGCCTCGCTGCCGGACGGCGTGGAGGCTCTTGCCGGTCTTACGGCGGGCAACCGCATAGAGTCGCTGCTCTATATGCCGGCCAACGCCTTCATGGTGACGGCGTCCATCCTTGTGGGCAACGCCCTTGGAGCGGGAGATAAGGCCGGGGCAAAGCG
>CAJJMX010000147.1 GCA_905192935.1 uncultured Mailhella sp.
CCTTCTATGGCCACTTCCTTGATGTAGAGCTTGCTGCCTTCCTTCACGTGCAGCACGAGCACGGCGGCCGCGCCGTCGGCGCGGGGCTGCACTTCGTAGGTCACTTCGGCCAGATAGAAGCCCTGCTTGTGATAAAGATCGGTGACCTTCTGCAGATCTTCGGCCAGCACCTTTTCGTTGAGCACGGAATCGGTATGGGTGGACATGGCTTCGGTGATGTCGCCTATCTTGACGGCCTCGGAGCCCTCCACGCGCACTTCCGCGATGCGCGGCTTCTCCGCCACGGTGAAGATGAGCACGGGACCGGCGGCGGAAGTCTCCACGTCGGCGCTCACGTCATCGAAGTAGCCGAGATCCCAGATATTGCGCACGTCCTCGTCGATCCTGTCCTCGTCCACGGGGTCGCCGGTACGGGTTCCCACGCGCACGAGCACTCTGTCCTTGTCGATGAACTTGAGGCCGCGCACCTCGATGTCCGCAATGCCGCCGCGGCTGCTCTTCGCAGCCGTGCGCACGGAAGAGGTCGCATCGAAGTCGAGCACCATCTGTCCCACGAGGCTGTCCACCACGGGCTGGAGCTCAAGAAGGTTCGCGCCCTGCATGTGATAGGCGCGGGAGCCGGACGAAGAGGCCGAAACCATCTGCACATCGAGGCTGAAGCCCTCGCCGAGCTGGTTCAGACTGCCGAACACGGCATAGCCCGCGCGGGCGGAACGGGCGCGTTTTTTTGCGCTCGCGGCGTCCGAAGCGGCGCTCTTGCCGGAAGCCGACGTAGGTATGGCCGTCACGCCGTGCGCCTCAAGCGCCTGCCGCACCAGGGCAGGCACGTCTCTGGCAAGCTGCGACTGCGCCGAAGGTGCGTTCACGGCGAAAGGCAGCACCAGCACACGGGGTTCGGCCGCGTCTGCGCGTCCCGCCCACACGAAGAGGCAGGCCGCAAGGCAGACCAGACTAGAAAGAATCTTGCGCATAGAGCTCTCCCGATCTCAGTTCAAGGCTGCGGTCCATATCGTCCGCAAGTTCCCGGTTGTGCGTCACTATGACAAGGGTCATGCCCGTGTCGCGATTGAGCTTTTTCAGCACATCGGCGACACGCGCGCCCGTTTTTTCATCCAGATTTCCGTTAGGTTCGTCGGCAAGGAGCACCTTCGGACGCATGAGCGTGGCGCGGGCTATGGCCGCCCTCTGACGCTCGCCGCCGGAAAGCGTGGTGACATGATGATTCAGTCTTTCGGCGAGTCCCACCTTTTCGAGGGCGTCGGCGGCCTTTTCCAGGGCTTCCCTGCGGGGCATGCCCGCAATGACGGCCTGCATGGCCACGTTCTCCACGGTGGTGAACTCAGGCAGAAGATGATGGAACTGGAACACGAAACCGAGTTCCCGATTCCGAAAATGCGCCGCCTCCTTCGGAGAAAGAGCGGAAAGATCGCGACCCTCGAAGAACACGCTGCCGCTCGTGGCGGAATCGAGCGTGCCCAGGATATGCAGCAGCGTGGACTTGCCCGACCCCGACGACCCCACGATGGCGAGAGCCTCGCCTGCGGCCACGTCGAAGGTCACGTCGCGGAGTATGGTCAGTTCTCCGGCGGGACTTTCCACAACCTTGCGCGCATGCCGCACGGTGTAGAGACTGCGGGATGCGCCTGAAGACTCGTTGGTATCGTTACTCATAGCGAAGGGCCTCGGCAGGCACAAGGCGGGACGCCTGCCTGGCAGGATAGATGGTGGCCACGAAACACAGGAACATGGATACCGCGCCGATGGTGAGAAGGTCCAGCGGATCGATGATGACCGGCAGCGTGTCCATCATGTACACGCCGGGGGGCAGCTCGATGAACTGATACTTCTTGAGCAGCAGCGCCAGCACGATTCCTAGCACATAACCTATGCCCGTGCCAACAGCCCCGATGATGGCTCCCTGATACATGAAGATGCGTCTCACGGCTGAGGCCGTGGCGCCCATGGACATCAATATGGCGATATCCCTGGTTTTTTCCATGACGAGCATGACGAGCGAGGTGATGATGGAAAACGAGCCCACAAGGATGACCATGAGCAGCACTATGAACATGCCGAAGCGCTCGAGCTGAAGCGCGGCAAAGAGATTGGCGTTCATGTCGATCCAGTTGCGGGCGTAGAAGGGAGGCCCGAGACGTTCCGCCACGTCCGAGGCGATCTTTTTCGCGTCGTAGGGATCCTTGACGAAGGCCTCCACGCCGGAAACATGACCGTCGGGATAGCCCATGAGCTCCTGCGCCGCGCCTATGGACACGTAGGCAAGACGGCTGTCGAAGTCGGACATGCCGGACTTGAATATGCCCTCCACGCGGAACGAGCGCAGCTTGGGCACGAAGCCCGCGGTGGTGCGCTGTCCGGCCGGGGACATGAGATTCACGCGGCTGCCCACGCGCAGATGGAAGCGGCGCGCAAGATCATGCCCCACGATCATGCCTGCGGGGCCGGATTCGCGGTCGAGATCCTCCACGCTGCCCGTCTCCAGATGCTGGAGAAGCGGCATGGCTCCGGCCGCGGAAGAGGTGTCGATGCCGCGCACCACGAGACCCGTGGCGCCCTGCGGCGTGGAAAGCAGCACTTCGGCGTACAGAAAAGGCGTGGCGGACACCACGCCGGGCGTCTTGCGTATGGTCTCGATGACGCTGCCCTCGCCCTTCGCGGCCTCGGGCCCGAAGGCTCCCGCCTGCGTGGCCATGACCATGACGTGAGGATTCGCGCCGAGGATCTTGGCACGCATCTCCTCGGTCACGCCGTTGTACACGCTCATGACGATGACGAGCGCGGCCACGCCGATGGCCACGCCGAGCACCGACATGTACGAAATGATGGAAATGAACGTGCGCTTGCTGCGCGAAATGAGATACCGCGAAGCAATGAACAGCGAAAACGACATGAAATTCCCCTTTTACGGGAGCTCCGGCGAAAAACGCCGGAGCCTGTTCCCGAAAGACTAGAGCTCGGGGCGCAGCAGCGGGAAGAGCAGCACCTCGCGGATGGTGGACTCGTCGGTAAGCAGCATGGTCAGACGGTCGATGCCCACGCCTTCGCCAGCGGTGGGCGGCATGCCGTACTCAAGAGCGCGCAGGTAGTCGTTGTCGAGCGGGCAGGCCTCGTCGTCGCCCGCGGCCTTGGCTTCCACCTGCGCCTCGAAGCGCAGACGCTGATCCACGGGATCGTTGAGCTCGGAAAAGGCGTTGCCGTACTCGCAGCCGCAGATGAAGAACTCGAAACGGTCGGTGATGTCGGGATTCCTGTCGTTGCGGCGGGCGAGAGGCGAAATCTCCGCAGGATAGGAATAGATGAACGTGGGCTGAATGAGCTTCTCTTCCACGTCAAGGTCGAAGAGACGCGACTGAAGCTTGCCTATCCCCTCGCTTTCCATGAACTTCTCGCCGCGCGAGGTGAGATAGGCGCGCACGGCGTCGATGTCGTTGTAGAATTCGGGCTTGTGACCGCCCACCTTCTCGAGGGCCTCGTGATAGGTCATGCGCTTCCAGTGACCGGGCGTGAGATCCACTTCCTGACCCTGATAGGTGATGACCGTGCTGCCGCACACCTCGCGGGCGATGTGCGCGAAAAGCTCTTCGGTGAGGTCCATGAGGTCCTCAAACGTGGCGTAGGACCAGTAGAACTCGCAGGATGTGAACTCGGGATTGTGACGGGTGTCTATGCCCTCGTTGCGGAAGCAGCGGTTGATCTCGAACACGCGCTCCATGCCGCCCACGATGAGACGCTTCAGATACAGCTCGGGAGCGATGCGCAGATAAAGGTCGATGTCGAGCGCGTTGTGATGCGTCACGAAGGGCTTGGCCGCCGCGCCGCCCGCCAGAGCGTGCAGCATGGGGGTCTCCACTTCCATGAATCCGCGCTGCTCCATGAAGCGGCGGAACTCCCGCACGATGAGCGAGCGCTTGCGGAATATCTCGCGGGCACGGGGATTCATCACAAGGTCGACGTAGCGCTGACGATAGCGGGATTCCACGTCGGTGAGCCCGCTGTGCTTGTCGGGAAGCGCCCGGAAGGACTTGCTCAGAAGCCGCACGCTCGTGCAGCGCAGCGTGAGTTCGCCGGTCTTCGTGCGGAAAAGATGACCCGTCACGCCCACGATGTCGCCCACGTCGAGCTTCTTGAACGCCGAAAAGGCCTCGTCGCCGAGCACGCTCTTCTCCGCGTAGCACTGGATGCGGCCGCTGCGGTCCATCACATGGAAGAAGATCACCTTGCCGAAGGAACGAGAAGACATCATGCGTCCGGCAACGGCAAATTCCTCGTCAAGCGCGGCAAGCTCCTCCTCGCTCATGTCGCCGTACTTCTCGCACACTTCGCCCGCGTTCTGCTTCCGCTTGAAATCGTTGGGATACAGCGGAATGCCCGCGTCCAGAAGATCGCAGGCCTTGCCCACGCAGTTCTTCACAACTTCATTCAGTTCGCCGTGATCGGCGAAATTCTCCAGCATGGGCATGAAATAGGCCGCATGTTCCGACTTCGTGGCAAGCTTGATGGGCTTGCGGGCTTTCTTCTGTGCTTCCAAGAGACACTCCGTTTTATCTGGCAGGGGCTCTGCCCTCTTTCCATGAATATGCTGCCACAGCGCTCGCGCGCCTCGAAAAGGCCGCAACGAAAGACTCGCTTTTTGGCGTCGTAAAAATATGGGCGTAGGACAAATACGCCCGGCCGTCAAGAGCCGGCCCCCGGGAAAAAATCAGCCGCCGCCCCCCGCAGAACCCGCCCCGCCTCCC
>CAJJMX010000148.1 GCA_905192935.1 uncultured Mailhella sp.
CTGGTAGTGGCCCTTATTCTGGGATGGTGGGTACTGCCCAACCTTATGAAGGAAACAAAGAAGCAGCCCATCGCCTTCAGCCATGTCGAGCACGTACAGAATCAGGGCATGACCTGTGAGCAGTGCCACTTCGTACGCGCCGACGGCTCATTCAGCGGGACGCCCACCACCGCACAGTGCGCGGAATGCCATTTCACGGTTCTGGGCTCCAACCCCGAAGAAGCGCGTTTCGTCCGTGAATACGTTCAGACCGGTCGCGAGATCAAGTCGGAATGGCTGATCTATCAGAAGCAGCCCGACAACGTATTCTTCAGTCATGCCCTGCACTTCGGTCCTCTGGCCGAACTCAAGGGACCCAAGGAGACGGCCGAATTCTGCTCGAGGTGTCACCTCAACGTGGCGGAAACGGACGTGCCTCCCGTCTATCGGGAAAACAGGCTTTCGGGCTACTCCGAAAACACCATGCTGATGTGGGGCTGCGAAAGATGCCATGCCGAGCACATGGCCATGGGCAACACCAACGCCAGCAACGCCTGCTTCACCTGCCACAAGTAAGGCAAAAGCGAGGAAATCATGGATAGACGAGGATTTCTTAAATTTGCCGCCGGCGGGACCGTGGGCCTCGTGGCGTCACCCATCATCTGGAACACCCTGTACGACGCCGTGTACTGGACGCAGAACTGGGGCTGGATCCCGCGCCTGAAGAAGGGCGAGAGCCAGTATGTCCCCACGGTAAGCAAGCTGTGTCCGTCCGGCACCGGATTTCTCG
This sequence comes from uncultured Mailhella sp., assembly GCA_905192935.1. GTDB lineage: Bacteria > Desulfobacterota > Desulfovibrionia > Desulfovibrionales > Desulfovibrionaceae > Mailhella. The sequence continues at coordinate 770 of CAJJMX010000148.1, forward strand.
TGCGCACCGTGGGCGGCGTGCCCGTGCGCACCATCGGCGACAAGAACAACCCCGTGACCCACGGGGCCATGACCGCCCTTGCCGCGGCCGAAGCCGAACTTCGCGTGAGTCCGGCGCGTCTTAAAACGCCGCTGCGCCGCTCGCCCGACGGCGCCTATGTGGCCATAAGCTGGACCGAAGCCGAAAAGCTCCTCAAGGAAAAGACGCAGCAGGCCGGTTCCTCCGTGGCCGCCGTGTCCGGCGATCCTACGTCGAGCATCAACGAAGTCATGTCCGCCATGCTCAATCAGCTCGGCTCCTCGGACTTCTACTTCATGCCCGACGACGAACAGCCCGCCGCCGCGGCCTGGGAAGCCATGGGCGGTCAGGGCCGCATGGGCTACGACATGGAAGGCAGCGACTGCATCCTTGCCGTGGGCGCTCCCGTGCTCGAGAGCTGGGGCGTGGTGGCCGCCAACCGCAGCCTGTTCAACCGCACGCACCCCGTGGACGGCGAAGCCACGCAGAAGTTCATCTACGCCGGCGCCGTGCAGAACAATACCGCCGCAGGTTCCGATCTGTGGCTGCCCATGAAGAGCGGCACCGACATGGCGCTGCTTCTGGGCATCGCGCATCTTGTCATCAAGGCCGGCAAGACCGGCTTCGCCGCAGGACTCGGCAATTTCGCCTCCTTCGCGGCGGCCTACACGCCTGAAAAGGTGTCCGGCATCACCGGCGTTCCGGTGGCGCGTCTCGAAGCGGCCGCCAAGGCCCTCGTGGAAGCCAAAAAGCCTCTGGTCATCGCGGGCAGCGCGCTCGGCTCCGGCGGCAGCGCCGGTCCGGTCATGGCGGCCATCGCCATCAACATGCTGCTCGGCAGCGTGAACCGGGAAGGCGGTCTTCTCGATCTGCCCTACCCCGTTTCCGTGGTGGCCCACGCCACCGACTACCGCGAGACCATGCGCAAGAGTTTCGTGGACTACACGCAGGCCGTGGCCGCGGGCAAGAAAAAGGCTCCCGCGCTGCTTTTTGTGTACGCCGCGAACCCGGTCTACTCCCTGCCCGCCGACTCCGGCGTGAAGGAGACCATCAAGAAATCCGGCTACAGCGTGGCCGTGGCCAGCTTCATGAGCGAGACCTGCGAAGAATGCGATCTCGTGCTGCCCGCCGCCCTCGGCATGGAAGCCTTCGACGACGTGCAGACGCCCTACGGCTCCGGCCGCGTGACCTACGCGCTGGCCCGTCCCGTGGCCAAGCCCTTCGCCGACGCCCGCAGCGCAGGCGAACTGTTCATAGCCCTCGCGCAGGAACTCAAGCTCGAGCTCGGCGTGAAGGACATGCCCGATCTTCTGTACAAGCACGCCTACGCCCTCGGCGCGCCCTTCCGCGCCATGATGGACGAAGGCGCCGTACATACGGCCAAAGTCGCCCTGCCCGCCTCCCCGCTGTTCTACAACTGGGAAGCCATCCGTGCCGCAGCCTCCGCCCGGGGCGCGGAAGGAGATCTGCAGGTGGCTCCCGTGGTGGTGCTCGCCATGGGCACGCCGCAGACGGCCATTCCGCCCTTCGCCACCAAGGTGGTCACCGACTACCAGCTCAAGGGCAAATACAGCGTGGCGCAGATGAACGGCGCCACCGCCGCCAAACTCAAGGTAAACGCCGGGGACCTCGTCAGGCTGGTTGCCGGCAACAATGTGGAAATCACCGTGGTTGCCGCCATTTTTGAAGGCATCCTGCCCGACACCGTTTCGCTGGTCGCCGGTCTCGGCCACACGGCCTTCGACGAATTCAGCAAGGGCAAGGGCTCGAATGTTCTGGCGCTGACCAGCGTTTGCAGAGAGCCCGGCACCGGCCTGCCGGTCTGGGGCCTTGCCGGCGTGAAGGCCGCAAGAGCATAGGGGGGTCGTGATGTCTTCTGAAGTCAAACAGTTCAAAATAAGATGGGGCATGGTCATCGACATCGACAAGTGCACGGGCTGCGGCGCGTGCATGGTGGCCTGCCAGGCGGAAAACAACGTGGCCCCGGCCGTGGACGGCAGCAACAAGCTGCGCTCCCTCAACTGGCTCACCGTGTTCCGTCTCTCCAACCACAAGAGCTTCCCCGATCACGAAGTGGCCTATCTGCCCCGGCCCTGCATGCAGTGCGGCAAGCCCTCCTGCGTGTCCGTGTGCCCCGTCATCGCCACCGACAAGCGCGAAGAAGGCGGCATCGTCAGCCAGATCCCGCCCCGCTGCATCGGCTGCCGGTACTGCATGGCCTCGTGTCCTTACCATGCCCGCTACTTCAACTGGTACGACCCGAAGTGGCCCGGCGATCTGGCTCAGGCCCTCACCCCCGACGTTTCCACCCGCATGCGCGGCGTCGTGGAGAAGTGCTCCTTCTGCCATCACCGCTTCATGAAGGCCCAGGAAGCCGCCGTGGCCAAGGGTCAGGATCCCATGAACCTGCCCGACGGCGCGTACATCACCGCCTGCACCGAAGCCTGCCCCAACGGGGCCATCACCTTCGGTGATCTGAACAATCCGGCTCACAAGGTGCACGAGCTCATCAAGAGCCCCTACGCCTTCCGTCTGCTGGAACGCCTCGGCACCGAACCCCAGGTCTACTACCTGAGCAAGCGCGAATGGGTCCGCCGCGAAGGCGACAACTATCTCGAACACGAAAAGACCGGCGAAGCCACAAAGCAGGGGTAGGTTATGGATTACAGCAAACCTGTTGATGCAGAACTCTTCCCGGAAGGGTGCGAGCGCTGCTCTCTGACCAAATTCATGGGATGGATGGCCATTCTCGGCGTCATCTTCCTCTGGGGGCTCTACGCCGCCGTGCGCGTCCTCGGCTTCGGCCTCGGTGAGACCGGCATGGACGACTACTTCGGCTTCGGTCTCTGGATCACCTTCGACCTCGCCGTCATCGCCCTCGGCGCAGGCGCGTTCTTCACCGGCGCCCTGCGGTACATCCTCAACATCGACGAACTCAAGAACATCGTGAACCTCGCCGCCGTCATAGGCTTCTTGTGCTACACCGGCGCCATGATGATCCTTGTGCTCGACATCGGCCAGCCCATCCGCTGCTGGTTCGGCTACTGGTATCCCAACGTGCACTCCATGCTCACGGAAGTCATTTTCTGCATCACCTGCTACTGCATCGTGCTCATCCTTGAGTTCGTGCCCCTGGTGCTCGAAAACCGTCAGCTCATGAAGCGCCCGTTCATCCACGCCCTCGCACACAACTTCCATGTGTACATGCCCATCTTCGCGGGCATCGGCGCCTTCCTCTCCACATTCCATCAGGGCTCCCTCGGCGGTATGTACGGCGTGCTCTTCGGCCGTCCCTACCTCTTCCGCGAAGGCTTCTTCATCTGGCCCTGGACCTTCTTCCTGTTCGTGCTCTCCGCCGTGTCCTCCGGTCCCATGTTCACCGTGCTCGTCTGCACCCTCATGGAAAAGATGTCCGGCCGCAAGCTCGTCAGCTGGGAAGTCAAACAGCTCATGGGCAAGGTCGGCGGTACCATGCTCATCGTGTATACCGTGTTCAAGTGCCTCGACAGCTGGTACTGGGCTACCGATATGCTCGCCGGCGAAGGCCTCACCTTCGACCAGATGTTCCACGGCTGGATCTACGGCAAGTGGCTCTTCTGGATCGAACACGCCTTCATCATCATCCCCATGATCGTGCTGCTCATCAAGCCCCTGCGCGAAAAGCCCTGGCTGTTCTACCTGATGCTCTTCCTTACCTGCACGAGCATCACCATCAACCGCTACGTGCTCACCGTGCAGGGCCTCGCCCAGCCCGTCATGCCCTTCGACAGCTGGTATGCCTACGCCCCCAACTGGGCCGAATGGGCAAGCTGCTTCCTCGTGTTCGCCTACGCTGCCATGGTCCTCTCCCTGGCCTACCGCTACACACCCATGTTCCCCCAGGAAGCAGACCTCAATAGGAAATAACCCTTCCCAAACACCAAAAAAAGGCGGCCTCCCCAAAGAGACCGCCTTTTTTATTGG
>CAJJMX010000149.1 GCA_905192935.1 uncultured Mailhella sp.
GAAGCGCTGCCGGAATTTTTTTGAAAGGCGGTCCGGCATTTTCCGAGCTGCCGGTTCCGAGCAGCCGGTCTGCTCCAGGGTGCCATGTCCCGGGCATCGTCTTTGGAGACCCGCAAGAAAGAAACGGCGTTTTTTTCAGCTGAGACGCTTTGAGGTTTATCGCAAGGCGGGAATAACTGGAGCTCCTTGCACCGAATTTTGGGATGTTGGTCTCAGGGCAAGGACGCCTCTCTTTGATGCTGTTTTCCTGAAGTCCTGACGGCGTTTTCTCTTCCGCATCTGCCCCGACTGAGAGCTGTGCCATGGACGTGGCAGGATTTCGGCAGGGTTCTTTTGAAAGTTTGTCCCGCGTGCCTGTCATGCGTGGTGAAGCCGGAAAATGAGCGGATGCTGTCAGATCATGCTGCCTTCATAAGAACGCAGGCGTTGAACGTTTGTTTGCAGAATGCAGAGGAACACAGGGAAAAAACAATATTGTTGCGTGGTTGCTGTTTTTTCTCTAATGTCGTTGCTTCTGAAAGCGCTGCCTGACGGCAGTTGTTGTTTTTGAATGTCCGTCTGGCTTTGAAAACATCGAAAAATTTTTTCGAGGAGCTTGCATGAATATTGTTTCTTCCGTTGCCGAGGTTCGGGCTCAGGTAAAGGAATGGCGTCGTCTGGGACTGAGCGTCGGTCTTGTGCCTACCATGGGGTATCTTCATGAAGGGCATAAAAGTCTTATCGTGCGTGCCGTTGCCGAAAATGATCGCGTAGTGGTCAGCGATTTCGTCAATCCCATACAGTTCGGGCCGGGCGAAGATCTGGAGAGCTATCCTCGTGATATTGAAGCCGACGCCCGTTTGTGCGAGGCCGCCGGGGCGCATCTTGTTTTTCATCCCCGTCCTGAGGATATGTATGCTCCCGATTTCTGCACCTATGTGGATATGTATGGCCTGACGGAAGGCCTGTGCGGCAGGACCCGCCCCACGCATTTTCGCGGCGTGTGCACGGTGGTGAGCAAGCTTTTTCATATCGTTGCCCCGGACAGAGCCTATTTCGGTCAGAAGGATGCCCAGCAGCTTGCCGTCATTCGTCGCATGGTTCGCGATCTTGATTTCGATATCGAGATAGTAGGCTGTCCCATCGTGAGGGAGCAGGACGGTCTGGCAAAGAGTTCCCGCAATACCTATCTGAACGCGGAGGAGCGCAAGGCTGCGGTGGTGCTGAGCCGTGCCGTGAATCTCGGCAGAAGCATGATGGAAAAGGGAGAGAGAAGCGCTTCCGTCGTGCTGGCCTCCATGAGGGCGCTTATTGAAAGTGAACCTCTTGCCCGCATCGATTATGTGGAAATGGTGGATGCGTTTTCCATGCAGCCCGTGGACGAAGCGCGGGGAAGCGTTCTGTGTGCCATGGCGGTCTATGTGGGAAAGACCCGCCTCATCGACAATTTTACTTTTGAAGGCTAGAGCATGCTGCTGACGCTGCTGAAGGGAAAGATTCATCGGGCTGTGGTGACGCAGGCCGAGCTGGAGTATGTGGGCAGCATCACCATAGATGAGCAGCTCATGGAAGCGGCAGGCATTCAGGAATACGAAAGGGTTCAGGTCGTCGACCTGGACAACGGACAGAGACTGGAAACCTATGCCATTGCCGGTGAACGAAAAAGCGGGGTGATTTGTCTGAACGGTGCGGCTGCGCGTCTGGTGCAGCCGGGAGACCGGGTCATCATCATGGTCTATGCGCTCATGCAGCCTGAAGAAGTCAGGACATTCAGGCCGAAAGTCGTTTTCGTGGACTCGTCCAATCGGATAGAACGAGTGGCCGACTATGAAAAGCACGGCCGTCTCACGGACATGTAGCCGGTCTGTCCGGGAGGACAAAGGCCGGAGTCGCCGTCGCAAAATATCCGGTCCTTGCCCTCATGGAGGAGGCATATGTTTTTTTTCAGGCGGCTCAGCATGCTGCTGGCCGGGCATATAGGCGTCATCATACTGTGCTGTTCCGTCCTGGCCTGGATGTTTCCGTTCCTTTTTTCCTGGACTGTTCCTCATACTTCCGTTTTTCTTGCCGTCATCATGTTCGGCATGGGGCTCACCATAGAAGCGCAGGATTTCCGGGCGGCATTTGCCCGTCCCGGGGCGCTTGTTGCCGGCTGTGCGGCGCAGTTCACGGTCATGCCGCTGATCGCCTTTTTGCTGGCGAAGCTGTTTGCGCTTCCGGCCGATCTGGCTCTCGGCGTCATCCTTGTGGGGTGCGCTCCGGGAGGAACGGCGAGCAACGTCATCACCTATCTTGCGCGGGGCGACGTGGCGCTTTCCGTAGGCATGACGGCGGTCTCCACACTTGCTGCCCCGGTCATGACTCCTCTGCTCGTGTATGTTCTTGCCGGAAGCTGGGTGGAGGTCTCGTTCTGGAGCATGACGGCTTCGGTCATGAACATCGTGCTGTTTCCCGTTGTTGCCGGACTTGTTCTGCGTCGTGCGGCGCAAGGTGTCGTGCGCAGAATCGTTGACGTCTGCCCCCTGGTGTCGGTGCTCGGCATCGTACTCATCGTGGGCGGCATCATTGCCGTGAATGCGGACAACATTGCCGAAAGCGGTCTGCTGGTGCTTTTGCTGGTCTTTTTGCATAATGGAGCAGGGCTCATCATCGGACTTGGCATTGCGTCTGTGCTGGGTCTGAGCTATGCCGGAAGAACGGCCGTTTCCATAGAAGTGGGCATGCAGAACAGCGGACTTGCCGTAGCGCTGGCCGCGGTCAATTTTGCCGCAAGTCCTCTGTCCACGCTGCCGGGAGCTCTGTTCAGCGCCTGGCAGAACATTTCAGGTGCGCTTTTTGCAGGCTGGAGACGAAGGGAACGGGAGAAACTCGGGAAGATCCCGACAGAGGCCTGATGTGTCAGCTGCTGCACAGAGGGGCGACAAGAGGTAGAAATATGCGCGGATCGTTCAGACAGGCCGACCGTGAGGCGTTGATAACGCTCGGTCTCTATGCATTTTTTTTCGTGTGGTGGACGGTGTTCGCCTTCGGACTCGGTTCCGGCGATCCCGATGAGTACAGCTATGTTTTTGGGCTGCCTGAGTGGTTTTTCTACAGCTGCGTGCTTGGTTATCCCGTCATGAGCCTCATTCTCTGGATAGTCGTGCGGCGTTTTTTTGCCGACATTCCTCTGGATGATACGAAGCAGGAAAATGGTGAAGAGGAGAAGAAGGCATGAACGTCGCTCTGGTACCTCTCGTCGGCTATCTGCTGCTTACGCTTCTTCTCGCCCTGTGGGCCCAGCGTCAGGCCGGAAAAAGTTCCGGGAAAAATTTCATAGAAGAATATTTCATCGGCGGCCGGACCATGGGCGGCTTTGTGCTGGCCATGACCATCATTGCGAGCTACACCAGCGCAAGCAGTTTTGTGGGAGGCCCGGGCGTGGCCTACAAGCTGGGACTCGGATGGGTGCTTCTTGCCATGATTCAGGTGCCGACGACCTTTCTTACCCTCGGCGTGCTCGGCAAGAGATTTGCCATTCTCGGACGGCGTATTCATGCCGTCACCATTACGGACTTTCTTTATGCACGCTATCGCAGCGATGCCATAGTCATTCTGTGTTCCGTGGCCGTGCTCGTTTTTTTTGCGGCGTCCATGGTGGCGCAGTTCATAGGCGGCGCACGGGTCTTTCAGGCCGTTACCGGCTATCCGTATGAAGTCGGTCTTGTTCTGTTCGGCCTCACCGTGGTCGTGTACACGGCGGTCGGAGGATTCCGGGCCGTGGTCGTCACGGATGCCTTGCAGGGCGTGGTCATGCTGATCGCCTCCGTGGTCATTCTCTTTGCCGTGGTTCGTGCCGGAGGCGGCATGGAGCAGTGCATACAGACGCTGAAGGGCATGGACCCCGGTCTCATTACGCCTTCGGGCGCCGGGGGCGGTATTCCCGCGCCCATGCTGTTTTCCTTCTGGATTCTGGTGGGCCTCGGCATCCTCGGACTGCCGCAGACCACGCAGCGCTGTTTCGGGTATCGGGATTCGCGCTCCATGCATGACGCCATGATCATGGGTACGCTCATCATCGGTTTTCTGCTGCTCTTCATGCATCTTTCGGGCGTTCTCGGTCGCGCGGTCATGCCGGGCCTGACGTCCGGAGATCTCATCATACCCTCGCTCATTCTTGAGCTTCTGCCTCCGTTCTGGGCGGGCGTTTTTGTTGCCGGTCCTCTGGCGGCCATCATGTCCACCGTGGATACCATGCTGCTTCTCGTTTCGGCCTCCATCATCAAGGATCTGTATATCCGTTACCGCCTCAACAACGATGAGACGAAGATGCCCGCACGCAGGATAGGCCGCATGAGCTTCTGCTGCACGCTTGTTGTGGGAGCACTGGTGTTTCTTGCGTCCTTCGATCCGCCGGATCTTCTGGTGTGGATAAACCTGTTTGCCTTCGGCGGGCTTGAGGCCGTATTCCTCTGGCCCATCGTGCTCGGACTGTACTGGAAAAGGGCCAATGCCGCGGGAGCCCTGTGGTCCATGGTCGCGGGTGTGGCGGTGTTCGTACTGCTTTCCGTATTCTCCGTGCCTCTCGGAGGCGTGCATCCCATAGTTCCGACCTGCATGATTTCTCTGGCGGCCTTCTGGCTGGGTAACAGACTGGGGCATCCCGTGCCTGATGAGGTGATGCGGCTTTTCTGGGAAGATTAGTCCGGTTCGTTGAGAGCCTGTATCGAAGGGACGTTCAGCAGACATGTCTGATGAACGTC
>CAJJMX010000150.1 GCA_905192935.1 uncultured Mailhella sp.
TGTGCTCGTCGGCCGCCTTGTCCGTTCTTCTGCCGGAACGACAGAAGAAGACGACCGGCTTGTCCGGAGCGTCCTCATCCTTGACGGAATACAGACGGGCGATGGACAGCGGCACAAGACGTGCCTGAGGAATGAAGTTCTCGGCGTATTCCGAAGTTTCCCTGATATCAATGAGACGGATCTGTCCGTTCTGAAGCATCTCGTATGCCTTGCGCGGTGCAATGGTTTGAAGCATAACGATCTCCTGTTGTTTTTGCGCTCAGATTGGCAGAATTCGACAAAACGCGCAAGAGGGAGCCTCATTATTCCCCGTCGGCTTGACGCTGTTTTCCGGCTCTTTTTCCATGCCCGGCCGCCCCGGCAGGAACGAACATCCCGAGTCCCCAAAAGCATCTTTCGTCTGCCGAAGAACCAAAAAAGAACCGAGAAAAAAGATTCATCCCACTAGAAATATTGAAAAATCTTGTCATATCAAAAATGTTATTCGTGTACCAGTGCATTATTGACATTGATACGAAAAACATACTACGTTTTGGACCGCCTTCTTTGGGAAGGCACATGATCCCGTGGAAGCTGCCTGAACGCCGCAAGGCCGACTAGCAGTGGAGGGAGCTCTGGAGAATCCCGTTTGGGTGCCGAAGGTGCAAGGCGAAAGCCGAAACTCTCAGGCCAAAGGACAGAGCTTAGGATCCTGCCGCTCGACCATACCTGCCGCTTCATCCCTAAGCGTTTCTCTGGAGCAAATCTCATGGATTTGCTCTTTTTTTGTACCCTGAAACAGAGATCGCACGGAAGCGGCAACGGCTTCCTCATGCGCTCGAAGGAATGTTCCCATGGAAATCATCAGTCAGATCGTCGATGCGGTAAACAGTGTGCTCTGGGGCTGGCTTCTGCTCTTTCTGCTCTGCGGCACGGGCATCTTCTACACGCTCCGGCTGCGCTTCATTCAGGTGCGCAAGCTGCCCCATGCCTTCCGGCGTCTTTTCAGCAACATTTCCCTGCACGGTGAAAGCGCCGACCACACCGGCATGAGCTCCTTCCAGGCGCTGGCCACGGCCGTGGCCGCGCAGGTGGGCACGGGCAACATCGCCGGCGCAGCCACGGCCATTGCCGCCGGCGGTCCCGGCGCCATATTCTGGATGTGGCTGAGCGCCTTCTTCGGCATGGCCACCAACTATTCCGAAGCCGTGCTGGCCCAGCGCTACAAAACCACCAACGAGCGCGGCGAAACCGTCGGCGGACCGGCCTACTACATCCGCGCGGCCTTCACGGGCACCTTCGGCAAGGTGCTTGCGGGCTTCTTTTCCGTGGCCATCATTCTGGCGCTCGGCTTCATGGGCAACATGGTGCAGTCCAATTCCATAGGCGCTGCCTTCAGCACGGCCTTCGGCTTTTCCCCCGTCATCGTGGGCGTCGTGGTCGCCCTCATTTCCGCGGCCATCTTCATAGGCGGCGCCAGACGCATCGCCTGGGTCATGGAAAAGCTCGTTCCCCTCATGGCCCTGCTCTACGTCGGCGGCTGCCTCGTCATCATCTTTGCCAACATCACCGCTCTGCCCGGAGCCTTCAAGACCATCTTCGTCATGGCCTTCGATCCCCAGGCCGCAGGCGGCGGCGCTCTCGGCATCACCGTGCGCGAGGCCATGCGCTACGGCGTGGCCCGCGGCCTGTTCTCCAACGAAGCCGGCATGGGCTCCACGCCTCACGCTCACGCCCTTGCCAAGGTCGCTCATCCCGACGACCAGGGCATGATGGCCATGATGGGCGTGTTCATCGACACCTTCGTGGTGCTCACCTGCACGGCTCTTGTCATCGTCATCACCGGCGTGTGGAACTGCGGCAGCACCGGCACGGAGCTCGCCCAGATAGCCTTCGACACCGTCTTCGGTTCCTTCGGCAACATCTATATTGCCATCTGCCTGTTCTTCTTCGCCTTTTCCACCATCATCGGCTGGTACTTCTTCGGCGAGGCCAACGTGAAGGCGCTGTTCGGCGCAAAATACGTCAAGATCTACGCCGCCATCGTCGTGATATTCATCATCATCGGCTCGGGCCTCAAGGTGAATCTCGTGTGGAACATGTCCGACATGTTCAACGGCCTCATGGTGCTGCCCAACCTCATAGGCCTTCTGGCCCTCTCCGGCGTGGTGGTCGCCATAGCGAAAAGCAAGAAGGACTGACCGCTTCCTCTCATGACATGAAAGAGCCCGCAGCATCTGCTGCGGGCTCTTTTTCGTACCCTTCAAGGGCACCGGAACATCCGTCCTACGTCCAGGAAAACTCGAATACCGGGTGTTCCCGGTCTATCCAGCCCGTCCACACCTCACAGGAAAATTCCTGCCGCAGAAAGTCCGCCAGCGCGTCACGCGCCTGTGCCGCGTCCTTTCCGTTGACGTTCTCAAAGGCGTCGATGGGGAAGAACACATGACTCGTCTGCTCCGTGATCTTGCCGTCGTCGCTCTGCCGCCATATCCAGCGTCTCGTCTTCACGGTGTGATCGCTCACGTACACGAGCTCGCCTTCGGGCATCATCTCCGCCTTTTCCTCGCCCATGCCGAGAAAATGATCCTGCGCCGAGGAAAAGCGTATGGCCATGCCGCACGCCTCAAGCCTGTCCATATCATGGGCTCCCATGGGCAGCTGATAGGCAAGAGAAAACGCGTTGCCGAGATCAACGACGGGATTGATGTGCGGCAGATGACCGCTTTTCTGGACGCGCTTCGTAAGAGCCTCTATGGAGCACATGAACTTGTTGGGATTCATGCCGAGCGCGGTGAACGCCGAGCGGTAGGCCGCCACGGAAGGAAGCTCCCTCACGTTCACGTCCCGGAACTTCTCCGCAAACACCCCGACGGAATCATCCAGCCTCCGGGCCACGGCCTCGTGCCCGTGCCCGTTGTCCAGTCCCCGGGCGGCCACCACGCCGAGGCAGTAGCCGGGAAGCGTTTCAAAGACCTTTTCCTCAACGACAAAACGTTTCATCTGTATTCCCTCAGCCGAAAAAAGTGTCCGTCTCCCCGGAAGGGGAGAAATGCCTCTTCGCTCCTGTCCGCGTCGGCCGCACATGCGGCGGCGCGAAACGCCTGCGCGCAGTATAGAACGCCCCGCCCGCAATGAACAGGCCCCCAAAAGGCTTTTTTGCCCGGCTCTCCGGACTTACGCTCCGAAGGACCTCGCAGGATTTTTGCAACATCGGAAAAACGCAGAACCAGGCGGCTGTTCACGATCTTCCTCCCCGTGTCTTTTCCGGAAAACGGCCGTTCCGACACAAGAGCACGCCCGTCCCTCACGACAGGGACTAAGGGAAAAAGATGCAAAACGCCCCCGTTCCCAAAGAGGAGCGGGGGCGCGGATACACGTTTCAGACGGAATATCTCCGGCTATTCTTCCATGGCTTCCTTGAAGCGGGCCTGAAGGGCCTGCATCTTGCCCTTCTTGTCGATGAGATCGGCATGACGGGCCTTTTCGGACTCCACGAGATCGGCCGGGGCGCGCTTGACGAAGTTCTCGTTGGAGAGCTTGGCGTCAAGAGCGGCGAGGTCCTTGTCCACCTTGCCGATCTCCTTGTCGAGACGGGCCAGTTCGGCCTTGAAGTCCACCGCGCCGGTAAGCAGAACAATGACTTCACAGCCGCGCACCACGTTGCTGGCCGAAGCCTTGGGCGCATGCGCATTCCGGTCGATGGTGAGGCTTTCGAGCCTTGCCAGATCGAAGAATCCGCGGTTCGCCTCAAGAAGGGCGGCCTGCTCGTCGCTTGCCGGACGCAGCACCACGGTAAGCTTGTAGAAAGGCTTGATGTTGAGCTCCGCACGGATGGTGCGGATGGCGCTGATGGCCTCCTGCAGGAACACCATGTCGTCGGATTCGCGCTTCTTCACGCACTCGGGACGGGCCTCGGGATAAAGCTGCGTGGCGATGTCCGTGCCTTCATGGCCGGGCAGGGAGTTCCACACCTCGGCGGTGACGAAGGGGATCATGGGATGCAGAAGAAGGAGTATCTCACGCAGCACGGTGTAGAGCACATACTGCGCCTCTTCCTTCGCCTCGCCCTCTTCCTTCATGTCGGCCTTGATGAGCTCAAGATACCAGTCGCAGAACTCGTTCCACAGGAACTTGTACACGCACTGGGCCGCGTCGTTGAAGCGGTAGCTCTCCAGAGCGGCGTCCTCTTCCACCTTGATCTCCTCGAGACGGTTGAGGATCCACTTGTTGTGCAGCCCCTTGACGGCGCCGAGATCGACGGCCTTCGGCTCGCCGTGCTCGGGCAGATTCATGAGGGCGAAGCGCGAGGCGTTCCACACCTTGTTCACGAAATGACGGTAGCCTTCGATGCGCTCCTCGGACATCCTGATGTCGCGGCCCATGGCGGCGAAGGCGGCCAGCGTGAAGCGCAGGGAGTCCGCGCCGTACTTGCGAATCATGTCCTGCGGGTTGATGCCGTTGCCGAGGGACTTGGACATCTTGCGGCCCTGAGCGTCGCGCACAAGGGCATGGATGTACACTTCACGGAAGGGCACTTCGCCCATGAAGTGCTGACCCATCATGATCATGCGGGCCACCCAGAAGAACAGGATGTCGAAGGCCGTGACGAGCACGCTGGTGGGATAGTACTTCTTGAGCGTCTCGGTCTTTTCGGGCCAGCCCATGGTGGAGAAGGGCCAGAGCGCGGAAGAGAACCACGTGTCGAGCACGTCGGGATCCTGCTCCAGCTTATGGCTGC
>CAJJMX010000151.1 GCA_905192935.1 uncultured Mailhella sp.
CTCTTTACGTCCATAAAAAAGGGAGCCGCGAGGCTCCCTTTTCTCATATGGCCGGACAGGCTTCCTGCCGCAGAACGACAGAAGAAAAACACGGTCCGGAGAACACGGAGCCGAGCTACTACCTCACGAACATGGCGTCGCCGTAGGAGAAGAAACGGTATTTCTCCCGCACGGCCTCGGCATAGGCGTCAAGGATGCGTTCTCTTCCGCAGAGCGCCGCCACCAGCATGATGAGCGAAGACTCGGGCAGGTGGAAATTGGTGATGAGGTGATCCACCACCTGAAAGCGGAAGCCGGGATAGATGAAGATATTGGTCCAGCCGTGCCAGCCGCCCTCGGGAATGACGCCGCCGTTCTGCGCGGCGCAGCCTTCCATGGTGCGGCAGGAGGTGGTTCCCACGGCCACCACGGGGCGGCCGGAAGCTTTGGCTTCCCGGATGACGGCGGCTGTTTCGGGAGACACTTCCACATATTCGCTGTGCATGGGATGCTCGCGTATGTCCTGCTCGCGCACGGGGCTGAAGGTGCCGTAGCCCACATGCAGCGTGACCTCGGCCCAGCCGAAGCCGCGCTCTCTGAGCTGCCCGCGCAGCTCATCGGTAAAGTGCAGGCCGGCAGTAGGCGCGGCCACGCTGCCGGACTTTTCCCTGTCGGCATATACGGTCTGATAGCGGGCCATGTCTTCGCTGCTCTGTTCGCGCTTGATGTACGGCGGCAGGGGAAGTCTGCCTATGCGCCGCATACATTCCACGAGATCGCCCTTCCAGAACAGCATGACGTCATGCTGACCGAATTCCTTTTTCTTCAGCACCTCGGCGGCGATGCTGTCGCCGAAGGTGAGACGGTCCCCCACATGAATATTGCGGGAAGGGCGAAGCAGCACCTCTGCCCGGGCACGGCTCCAGCCGTCCGCCTCGGACACGGCGCAGGCCTTGAGCAGCGGCGGAGGCGTGAGCAGAAGCAGTTCCACCTTGCCTCCCGTGGGTCTGTGACCGAAAAGACGCGCGGGCACCACGCAGGAATTGTTGGCCACAAGAAGCGCACCCTCGGGAAGAAAATCCGCCAGATGAGAAAATGTGGAATGGATATTCTGTCCGCTGGCCCTATCCAGCACCATGAGGCGGGAAGCCCCGCGCTTTTCAGGAGGATACTGGGCTATGCGTTCCTCGGGCAAATCATAGTTGTAGCTCGAGAGCTGAAAGTCGGATTCGTTCATGACTCTGTCCTGCCCTTCCGGGCCCGGAGAAAAATACAGGGACGGAAAGGCTGGCGCACCCCTCCGAGGAAAGATGCGCCAGCCTTCGGCACATAAGAGAAATATCGGGCTATTTTTCCGCCACGGCGGTGTCGCTGTCAAGCAGGGAACGGACAGAGGCCACCGTCTGCATGAAGCGGACGCGATCCTGTTTCGACACGGGATCGGAACGCGTTCCGGAAAGCGTGTCGGGATTGACGAACCTGCCGTTCTTCATGACGCGGAAATCCAGATGCGGCCCTGTGGCCGTACCCGTGGCACCCACGAAGGCCACGATCTCTCCCTGGTCGACCTTCTGCCCGACCTTGAGCGAGGAAGCGAAACGGGAAAGATGGGCATACTGCGTTTCTATGCCCCCGCTGTGCCTTATGACGAGCGTGTTGCCGTAGCCGTTCTTCCAGCCCCTGAACACCACCTTGCCCGCGCCGAGCGCCTTCACCGGCGTGCCGCGGGGAGCGGCATAGTCCACGCCCTGATGCGGACGGACCTTTCCGAAAATGGGGTGCTTGCGATGCATGGTGTACACGGAGCTCACGCGGGTGAAGTTGAGAGGCGCCTTGAGAAACTCCGTTTCCAGCGAACTGCCGTCGGCGGCGAAGTAATGGGTCCCGCCCTTGTTGTCCACAAAGCGGAAGGCCTCGAAGGTCTTGCCGTCGTTGACGAAGCGGGCCGCGACGATGTCGCCGTAACGACGGAAGTCATCGCCGAGATACTTCTTCTCCACCACGAGCTCGAAGGTGTCGCCGTCCTGAACGTCGTTGACGAAGTTGATCTGATGGCTGAACACGTCGGCCAGACGCACGGCAAGATTGGCGGACTCCCCGGCATCGGCCATGGCCTCGAACAGCGAGGAGTGAATGGTCCCGCTCACCTTGACGAGCTTCGTCTCGAACTCAAAAACGTCCACACGGGCGGAAAAGCCGCTGTCCGTGCGCTCAATGACGAGACGGCTCTCTTCGTCGATGTCGTAAAAGAGACGATTGACCTGCTGCGTGCCCATGTCGCGCTCCACGCTGAAAAGATGACCGGGCATGATCTTCGTCATGGTGTAAACGGAAGAAGCCGCCTTCAGCACCTGATCGGTCTCATTGTTGTCCAGCCAGCGAAGAAGAAGCGCTCCCGCACTGTCGCCGCTGCGCACGGCGCTGCGGAACACCTCGGTACCGCATCCCGAATCCTCCACCATGTAGCGCGAATCCTCTTCCCACGGCACGGCTTCGGAATAGTTCGGAATGCACATGCTTTCCCTTGCGGAAAGAAAGGCGCTCAGAGAATCGTCGTAGCGCGGAGCGGAACCGGCCTCTTCACCGGAAGAAATGCCGCCGCCTTCCCAGAATTCCCGCATCCACGAAAGTCCGCTTCCCAGAGAAGCGAGCTGCGTCTCTCCCGGATGCTCCACATCGATGCCCCGGGAAAAGTCGTGAGGCTTCACCGCCTGATCGAAAAGCTCCATGCCGCCTGCGGCCTGTTCCTCGGACAATACATATCCGGGCAGCTCCTCTTCATGGAAAAGCTGCCACGTTCCTGCGGCCACGACGGAACCGAAGAGTACACAACAAAGAACGCGCACGGACAATGCGCGGAATATTTGATATTTTTTTATCATGACGCCTGACGCTTTATGACTTTTATTTCTGAAAAAAGAAAAGAAGCTTGCGCTGTTCCGCGTATATAACCAAGAAACTGCTTGTTTATGCAAGCGTTTTCTGGTAAAAAAATTTATGCCCGGCAGTCTGTGAACACCCTGCCCGATACCGGCGGATCAGTGCTTAACATCATGACATATCACATGATTATGAGTGCCGATTCCCTCACTCTCCGCAATACGAACACCGTCCGAATACGCATGAAAGTTCTTTCCAGCTTTCCCCGGCCATGCACGAAGACCGGAAGCCTGACGAAAGAAGGTTCGCCTTCCCTGTCCGAGGCTTCAGACACCGACGGCCAGCTCGTCAGAAAGCTGCTCCGCCGGCGTCTCGGCGGCAAGACACCGGAATGGTTCACGCCGCTCTCCTTCTCTCTGGAAGACGGTGAAAACCGTGTGCTCACCGTTTCCATGCCTCATGAGCTGTTCTTCCGCTGGTATGCCGAACTCGGACGCGCCGCTCTGGAAAAGGCTGCCTACAGCGTGCTCGGCAGCAGGACCTGCCTGCGCTACGAATGGCCGCAGAAACAGCAGCCCGTCCTTTCCTGCGCCCCGCTTTCGGCGGTATCCGGGCAGAGCCTGCCCTCCTTCGACGACTTTCTTGTCGGCGGCCGCAGCAAGGACGACATACGACTTCTGCGCACGGCGCTGCAGAAGGAGCCGCGCATCATTTTTCTTCGGGGCGCCCCGGGCACGGGCAAGACCCATCTTGCGCGCGCGGCCTTCGGCCAGCTTCGCGAGAGGTTCCACGGCAGGGCCGTCTTTCTTTCCGGCAGCGAAATGCTGACCCGCTTCCGGCGCTCCCCGGACTTTTTCCAGCGCCTGGCCCGAGGCTGCGACGCGCTTGTGGCCGACGACCTTCAGCTTCTTGAAAAGGCTCCCGACGCCCAGAGGGAGCTTGCCTCACTTCTCGACATGCTTTCGGACAAGACGTTCTTTCTCGGCACGATCTCGCTGGAGGGCACGCTCATTGCGGAACTGAACGACAGACTCTGTTCCAGTCTGTCCCTGCTGCTTCCCGAACCGGATCTCGACGTGCGCCTGCGCTTTGCCCAGCAGCGCATGGAGAAGACCGGCCTGCCCCCGCACCGGAGCACGGCGCTCATGCTGGCCAGACGCTGCCTGAGTCTTCGCCACATCCGGGGGATTCTGGAACAGCTGCGCCTGCGTTACGAACAGAACAGGACTCTGCCCTCCGCGGCAGAACTTGCGCACATTCTGGAGCGCTCCGGGCAGAGCGTGACTGCCGACGCCGACACCATACTGTCGGCCGTGGCAGCCCACTACGGCTGCACCTCCGCGCAACTGCGCGAAAATACACGCAACAGGGAGCTTTCCCATCCCAGGCAGATCGCCATGTATCTGTGTCGCAGTCTGCTCGGAGAATCCTATCCCGCCTTAGGACTTCTTTTCGGCGGCAAAGACCACACTACCGTCATGTATGCCGTGAAAAAGATTGAAAAACTTAAAGTTACGAACAAAGATGTGCACAGTGTGGTCACAAAACTGACGAAACAATGCGCAAACGGTGTCCAGGGAGGCGGAAAAGCCCTCTGAATGTTCGTTCCCCTACTTGAGGTTCTTCTTTTTGTTCCTATAAAATCAAACAAAAACAACTTGTTATCAC
This sequence comes from uncultured Mailhella sp., assembly GCA_905192935.1. Classification (GTDB taxonomy): domain Bacteria; phylum Desulfobacterota; class Desulfovibrionia; order Desulfovibrionales; family Desulfovibrionaceae; genus Mailhella. The sequence goes on from CAJJMX010000151.1 coordinate 4,528, forward strand.
AGATAGGAACAAAGTGGCGACATTAAACCTTCTACTACAAGGAAAAACCATGTATTTAACCGTAAAAAAGGAACAGATCATCGAAGGTCTGCAGAA
>CAJJMX010000152.1 GCA_905192935.1 uncultured Mailhella sp.
ATAGCTGGAGATCTTTCCTCATGTGATTCCATGGGCTGACAGCATCCCGGCCGGTGCGGCCGAAGCTTCCCGAATCCGGCTTCCCTGCTCTCTTCGCAGGGAAGCGCAAAACATCCGCCAGAGTGCGGACTCACCACCGGTCATGCCTGCTCATAACCTTAAATTCAAGCATGACCGGACGCCCGGCAGACCTTCCGCCGTTGCGTCCGGCCACAATCATGTTCCGGAGAACGACTCCTGAAACGGTCTACTTCAGGCGGTCCATAGCCTTGTCGTAGAAGACGCAAAGCGCGTCCATGTCCTGCTTCTGCTGAAGCTGAAGCAGTTCGGGCTGAAGTTCCTGCATGACCTTCGCGTACTTTTCAGGATCCTTCTGAGAGACTTCCTGAATGGTCTGCGCAAAGGCGTTGGCCTTCTGCTGCGCTTCCTGCGCGCTGCATCCGGCTTCGGCGAGGGTGGAAAAACCAAGGGTCAGGGCCAGAGCCGCGCAAGCGGCCAACATTTTCCTGTTCATAGGAAACTCCTGTGGTTTTATGGCACATTGCCAGGGTGGAACGGCAGGCTTGCTCTCGCAACCTGTCGATGGCGGGACGCTTTTCATGACTGCGTCCGCCATCTCCCGTCCGCCGCGGACGGGAAAAGGGCCCATGGCGCCAGGCCGCCGTCTGTGACGTCAAGCTTTAACGCCATAACCTCCGAGACTCCACCAACCGGAAGTTTCCTTTCCGGCAACTATAAGTTGCATGTATATTATTTCAGAGGATTATCATAAGATATTTTCCCTTGTCACGCCGTTTCGGCAACTTTTAGTTGCCGGAAACGGCAGGTTGCTCCGCCCCGGCAGGAAGGCGCGGTCCCCGGTCTGCGGGCAGAAAAAAGCCGTTGCGCCGTCCGTACCCGGACATTCCCGTCGCTTCCTTCCCCGGGCTTTTCCCAATATTTTCTCCGCCGAAAGGACATAAGAGGCTCCGCAGACCTCCTTCCCGTGGCCGGGGTATTACGCCCTCACCCCGAAACGGGCCCTTTCCGGCAATCTGCTCCCGGCTTTTCCCATGAAAAAAGGCGGGGCCAGGGCCCCGCCTCCTACGTCTTTGCCGGCATCAGACTACATGTCCTACATGTCTATGCCCATCCAGGTCTTGGCGGCCCAGCCGATGAAGAAGGAGATCGCCGCCACGCCGAAGCTTATGGAAAGCATTTCCAGAAACTGCGGACGGAAGGGTTCGCGCCGCACCACGGCGACGAAGAACGTGAACAGACAGATGATGCAGGCCGCGTTGAACAGGCAGAATATCAGCGCAAGATACGGCGACGAGAACACGCCGTAGGGCAGAAGAAGCAGAGCCACCGTGATCATGTAGGCGATGCCGGTATACACGGCGGCCTTGAGCGGATGCTTTTCCCCGGGCTCCGCCTTTTTGGAGAGATATTCGGAAGCTGCCATGGAAAGCGTGGCCGAAACGCCGGTGATGAAGCCCGCAAGGCCCACGGTCTCGTTGCTGCCGAGCGCAAGCGTGAAGCCCGCAAGCGCGCCGGTAAGCTCCACAAGCGCATCGTTGAGACCGAGCACCATGCTGCCTATGTACTTGAGCCGCTCCTCGTCCACCATTTCGGCCAGACGGCGTTCATGGACCTCTTCTTCCTCCATGATGCCCTTAGCCTCGGGCACGTCCTCCACAAGGGCGGCATAGCGGTTGCCCGCGCCGTTCTCGCCGGATTCCAGCAGGTTGATGACGAAGGTCAGTCCGAAGATCCAGCCCATCAGGCTGTAAAAAAACACCTTGACGCGCCGGGCTTCCGCCTTCTTTCCGGTATAGCGGCCCCACACCTCGCAGTGTCTCGCCTCATCGGCGGCCATGCGGCGGAGCACCTCGCCGTTCTCGCCGCCCACGCGCCTTGCAAGCCTGGTGTAGATCTCGCTGTCCGTCTTTTCATTGACCTGCATTTCTTCCAGCAGGTGAAGCGTACTTTCTCTCATAATTCCCCCTTGCGGTTTCCGAATTCATACGCCTGCGGCCGGGCACTGGCAACCGGAACACACGTCCCCCGCGCCCTTCGGCTCATGCCTCAGCCTCTTGCGGAGCCGATGCAAAAATGGAGCACGACAGGCCCGAAAAGCCGCTGCCGCAGGACTTTGCCGACCTTTTCTCCCGGATGCGGCAAAAGAAAAACAGCTTGAGCTAAACGACGCCACGCCGTATAACCACAGACGAACCCCCAACCACAAGGAGAACGGACAATGGCTCTGGATCCCAAGCAGCACGCGGACTGGGAAATCGCCCAGGACGCGGAATCCCGCATGAAAGACATTTACCAGATCGGCAGAGAACTGGGCCTTGAAGACAAGGAACTGCTGCCCTACGGGCACGTCATGGGCAAGGTGGACTATCAGTCCGTGCTTTCCCGTCTGGCGGACCGTCCCGACGGTAAATATGTCGACGTGACGGCCATCACTCCGACTCCCTTCGGAGAAGGCAAGTCCACCACCACCATCGGCCTCGTGCAGGGCCTTGCAAAGCGCGGCCGGAAGGTCTCCGCGGCCATCCGTCAGCCCTCCGGCGGTCCCACCATGGGCACCAAGGGTTCCGCGGCGGGCGGCGGCCTTTCCCAGTGCATTCCCCTGACGCAGTATTCCCTCGGCTTCACCGGCGACATCAACGCCGTGACCAACGCCCACAACCTGGCCATGGTGGCGCTTACCGCCAGGATGCAGCACGAGCGCAACTACGACGACGAAAAGCTTCTCCGTCTTTCCGGTCAGCCCCGTCTGAACATCGACCCCACCAACGTGCGCATGAACTGGGTCATCGACTTCTGCTGCCAGGCCCTGCGCAACGTGGTCATCGGCATGGGCGGCAAGTCCGACGGCTTCATGATGACCTCGCATTTCGACATTTCCGTGTCCTCCGAAGTCATGGCCATCCTTTCCGTGGCCCGCGACCTCAAGGACATGCGTGAGAGACTCGGCCGCATCATCGTGGCCTACGACCGCGCGGGCAAGCCCGTGACCACCGAAGATCTTCAGGTCGCCGGAGCCATGGCCGCCTGGATGATAGACGCCATCAAGCCCAACCTCATCCAGACCATCGAAGGACAGCCCGTCTTCGTGCATGCCGGTCCCTTTGCCAACATCGCCCTCGGTCAGAGCTCCGTCATTGCCGACAGACTCGGTCTCAAGCTCTCCGAATACCATGTCACGGAATCCGGCTTCGGCGCGGACATCGGCTATGAAAAATTCTGGAACCTGAAGTGCCACTACAGCGGCCTTGCCCCCGACGCGGCCGTGCTCGTGGCCACCGTGCGCGCCCTCAAGAGTCACGGCGGCGCGCCCCTGCCCCGTCCCGGACGCGCCCTGCCCGAAGAATACCGTCAGGAAAACGTGGGCTTCGTGGAAAAAGGCTGCTGCAACCTTCTGCATCATATCCGCACCATCAAGAAATCCGGCACTTCGCCCGTGGTGTGCATCAACGCCTTCGTCACCGACACGCCCGCGGAAATCGCCCGCATCCGTGAGATCTGCGAAGCCGAAGGCGCGCGCGTGGCCGTTTCCACCCACTGGGAACACGGCGGAGAAGGCGCTCTCGAGCTGGCCGACGCCGTCATGGACGCCTGCAACGAAAAGACCGACTTCCGTCCTCTTTACGACTGGAACGCTCCGTTCAAGGACCGCATCGAAAAGATCGCCCGCGACGTGTACGGCGCGGACGGCGTGGACTACAGCCCCGAAGCCGAAAGCCGTCTTGCCGAAATGCAGGCGCGTCCCGACGCCTCCGAGCTCGGCGTGTGCATGGTGAAGACGCAGTACTCCCTTTCCGACAATCCCGATCTCAAGGGCGAGCCTTCCGGCTGGCGTCTCAAGATCCGCGACGTGCTGCTCTACGGCGGCGCGGGCCTCGTGGTTCCCGTCTCCGGCAAGATATCGCTCATGCCCGGCACCGGCTCCAACCCCGCCTTCCGTCGCGTGGACGTGGATACCGAGACCGGTCAGGTGCACGGCATCTTCTGATGACCCGGAAGCTGCGTCATCGGCCGCAGCTTTTCTCCAAAAGCTCGGGGCATGTCCTTGCGGCATGCCCTTCCGAACAAAGGCCCCCATGCGGACGCAGAGGCAGGTTCTGCCCGCACGGGGGCCTTTTTCATCATGACGACTGCCGGACAAAGCGTCCGACACTCTCCCTCGCCATGAAAGGAAGCGCTGCGGCAGGCCATGCAGTGCCTGCCGCAACACCTTTTGCCGGGGCCGCGCAAACAGGGGATAATGTCCGCAACCCTGAGGCAGGAGGACATTTACCTACCGGACCGCACGTTTCGGGACCGGACTCCCCTCATGGAGTCCGAAAATCACCGAGCCCACGATCAGCACGCAGGAAATGACGACGACGGCGGAAAGCGACTCCCCGCCGAACATCGCGCCCAGGGCCACGGCTATGACCGGATCGATGTAGGCAAAGGACACGGCCACCATGGTCCGGGTGTTTTTAAGCAGCCAGTAATAGCAGATGTAGCCGAGAACGCTGGTAAAAAACGTCAGAAAGATCATGCCGCCGAGAGAGGTCGCCGTCATGGAGGCCATCGAAAAGAGCTCTCCTAAGACGTGACTTGCCATAAGCGACATGATGCCGC
>CAJJMX010000153.1 GCA_905192935.1 uncultured Mailhella sp.
ATGGCGGGCATAGTTCTCTTTCTGCTGGTGGACGGCCTTCCCTTCTTCAAGGACTATCCGCTCACCGACTTTCTTTTCGGCCTGAACTGGTATCCTACCGACGATCCCATGGAATTCGGCATCCTGCCGCTGATCGTGGGCTCTCTTACGGTCATGGCGCTTGCCACCGTCATTGCCGTGCCTCTCGGTGTGGCCACGGCCATCTATCTTTCCGAAGTGGCAAAGCCCGGCATGAGACGAATCGTCAAGCCGTTTGTCGAACTTCTGGCCGCCCTGCCCTCCGTGGTCATAGGATTCTTCGGCATGGTGGTGGTCGCCCCCTTCCTGCAGGACTATCTCGGAGCCTCCACGGGACTCAACCTGCTCAACGCCGGACTCATGCTGGCCTTCATGAGCGTTCCCATCATCTGCTCCGTTGCCGAGGACGCCATATATTCCGTCCCGAGAGAGCTGCGTGAGGCTTCCCTCTCCCTCGGCGCCACGAAATGGGAAACGCTGACCCGCGTCGTTCTTCCGGCGGCAAGCTCCGGCATCGGCACGGCCGTCATGCTCGGAATGTCCCGCTCCATAGGTGAAACCATGGTCGTTCTCATGGTGGCCGGCGGCGCTGCCGTCATCCCCACCTCCCTGTTCGACTCCGTGCGCCCCATCCCCGCGTCCATCGCCGCGGAAATGGCCGAGGCTCCCTTCCACAGCGAACACTATTACGCGCTGTTCGCCACCGGCATCGTCCTCATCATCTTTACCCTCATTTTCAACGCCACGGCCTTCCGCATCGCTGAAAAGAAAAACTCCGGCATCGGATGCTGACTCTCCGACAAGAAGCCGTCATGCAAACGCTTGAGAGAAAATACATGAATACCGCAACGCGCAACCAGTTCCGCATGCGTCTTCAGTCCCTGATGTTCGGACTGCTGCACGCCTCGGCAGCCATAAACGTACTGGCACTTTCCGGTGTGTGCCTCTATCTCGCCGTCAACGGCTTTTCCGCGCTTTCCTGGGAATTCCTTACGGAATATCCCAGGAAAATGATGACGGAAGGCGGCATCATGCCCTGCATCGTGGGAACCTTCCTTCTGGCTTTCGGCTCCATGGTCATCGTTTTTCCCATAGGCGTGGCCACGGCCGTTTATCTGCATGAATACAGCCGTCATTCCCGCCTTACCTACTACATACGATTCGGCATCAACAACCTCGCCGGTGTGCCTTCCATCGTCTTCGGCCTCTTCGGCCTCTCCTTCTTCGTCACCTTCCTGGGACTCGGCGTAAGCCTCATTTCCGGTATTCTCACGCTGGCCATACTTACCCTTCCCATCATCATCAATACGGCCGAAGAATCGCTGAGACGCGTGCCCGATTCCTGGCGGGAGGCATCCTTCGCCATGGGCGCCACAAAAATCCAGACCATACTGCGCGTGATCATTCCCGCCGCCTTCCCCGGCATGCTCACAGGATGCATCCTCGGACTTGCCCGCGCCGCCGGTGAAACCGGCGCCATCATGTTCACGGCCGCCGTCTACTTCACCCCGCATATGCCCGACTCCTTCCTGAGCCCGGTCATGTCCCTTCCCTACCATATGTACATCCTTGCCACGTCCGGAACGGAGATCGAAAAGACCCTCCCCCTGCAGTACGGCACGGCCCTCATGCTCATCTTCCTTGTGGTGGGCATGAACCTTCTGGCCATCATCCTTCGGGACCGCCTGCAGAACAGAAACAAGCAGTAGCCTCTCCGTCTTCCCTTACGGGCATGACATGTTGCGGGTCCGGTCTGCTGCCTCCTCACAGACTACCGGAGACCTGGGATCACGGCCAGAACCAGAGGGCCGTGATCCATTTTTTTCTTGACATAAATTCGATATCAAACTAAAAATTCATTTCATGAAACATCAACCCATACTCAACTATGCAAGCCGTCTTCGTGAAGCCGGCAATGCCTTCATTCTTGATGAACTGGCCAAGGTCGGTCTGCACGACATCGCCCCGAGTCACGGCGACATCCTTGCGCAGCTTCTGGCCTGTGAATCGCTCAATATGAGCGATCTTGCCCTGCATGCCCACAGGACCAAATCCACGGTGACGGCGCTGGTGACCAAGCTCGAGAAGCACGGCTATGTGGAACGCATTCCGGACCCCGAGGACTCCCGAGGAGTCAAAGTCCGCCTTACCGACAAGGGCCGTCAGCTCAGACCGGCCTTTGAAAGCATTTCCGAAGGACTGCAGCGGATCATCCTGTCCAGGCTTACGGAGGATGAAGCGCAGGAACTGGAGCGTCTCTTGAAAAAGTGCGTGGACGAGGCCTGAAATTCCGGCCGGCTCTTCCGCTCGGACCGCCCCGAGCAGACCAGAAACATTAAAAACGGATCGCTGATGCGTACGATCAGGACGTACAGGAACGTCGTCCGTTTTTTTAATCAGTTAGTTTGATATCGAATAAAAAAGGAGTCATATCATGGCAAACTGCAAACTCGCTTCCATTGATCTTTCTGCGGCCAGGAACGAACTGCACGATCTTCTCGACCTCTCCGGTGCGGAAATCTCCGTCAATCTGCTGCCTGCGGGCGTTTCCGTGCCCTTTGTTCATGCCCACAAGCAGAACGAAGAGATCTACCTTGTTCTTGAAGGCGCAGGAAAGCTGTATGTCGACGGAGACGAAACAACGCTGAAGGCCGGAGACTGCTTCCGCATTGACCCTGAAGCCGAGCGCTGCATCATTGCCGCGGCAGACAGCCCCATCCGCTTCATATGCGTACAGGTAAAAGCCGGAAGCCTTGAAGGCTTCACCATGAGCGACGCCACGCTGTCCGACAAGAAGCCGAGCTGGCTGTAAAAAATCCGGGCATGACCTTTCCTCTTCACGGAAGATCATGCCCCTGCCGTTTTCAAGGCCCGTACCGGAAGACACGCCTTCTTCCGGATGCGGGCCTTTCAACATGCTCTGGATGCTGAAAACGTACGTCGGCAGAAAAAACGCCCCACCGTTTTTTCTCCATCACTGACGATTGTCCGCCGTTCCGAATATTACGGCGCCATCTTCCAAAGATATCGCCCCCGGAGACGACTTCTCCCGGACTTAAGACATGGCAATACGCAGTGCAGCGCAAGGTTTTCAGACGCCATGTTCTCCTGCGGGGAGGAACAGCCCATCAAATATTCTGAAATAATTCTGTATACAAGGTCGTTGCCCGTACATGCACAGGTACTGTTTTCCCGGCCACATGCAACGCCGTAAGAGCTCATGCAGCTATTTTCCAAAAGATGGAATCGTATGACGAACTCTTTTTCCGAAAGCTCCCATGAACCGCTCCGTGCCGCACAACGTCTCTTTCCCTAGAAGGGTACGGGCCGATCATAAAAACATCAGAAAATCCCGACGGACTTTCAGGCTTCTTTCATGAAACCTCGTCCGGGTCTGTGTCCGTATTTAAAGCCCCGCAGCAGGCAGACCGTACGGGAAGAAGTGATTGACAACTGTCCCAGCTATGCTAATCAAAACCATAGTCTCAATAAAATTGATGCATTACAAAATCAGAGGAACCACCATGATCGCCACCAGACGCTTCTTCCTCCGCACACTTGTAAGCATTCTGACCGTCGGCACGGCTGCCGCCTTGTCGGGATGCGTCGTTCCTCCCCCGCCGCCGGGCCATCGCAAGCCGAAGCCCGGCAAAAAACACCCCCGTCCCAAGGGCCACCGTCCGCCGCCTCCGCCGCCTCCTCACCGATACTGGTAATCCCGCCCCGCCGGAATACGACAGGCTGGTCCCTCCCCGGTCGACATGCTCCAACGGCAAAGCCGCATGCCGGGTCATACGGCATGTGCGGCGATCACGGAAGCAGCGCCGGGCTCTTCCCGGACCGTGAGCTTTTGCGCCAATGAAAGTGCCCTGCAAAAGCCGCACCTTTTCAGTCTGTCTGTTCAGCCGCAGCCGATCAACGGCCCCGGATACCTACGGCTCCTGAAACGGTCGGAGATGTTAAACGAAAAAAGCCTCCGAGCATAACTCGGAGGCCTGTTTTCCTACTGGTCGGGATGGCAGGATTTGAACCAGCGACCCCAGCGTCCCGAACGCTGTACTCTACCAAACTGAGCCACATCCCGACAACGAAGGGAAATATAGCCGGACCTTTTCCAAAAGGCAAGCATTTTCTTTCCTGTTTTTTGAGGAAAAATCCTTTTCCCCGGATTCCATTCCCGCGGAAAGGAAGCGCCGCTTCAAAAGTCCCGGCGAAGGCGGCTGATACCGGTCAAAGTTCCGGAGTCACGGCAGGCACTTCTTCATCCTGCCGGCCGGAAACGGTCTCAGGCATGCACGACCTTGTCGAGAATGCCCGTAAGCTTGGCCAGCGTCACGCCGTAGTTGCATATGGGCACGCCCTGCGCCCTGGCCTTTTCTATGCGGGAGAGCATGTAGGTGCGATTGAACATGCAGGCTCCGCAGTGAATGATGAGATCATACGAAGCAAGATCGTCCGGAAAATCCGTACCGCTCACCACCTTGATTTCAATCGTATCCCCGAAGCGGGCCCGCAGCCTGTTCGGAATCTTTTCCCGGCCGATGTCTTCGGACAGGGGAACATGCGTGCAGGCTTCGGCAATAAGC
>CAJJMX010000154.1 GCA_905192935.1 uncultured Mailhella sp.
CCTCGTTGAACTCGGCGACGGGACGGCTTTTTGTCTTTACGGTCATGCGCGCGTCGCGAAGGACGGGCGCAGGAGCTTCCACGCGCACGGACACGGCCTTGTCGTGGCCGCTCGTGATGTCCGTTCTCCAGTGCCACATTCTGGCCTTCACGTCGGAGGGAAGGTCGGTCTCCTTCGCGGGAAGCTGTCTGGTCCTTGCGGTGACGAGCTGGTCCACGCCGAAGAAGATCTCCTTTCCGCCCTCGTCCAGACGGAAGAGGCCGCGCGCGTTTTCCCTGCCGTCGATGGAGAAGACGGCCTGTCCCGAAGGCAGAAGCGGCGGCGTTTCCCCGGTGAGAACGGCCGCCACGTAGGCCCGGTCGTCCTGAAGAGGCCGCAGGACGCGGCAGAAGGCGGCCGGAAGTTCATGGACGGCGATAGGACGCGTGATCCTTCCTTCGGCAGGCACGTCCATGCGTCCGAGGGACCAGCAGAGACCGGCGGCATGGCTCTGCACGCTCACGGCGCTTTTCGCGTCCGCAGCTTTTGCGGCCATGAGATTGGCGGAGCGCAGAACGGGTCGCGCCTCGCCTTCCGTCCAGACGGGCAGCGCGGGAGGCTCCACGCTGTGCAGATCTTCGGCGGAGGAGAGCGTCACGTCCACGTCCTTCCAGTCTTCGCCGCTGCGTTGAGAAAGGACGGCGTTCATGCTGATGCGCACCGTGCCGCGCCTCTCCCCGGCATCCACGCGATAGACAGGCTGCCAGGAAGCGCCGGGCAGGACATACGTCCAGCGCGCCGTGACCGGTCCCTTGCCGTCGATGACGAGCGTGCATGTCTGCACGGCGTCGTTGTTCCTGCCCAGGTCCTCCATGCGCGCCTCGAGCGCGCGCACGTTCCTTTCCAGCGCCCTTTCCCGGGCGTCCAGCTCCGTGTCCCGCTGCGCAAGCTCCGCAAGGCGGCGCTGCGTTTCCTGCGCCTGCCTCTTCAGAGCCTCCGCGTCCCCGGAAGCGACGGTCACGGGCGGATCGGCCCAGAAGAGACGCTCCAGGGAAACGCTTTCGCGCTCGGCAGCCGCGCGGGAGAGAGAGGCACGCACCTCTTCAAGCTCCTTTTGCAGCGCCTTCATGGCCGGGGAGGGCGCGTGTTCCGTGCGGAGGCGCGATTCCAGCACCGTTCCCGAGGACAGGGTGACGGACAGGCTCTCCGCATCCGCGTCCGCAGGCAGGGTGAGAACGGCGTCATGCGCCGCGGGCAAGGTCTCCTCTTCCGTGACGAGGGCTCCTGACGGATACAGGACGACGGAAACGGGTCGCGCCTGCACGGGCGCGGGGCTGCTCAGAAGAAGCGCCGCAAGAAGAAGGAGACGCAGTTTCATGGTCACTCCTCGTTTTGGATGGCCTTCAGAAAGTCGCGGCGTTTCTTCCGCTCTTCCACAAGGAACGCGCCGGTGATGGATGCAGGATTCCGCATGATCTCCTCGGGCGTGCCGGAGGCGATGATGGTGCCGCCGTTCTCGCCGCCGCCGGGACCGAGGTCCAGAATGTGGTCGGCGGCAAGGATGACGTCGGTATTGTGCTCGATGACCACCACCGTGGCGCCGCGGTCCACAAGGCGGTGCAGCACGCTGATGAGCTTGCCCACTTCGTGCATGTGCAGGCCCGTGGTGGGCTCGTCGAGAATGTACAGGGTGCGCGGCAGGGATTTCTTGCCGAGTTCGCGGGAGATCTTGATGCGCTGGGCCTCGCCGCCGGAAAGCGTGGTGGCCGCCTGTCCGAGGCGTATGTAGCCGAGCCCCACGTCTTCGAGCACGCCGAGTCTGCGCTCGAGGGCCGGATAGCTCGAGAAGAAGTCCCGGGCCTCGTGCACGGTGAGGTCGAGCACTTCGGAGATGTTGAGGTCCTTGTAGCGCACTTCCAGCGTCTCCCTGTTGAAGCGGCGGCCCTTGCACACGTCGCAGGTCACGAAGATGTCGGGCAGAAAGTGCATCTCCACGCGTATCTGGCCGTCGCCCTTGCAGGTCTCGCAGCGGCCGCCGGGCACGTTGAAGCTGAAGCGGCTCGCGGTGTAGCCGCGCTTCTTGGCGTCGGGCGTCATGGCGAAGATCTTTCGGATGTCGTCGAACACCTTGGTGTAGGTGGCGGGGTTGGAGCGCGGCGTGCGGCCGATGGGCGTCTGATCTATGGAGACGATGCGCTCTATCTGATCGAGCCCTTCGATGCCCTTCATGGGGCCGGGCTGCTCGGTGCGCAGACCGCAGTGACGCGCCACGCGGCGGTAGAGCGTGTCGATGACAAGAGAGCTCTTGCCCGAGCCCGAGACGCCGGTCACGCAGGTGAGCACGCCGAGGGGAATGGTGCAGTCGATGTTCTTGAGGTTGTTGGTGGTCACGCCGCGCAGGGTGAGGAACTTGTCGGACGTTCTTCTCGTCTCCGGCACGGGAATGGTGAGATCGCCGCGCAGGTAGCGGGCGGTGAGGGTGTCGGCGTTCTTGATGAGCTCCTTCACCGTGCCTGCGAAGACGAGTTCGCCGCCCTGGGAGCCCGAGCCCGGGCCCATTTCGAGCACGGTGTCGGCCTCGCAGATGGTGGCCTCGTCGTGTTCCACCACAAGCACGGTGTTGCCGCGGCTCTGAAGGCTGCGCAGGGTGCGTATGAGCCGCTCGTTGTCGCGCGGATGCAGACCGATGGAAGGCTCGTCGAGCACGTACGTCACGCCCACGAGGCCTGAGCCGAGCTGGGAGGCGAGACGGATGCGCTGGGCCTCGCCGCCGGAGAGCGTGACCATGGAACGGCCGAGCGTGAGATATTCGAGGCCCACGTTCACCATGAAGCCGAGACGGAAGGTAAGTTCCTTGATGAGCGGCTCGGCGATGAGCGCATGCCGTCCGGTAAAGGAGAGCCCCTTCACCCATTCGAGGGCGCGCTCTATGGAAAGATTGCAGAATTCCTCGATGTTGAGGCCGTTCACGCGCACGGAAAGCGCTTCCTTGCGAAGGCGCGTGCCGTGGCAGGTGGGGCACTCCACCTCGTAGCTGTAGCGGCTCAGGATGTCGCTCCAGGCGTCGCCTCTCTTCATGCGCTGCTCAAGAAGATACATGACGCCCGGCCAGTGCGAGGTGGAAAGAGGCTCCGCGTTCTCGTCGTGGTTGAGGCTCGTGCCGCCCATGAAGTTGCGCCGCAGGCTCCCCGTGCGGGTGATGCCTCCGGCCTCGCCGTTGAAGAGCGCCTTTCTGGCCTTGTCGGAAAAGTCCCTGAGAGGGGTGTCCAGGGTGAAGCCCTGCCGCTCGCCGAGGGCTTCGAGGGCCTTGCCTATCTTGGCCATGAAGTAGGGCGAGGAGAAGGGGGCGAGGGCGCCCTTTCGGAGGGAGAGCGAGTCGTCCGGGGCGATGAGGCCTTCGTCGAAGGCCACCACCGTGCCTATGCCGAGGCACTGGGGACACGCGCCCTGCGGACTGTTGAAGGAAAAAAGCTGCGGCGAGGGGATGGGCGCGCTCACATGGCACTTCGGGCACACCGATTCCGTGGAATGGATGATGTCGGGCTTTCCCGGCACGCTCACGATGACGCGGCCCTTGCCGTAGCGCAGCGCGAGTTCCACGGAGTCGGCAAGGCGCGTGCGCATGTCGTCCTTGATGACGAGGCGGTCCACCACGAGATCTATGCTGTGCTTCTTGTTCTTGTCGAGGGCGGGCACTTCGTCCAGATTATATATCTGCGCCTCCTCGCCGAGCGTGGCGATGCGCACGCGCACGAAGCCTTCGGCGCGCAGCTTCTTGAACCTGTCGGCATGGGTGCCCTTCTGGAGCTCCACGAGGGGAGCCATGAGCATGATGCGCTCGCCTTCGGGCATGCTCATGATGTCGGCAATGATCTCGTCCGAGGCGCGGGCCTCGATGGGCGCGCCGCAGTGCGGACAGTACACCTTGCCGAGTCTGGCGAAGAACACGCGCAGAAAGTCGTAGACCTCCGTCACCGTGCCCACGGTGGAGCGGGGGTTGTGCGCGGTGGTCTGCTGCTCCAGGGAAATGGCCGGGGAGAGGCCCTCTATCTTGTCGACGAGAGGCTTGTCCATCTTGGGCAGGAACATCCTTGCATAGGTGGAAAGCGATTCCACATAGCGGCGCTGACCTTCGGCGTAGACGATGTCGAAGGCGAGCGTGGACTTGCCCGAGCCTGAAGGGCCGCACACGACCACGAGCTTGTCGCGCGGGATGTCCACGCTGACGTTCTTGAGATTATGCTGACGGGCGCCCTCGATATGGATGCAGGGGCCCTTTGTCTTCTGGGGTGTCATGGTTGTCCTTGTTGTTCGTGACGGGCGGGATGCGCCCGGGGAAAAGGTCGGTTCAGCGCCGGCCCTTTTTCAGGATCGTGACGCGGCGCACCACGTTTTCATAATAGGGATCGTGCTCGTCGATGGCAACGGAATGCTTGCCGCGATTTTTCATGCGCATGAGGATGACGTCGAGCTTCTGCATCTGACGCACCTTTTCCGCGCCTTCCTCGCAGTGTTCGAGCAGGTCGAGGATGGTGTTTATTTCCTTGCGGTCGGCAAGTTCCGG
>CAJJMX010000155.1 GCA_905192935.1 uncultured Mailhella sp.
TTTCCCGGCGGGAAAGATGCGGGGATATCCGTTGCCCGCATGATGTTTTCAGGCTGTCAGCAGAGCTTCGGTCGCTTCCGCTCTCCCGGGAGCGCTCCTTGTCCGTGCGTCGAAGCCCCGGCGGAGAAAAAGGAGGGGAAAAAAGGCGTCCGGCAAAGGATGAAGACTTCTCTCGGTGATGAATTATTCTTTGTATTCTCAGTGGTTGACGTAATGTTTCCCAGGTCCGAAGATGGAGAAATTCGTCGGAGGAACCATGAGAATGTCGTTGGCTGCCGCGTCCTTTAAAGGGACGGCTCTTGTTCTGACGCTGCTTTCGGTTGTCGTCAGCGGTCTGGAATCGTTTCTGGTGCAGACGTATTCCATCCATCATATGATGACGGCGGAGAGTCTGCAGAGTACGGCCACGCCGTCTCTTCTCATGGTGGACTTTCTTGTGCCGCTTTGTCTCGTGATGCTTTCCCGAAGGGCATATCTTGTCTTTCTGGTGCTCCAGAGTCTGGCGGATGCCGTCATTCTGCACTATGCCGCCTTCTTCTACAACACGCTCACGCTCTCGGCCATGTACCATTCCATGCAGGGCCTTTCCACGCTCGGCGGCTCCGTCTTCATTTTCATCAGGCCGGGCATTGTTTTCGGGATTGCCCTTGTTCTCGGAGTGCAGCTCGTTCTGCTCCGCCTTTCGGCGGGAGCTGCGGCCGCGCCCCGTTTTTTGCGGGCCGTCGTGGTGCCGCTCTGTCTCATGCTTGTGGCCGTCACGGTGTTTCAGGAGCACGGCAGATCGGGCATGCTCAGTCTGTGGACCGGCGAGGGCCCTCACAAGACGACGTTTGACCGCCGCAGTCAGGAAGGGACGAAGGAGTCCGTGCGTCGGCTGGGGTATCTCGCCACATGGGCCGGAGAGTGGACAGGCGGCGCGTACAGGGATCTGAGCCTCGTGCATGCCGAAAAAAGATGCGAGGACCCTGACGTGCTTTTTCGTGCAGCGCATAGGGAGGGGGCCGGCGACTTGTGGTGCGGATATCCGCTTCCAGCCGGTTACGGGCCCGTGGCCATGATCCAGGTGGAAAGCCTCGACTATGCCGCGCTTTCCATGAGCTTCCGAGGTCATGAGGTCATGCCCTTTCTTCATTCCCTTCTGCCTTCGTCGCTGCTGCTTCGGGCCTTTGCTCCGCACAAGGTGGGGTCGGCCAATTCCGACTACGAGCTTCTGAACGGCCGTGTGGCGGAAGAGAACGTCATGTACTATTCCCATATCGCGCAGTATCCCGACAGCGTCGTGGCGCTTCTCGGGAACCGTCGTCCGGCGGTGTTCCACGGCCTTGAGGGAACGCTCTTCAATCTGCGCGGCGCATACCGGCGCATGGGCTTTGCCCGGACCTTCTTCAAGGAGGAACTTTCCGGAGAGGGATATCCGGTCAGCGCTCTGGCCCTGGAGCAGATCACGGACGAACACGTGCTGGATGCGGCGGCGAAGTATCTGGAAGAGGGCAGGGGAGAGGCGGTGTTCGTGGTGACCATGAGCAGCCATATCCCCTTCATGGAGCCCCTGCCGTCCTTCGGCCTCGGCCGGGGAATGTTCGCGAGGTACGTATCCTCGCTGCACTATGCGGACGATTGCCTCGCCTCGTTCTATGCCCGCCTGCCGGAGGGGACGCTCTTCGTGCTCTGGGGCGATCACGGCAGCGACGTTCCCTATCCTTCCGGCCTGAAGGAAAACGGCAGGCATGTGCCCTTTCTCGTGAACGTGAAGGGAAAGACGTCATGGCTTGCCGGATGGACGCAGGAGGAGCACGACTTGCGCTCCTTCACGCTCTGTTCGCTTTCCTGGTATCTGCGCCGGATGCTCTCGCAGGGAAGCTGACGCGCCCGGTCCTGCGGACAAGGGCAAGGGCGAAGCAGAAAAAAAGAAGGAGGGCGCAGGCAATGCCGAAGACTTCACGCCAGACATGCCGCCTGGCCATGTCCGGCTGCGCATAGACGGCCATGCCCGTCCGGCCCGCGGCGTCGAGCTCCTCGCCCGCCCACGGCGAGAGGATGAGAATGCCCGTCATCATGAGCAGGGCCGCAGCGATGTTGCAGAGCGTCCACGGCTTCAGGCGTTCCCGCTTCTTCGCGCCGAGCAGAAGCGCCAGACCCGTGAAGATGGTGCCGAAGGCTCCCGCAGGCACGAGTACGCGCTGACTTATGATGGCGGCCGCCCGCAGCAGTCCGAAAAGATCGTCTTCCCCGGAGAGCGGAGCCTCATGGAGAAGCACGAGCACGCACAGCACGCTTCCGAGCCATGAAGCCGCGGTCGCGACGTGCAGAATACGGAACATGAGCCGTCCTGTTTCTTCCAGAGTCATGGGGCGCTCCCTGTTTTTTCGTTGTCTGCCAGCGGGTTACCATGCGGCGGCAAAAATCGGGATGATATTTTCCCGGAAAGAGCCGGCGCCGCGGGCACGTCCCTGTCCGGAGCGGCTTCGGCGGAAATTGGGCTTGACATTTCCTCCCGACGCGGGAAAACATACCTTTTTCGACTGCTTTCGGAGAGCGGTCTCTGACCGCATGCCCCGCAAGAAATACCATGGCGCACTTCCGCGCCCGGAGGAAGGCCTGATGGCTGAATATAAGAAAACGCTGAATTTGCCTGTCACCGGTTTTCCCATGAAGGCGAATCTGGTTCAGAAGGAACCGGAAATGCTGAAATTCTGGGAAGAGAACAATGTGTTCCAGCTTATGCAGGACGCTTCCGGATCGCGCGGCAGCTTCGTGCTGCACGACGGCCCGCCCTATGCCAACGGACACATCCACCTCGGTACGGCGCTGAACAAGATCCTCAAGGACATGATCATCAAGTCCCGCAACCTCATGGGCTGGAAGACCGGCTACATTCCCGGCTGGGACTGCCACGGTCTGCCCATCGAGCACAACGTGGAGCTTGAGCTCGGCGACAAGAAGAAGGATCTGCCCGCCCACGTCATCCGCAAGCGCTGCCGCCAGTACGCGCAGAAGTTCCTCGACATCCAGCGCAAGGAATTCAAGCGTCTCGGCGTGCTCGGCGACTGGGAGCATCCTTACATGTCCATGGATCCGGCCTATGAGGCCGTGACCGCCGCGGAACTCGCCACCTTCGTGGAAAGAGGCGGCGTGGTGCGCAGCAAGAAGCCCATCTACTGGTGCTGCCACTGCAAGACCGCTCTTGCCGAAGCCGAAGTGGAATACCGCGATCTTTCCTCGCCTTCCATCTATGTGCGCTTCCCTCTGCCTGATCCGAAGCTCACCGAAGTGTTCCCGAATGCCGATGTGTCCCGCGCCTACATCGTCATATGGACCACCACTCCCTGGACGCTGCCGAGCAACCTGGCCGTCTGCGTGCATCCCGAATTCCGCTACTCCCTCGTGGAGACCGGCGGCAGTCAGTACATTCTCGCTTCCGAGCTCGTGGAAGGCTGCGCGAAAACCTTCGGCTGGACCGACTACGCCGTCGTCGGCGAGACCACCGGCGACAAGCTGGACCGTCTTGAGGCCCGTCATCCCTTCATCGACCGTCCCTCGCTCATCATCAACGGCGAGCACGTCACCCTCGACGCCGGTACGGGCTGCGTTCACACCGCCCCCGGCCACGGCCGCGAGGACTACGAAGTGGGCATGAAGTACGGCCTCGACGTGTATTCCCCCCTCGACGACGAGGGCCGCTTCCTGCCTTCCGTGGAGTTCTTCGCCGGGATGCAGGTGTTCGACGCCAACCCCGCCGTCATCGCCAAGGTGCAGGAACTCGGTCATCTGCTGGCCCGTCAGGACATCACCCATTCCTATCCCTGCTGCTGGCGCTGCAAGAATCCCGTCATCTTCCGTGCCACCACCCAGTGGTTCATCGGCATGGAACCCAACGACCTGCGCGCCAAGGCGCTCGACGCCATCAAGAACAAGGTGAAGTGGATCCCCTCCTGGGGGCAGGGCCGCATCTACAACATGGTGGAATCGCGTCCCGACTGGTGCATTTCCCGCCAGAGAATGTGGGGCGTGCCCATCCTCGCCCTCATCTGCAAGGACTGCGGCGAGGTGTGGAACGATCCCGCCTGGATGCGCGAGATCGCCTCGCGCTTTGCCTCGCATCCCACGGGCTGCGACTACTGGTATGAACACGACGTCTCCGAGATCGCTCCCGAAGGCCTTACCTGCCCGCACTGCGGCGGAAAGCACTGGGAGAAGGAAGACGACATTCTCGACGTGTGGTTCGACTCCGGCACCAGCTTTGCCGCGGTCATGGAAAAGCGTCCCGAAGGCCGCGTGCCCGCCGATCTCTATCTTGAAGGCTCCGACCAGCACCGCGGCTGGTTCCACAGCTCCCTGCTGGTGTCCGTGGGTACCCGCGACATTCCGCCCTACAAGGCCGTGCTCACCCACGGCTACGTGGTGGACGGCACCGGCCGCAAGATGTCCAAGTCCGTGGGCAACGTGGTGGCTCCTCAGGAAGTCATCGACAAGTACGGCGCGGAACTTCTGCGTCTGTGGGTCGCTTCCGTGGACTACCGCGAGGACATCCGCTAT
>CAJJMX010000156.1 GCA_905192935.1 uncultured Mailhella sp.
CATGCAGGACATGGTGGCGGACATGTTCAAGCTGTCCGGCTTCACCTCCATCCTCAAGGTGTATCCCAGCCTTGACGAAGCCCTTGCCGGCATGCGCTGAAAAACGCCGCGGAACCGGGCCGGGGGCCGCGTCGCCCGGCCGCAACCGTCCAAGCTTGTCAGAACAAAGAAGGGAGGGAAGCATAAGCTTCGCCTTTCTCCATGCCGCAGGAGGCTTCCATGCCACAGCTCCATGTTCCTGCACGACTGGAACAGCTCGCCGCCGTCAACAGTTTTCTTTCCGAAAACATTCCACCCCGCTTTCTCCCCGCCCTGCTCAATGTCGAGCTCGTCACGGAAGAACTGCTGGTCAACGTCTTCAGCTATGCCTATCCGGAAGGCACCACGGGCAATGCGGAAATAGCGCTGCGTGAAGTATTCTTCGACGGTGAAGACATGCTCTGCTTTTCCGTCAAGGACTGGGGCGCCCCCTTCAATCCCTTTGCCGAAGTCCCCGATCCGGACATTTCCCTGGATGCGGAAAGCCGTCCCATAGGAGGGCTTGGCATCTATCTCATACGCAGCGTCACCAGGCATCAGGCCTACTCACGGGAAGATGACACCAACCGCATCGACGTTTATTTCTCTCTGCCCGAACAGGAATAACTCCGTGTCCGCCCCGAGCTTTCGAACATTTCTTCCGCGTCTTCTGACCGCGTCCCTTCTTGTCGGCATCCCCGTGCTGCCTCTTCTTTTTCCGGCAGGCGCGCATGCCGGACGCATCCTTTCCGAAGAGGTCAGCGTCACGGAAACCAACATTCTGGACAGAAGGCAGACTCATGAGTTTCTCATCGAAAGCATGGACGTCTCGAGCCTTTCGCCTTCCGCCAGATTCCTCGCCATGCCCCGCCCCATGATCACCCCGGAGCTTGCCGGAGCCATGCATGACGGAAGCTCATACACGGCTCCTGAAGAATGGCGACGCATCATCCGCAAGGCGGCCGAAACCTATCATCTGCCGGAATCGCTCATTGCCGCCATCATACGTACGGAATCGGCCTTTCAGGCAGACGCCGTCTCACCCAAGGGGGCACGCGGTGCCATGCAGATCATGCCGGAGACCCAGAAGGAACTCGGACTCGACGATCCGTATGACGCCGAAGCCAACGTCATGGCAGGCAGCGCCTATCTGCGCCGTCAGCTCGACCGTTTCGGTTCACTGGATCTGGCGCTTGCGGCCTACAATGCCGGTCCGGCCAACGTGATAAAATACGGCGGCGTTCCGCCGTTTCCCGAGACTAGGGAATACCTGAAGCAGGTGGCCGAGCATAGAAATGCCCAACAAAATACGATGGTGCCGCATCGGGCACCGGACAGAAACAAATAATATGGCTGTCCTTTCCCGGGACGATAACGGAAATCCATTATGAACAGGCTTTTCATCACTCTTGTCGGAGCAAGCGTCACCGCTCTCGTACTTGCCGTCGGCTGCGGCTCATGGCTGTTTCCGAAGTCCTGGGAAGAAGGAAAAAGACTTGAACGTCAGAATCAGGAACTCAAGGCCTCTCTGGAAGCCTCGCGCATCCGCATCGAGAACTTCTGTGATTATCCCGCCGAAGCGCTGTGCAACATCGACGAACAGCCGCAGAAAAGCGTAAGCGGCGCCATGGCGGACATAGCCTACCTGACACCGCCCTCCCCCGCCATGTCAGACGGCAGCAGCGCCCCTCAGCCGGAGCCCGCAGCATCCTTGCAGCCGAAGCCCGCCGAGACGAAGGCGCTGCAGCCCCCCGCTCAGGCGCCCGAAGGACCTGTTTCCGCCGCAGGCCCGGAGGCGCGTGAAGAAAGCGGTGAACCTGCCGCTTCAGAGGAAAGCCGGACGGCCGCCGATGAAAAAAAGGCTTCAGAAGAAAAAAAGACCGCCGCGGCCCCCTCTCCGGCCTCGGACACGGTTCTTGCCGAAAACGGGCGGAACGCATCCTCAACGCCGTCCGCCACTGCCGCCTCAGCTTCGGACAGCCGGCTCAAAAAAACCTGGAGCTCCCTGACAAAAGGCAAACATTCCATGGAACTGCGCATTGCCGGTGAAGGGACGAAGCTTACGGCCGAAGGCAGTCTGCAGCACGACCCTCTGCGCTATGAAGTCATCATGCCCGGACGATGGAGAGTCTACGACAAGCATCCTGACAACGAGCTCATCAGGGAAATGAAGATCTCTTCCGGGAAGGACAACACCGTCATCACCTTTCCGCTGCTCCGGGAGCCGGAGCATTGTGAAGTCACGCAGCAGGATCCCAGGACCATCGCCATCATCATCCGCTGACGCCGAAGCCGGAAGAGCCTTTGCGCGGAAGTCTTCCCCCATGCCTCTCCGGCTGGGGCCAGATTCCTTGCACAGCGCCGTCTCGAAGACGGACACGGTCGTCAGGCCCGTGCCCTGCTCATGAAGAGCCGTCGTCTTTTCCCTGAGCGGCACGGTGCAGCTCAGGCCGTCCGACAGTCCCGCTCTTTCTGCGACGGCAAAAAAAGCAGTCCTTCCGTTCTCTCAGCCCGGCGACACGACTTTCCGCGAAAAGCCGGGTCAGTCCGAAAGCAGCCTTTTCAGCATTCCCGCAAAGGGCCGGGCCATGGAAGGCAGAGGAAATTTCTTTCCCTGCACGAAATCACGGAGCAGGGCGTCGACGCTCTCCCGGTCCGCAGAAATCTCCACAGGACGGATCCAGGCCCCGTTCTCATCCACCTCGGCACGACTCAGCACGATGCACACATCCTCGGAAAATCCCAGGGGACGTACCATGAGCGTTATGCCTCCGCCCGTGCATCCCAGGTCCAGAATATCCGCATAGCGCCCCGCATGACGCCGCAGAGCGCCCATGACGGCGTCGCTCTTCAAAAGCTTGTCCACACCGGCGCGCAGCAGCGCCGCAGCCGTCTCCTTCATCATGCTACTTCTCCTTTCGGGCCAGAACAACGGCCTCGCCGAGAATGAAAAGCACCTGCGCCGTTGCCTGAAGAAACAGCATGGCCTCCTCTGCCGGGCGTCCCTTGACGGTTCCGCTCCAGGTGGCCAGCGCCATGATGCTCCAGTTTCCCTTGATGCATGCGGCCAGGCGATCTCCGTCAGGCGTGCCTCCGGGCATTCCCGCAAGCTCCAGAGCCGTATCATCAAGATACTTCATGCCCCGCTCACGGGAAAGCAGCACGAACAGATTGCTCTTGAGAAGTTCATCCTCAACGGCTTCCCAAAGATGCGCGGCAGCCGCTCCGGCAAAGCAGCAGGAACCCAGAACGGCCAGAGGCTCCACATGGTCATACAGGGAATGATACTCCCGTATGCAGTGCTCGAAAAACGTGCGCACGAGTCCGGCAAGCTCAGGAATGCTCTTCACCGAATCCTTCAGGAATTCGGCCTTCACCGCCTCCGCGGCCAGCAGATTCTGAAGCCCGTTCCTGTACTCCGCAAGTTCCTTGAGCAAATCCTTGTCGCTGCCGCCTTCCATGACGAACCTCCTGCCTTTTCCATATGCTTTGAAAACAAGCAACGTAGCAGCAAGCGTCAGGCATTTCAAGTCGCCTTCCCGGAGCGGAAGTCGCCGGACAGGGACGTCGCCGATATTGCGGACAGCGCCTGAAAATCTCCGTCCTTTTCCGCTCTTCCGTCATTCCCGTCCCGTCATTCTCATCTTGCCGACTTGGCAGGCATCGGGGAACATGGTAAAAATCGCCGCAACAGCGGTGCCGGAACATGCGTCATGCCCCCCCTCCGGCAGGGCGCAGGGCTTTTTCCTCCGGCCGTCCGGACAGCGCCGACCGTGCCTTATCCGGTACCGGAAAATTCCGGGAACAGAACATCCGCCCAGGTTTCCCGCTTTCGGCAATACCACTCAACAAAGGACTGATACATGAAAATTTTTCATTTTTTCGGTGATTCCGTCACCCTCGGCGTCAACGACGCTCCGGCCGGAGGCTGGGTCGCCCGTCTGGCCGGCAAGGCTGCGGAAGCCGGTCTTTCCGTGCCGCCGGACACCTTCTACAACATGGGCGTCCGCAGAAATTCCAGCCGCATGATACTTGAACGCTGGGAAACGGAATTCAAGGCCAGAACCATGGACGGCGTGCCCTCCTACCTGCTCTTCTGCTTCGGCACCGTCGATATGGCCGCGCCCAAGGGCTTTCCCAACATTCCCGTGGGAGAATCGGCCGCCAACGCCCGTGACATCCTCATGAAGGCAAAAACCTTCGGGACCACGGCGCTCGTCAGCGCCCCTCCCGTTGCGGACACGGAGCACTGCCAGCGTCTCGACGCGCTCTGCTCGGCCTATGCCGCCATCTGCGCCGCCGTCGACGTTCCCTTCGTGGACATCTTCCATCCGCTTCTGAAGAGCGGCTACGTCAAGGACCTTGCCGACGGCGTCCATCCCGGCCCCGCAGGCAACGACATGATAGCTTCCGAGCTTCTCCATGCGCCCGAACTGGCCTCATGGTTTAAAAATGAAAAATAATGCTTGACAGAATCGAAGGCTCCCTATAGATTTCCATCCGTCGGTTGAACGACA
>CAJJMX010000157.1 GCA_905192935.1 uncultured Mailhella sp.
AGGATCAGGCAAGTTTTTGCCAAGAATACATCTTTATGGTTCCCGCCATTCTTTCCTATTCTGACAGTCAGAGAAAAGGCTTCTTTTCTCCAAGGTCTCCGCACGGACGCCTCAATGACGGCTCCGCCGTCCTCTTCCCGTGCGCGGAAGCGACGGTCATGCCTTCATGCTGACGCCCAGCCCCCGGCAGCATGTCCGGCCGCAGCCCAAGAAGAGCAAACCTTTTAACTCCGCCGAGATAAGGAGAGATCATGAACATCCTTTCCGCAACAGCCCTTTGTCTGACCGTCATGCTGTCGGCAGCGCAGGCCCTGGCCGCAGACGAATTCGTTCTCATTCCGGCAGGAAGCTTCGACATGGGAAGTCCGGTCTCGGAAAACCGCCGGGGCAGCGACGAGATGCAGCACCGCGTCAGTCTTTCCGCCTTCTATATGGGAACGCACGAGGTCACCCAGAGGGAGTACAGGGAACTCATGGGCGATCCTCCCTGTCAGTTCCGGGGAGACGATCTGCCCGTGGAAAACGTCAGCTGGAACGACGCCGTGGCCTACTGCAACGCCAGAAGCCTCGCCGAAAACCTGACGCCCGCCTATGTCATGAGCGGCGAAGGCGAAAACCGGACCGTGACGTGGAACCGCGAGGCTGACGGCTACCGCCTGCCCACGGAAGCGGAATGGGAATACGCCTGCCGCGCCGGAACGACGACGCCCTTCTCCACGGGAGAAAACGTCACGGTCGAGCAGGCGAACTATTACGGCACCTATCCCTACGACGGCTTTCCGAGCGGCATCTACCGCAACCGCACCATGCCCGCGGGAAGCTTCGCGCCCAACGCCTGGGGACTGTACGACATGCACGGCAACGTCTGGGAATGGTGCTGGGACCGGTACGGAGCCTACGGTCCCGAGACCGACGATCCCGACGGCGCCGAATCCGGCATCCATCGCGTCAACCGCGGAGGCGGCTGGAACGACTTCGGACGTCATCTCCGTTCCGCCTACCGCGCGGCGTATCCGCCGGAAAACAGAACCTTCAATCTCGGCTTCCGGCTGGCCCGGAATGCCGGCTGAGCCCGGCCCGATGTCCGATGAGGACGGCCCCGCTTCTCAGACTGCGACACCCTTCAGGAGGATCATGATGCATTTTTCGTTTTCTCGTCGTCACTTTCTGACCATATCCGCCATGACGCTCGGCGCCCTCGCCGCCGGCGGTCTTTTCCGACCGGCCCGGGCCGCCTCCTCCGGCACGCTGATCGCCTATTTTTCCTGGTCGGGGAACACCCGCGGCATCGCCCGGCTCCTGCACCGGAAAATCGGCGGAGATCTCGTGGAGATAGAACCGGTCACGCCCTATTCCGAAGACTACAACACCTGTCTGGAACAGGCCAGGAGCGATCAGGAGCGCGGGGCGAGACCGAAGCTGAAGACGACCATCGCCGACATGGCGCGCTACGACACGGTGTTTCTGGGCTATCCCAACTGGTGGGCCACCATTCCCATGCCCGTGGCCTCCTTCCTCGAACAGTACGATTTTTCCGGCAAGACCATCGTGCCCTTCGCCAGTCACGGCGGCGGCCGTCTGGGGCAGAGCATCACGGACATCGCCAAACTGTGCCCGTCCTCCAGACTTCTGGAACCTCTTTCCGTACGCTACAGCGGAGGCTCCGCCCTCTCCCGGGATATGGACGCATGGCTGGAACGCATCGGCATGAAAGGCTGAGTCAGCATGTTCTTCGTCCTGCCCCGCGGGACGAAGAAACACTCCGTCTTCGGCACGGCCTTTCCCCATGAGCGCACAGCCATGCAACTGAAGAAACTCCCATGAAAAACTTTGAATTCTGCGGCACGACGGACGTGCTGTTCGACGCGGGTCAGGAAAACAACCTTCCGGACAGGCTGCGCGTCTGCGGCAAAAAGTCCTTCTGAGCTGCGGCGGAGCATCAAAAAACGGCCTTTACGACGGACGGAAGGCCCTTCTGAAGGACTTCGAAGTCTTCCGGGCTTTCCGTCTATCCGGCATAGCTGCGTCGAAGCGTGATGTCGCGATGCGGAGGTTCTCCGAACATCCTCTTGTATTCCCTGTTGAACTGCGTCACGCTCTCATAGCCTACGGCCATGGCGGCATTGGCGGCCCTCTCGTTCTCCATCAGCATGAGCCTCTGCGCCTCGTACAGTCTCAGCTGCTTGTGATACTGCAACGGACTGAAACCGGTCACGCTCTTGAAATGACGGTGCAGACTCGACAGGGACATGCTTACCTGACGGGCCAGAGTCTCCATGCGCAGGGGCCTGGAAATGTTCTGCTTCATGATGGCGATGGCCTGAATGATCTGACTGTTCTGCGAACCGCCGGTATAAAGCCTCTGAAGCGTGCTTCCCTGCGGGCCGACAAGCAGCAGATAATGAAGTTCGCGCATGATGATGGGAGCGCGCACGGCTATCTGCTTCGGCTTGTCCAGAAGTTCGGCCAGCCGCAGCAGCGCCTCCAGAAAATCCGGCTCGGCGTCGGCCACGGAAACGCCCCGCTCCCAGCAAAACGCCGGACGCTCTTCCGGCTCCATTTCCGAAATGAGTTCGGTCAGCATCTTCCTGTCCAGATAGAAGAACAGCGAAAGAAACGGCTTCTGCGGCGTCGGCGCCACGGCGTAGGACATGCTCGGCATGTCCACGGCGGAGACAAGACACTGATTTTCCCGGAGCTCGTATTCCTGCAGACCTATGGTGGATTTCTTGATCCCCTGCACGATGACCGAGGCCAGAGGCTTTTCAAAGCATCTCTCCGAGCTGTTGGACTCCTCGCGCCGCACCAGCGTCAGCCCCTCGACCGCCGACGGTCGCGCGCCCGGCGTTTCCATGTGACGCAAGATAACGTTCCTCAGCTTTTCGTTGATCCCTGCCAGACGTTCCTGCCTGTCGCTGTCCATGTGTTCCGCTCCCTGCTCCCCATGCGTATCTTCGGAGAGCCTTGCATTTTCTTGTCGCACCGTTTCCCGTTCATGAAAAGGCAATGACAAAAAAAGGCAACTTTTTGGCAGAAAACGCCCTTCAGACTCCTCCCTTCGACCGATATACATGAACATGGAAATGCCCCCCTGATCTCAGGCAGAAAACCTGCGCAGGCCGCAACGATCATCCCTGAACCGGACGCCCCGCAACCGACGCCGCCCAAGGAGCCGCTCATGAACGACCGCTCTTTCCCCGAAACCACGTCCGCATCCGCGACACCGCCTTCCGACCGGCCTTCGGGCACACTCAAAACCCGCCGCTTCATACTGAAGCTGCTGGGCGGCTCGCTCCCCGCCGCCCTGCTTCCCCCGGCGGCCTCCGCCGCCGATCTGCTTCTCACCGACAACCAAGGAACACCCATGAAAATCGTCATGCTTACCGGAAGCCCCCATCGTCAGGGCACCTCTGCTCTTCTGGCCGACGAGTTCATCGCCGGCGCTTCGTCCAAAGGGCACACCATCGTCCGCTTCGACACCGCCTTTGAAAAGGTCGGTCCCTGCCGGGCCTGCTACTACTGCAACGAGCACAACGGCGAATGCATCCAGCAGGACGCCATGCGGAACATCCTTCCCGAAGTGCTCTCCGCAGACATGATAGTGCTGGTCACGCCGCTCTACTACTACAACATGACGGCACAGCTGAAGGCCGTTCTGGACCGCATGATGCCGCAGCGGGAGGCGCTGAGAAAGCACAGGATGAAATCGGCCATGCTGGTCACCTGCGGCAGCAACACCGACTGGAACATGGACGCCGTCCTGGCGCAGTACAAGGTTCTCCGGCAGTATCTTCCCTGGGAAGATCAGGGCGTTGTTCTGGCAAAGCATGTCTTCGCCCGCAAGGACATCGAAGCCACGGACTATCCGGCCGAAGCCAGAGCCCTCGGCATGCGCGTCTAGTGCGGTCTTCCCTTTCATCATTCCGGAGAAAATCCATGCCCGTCATCACTCTTGAAGCCGCTTCCCTGAGCAGGGAACAGAAAAAAAAGCTGGTTGAGGAATTCACGGAATCCGCCGCGCGGATCATGAACATGCCTCAGGCCTCCTTCTACGTCTTTCTCAAAGAAAACATGCCGGACAACGTGGGCGTCGGCGGCCTGCTCCTGTCCGAAAAAAAATCCTGACCATTCCGGCCGCGACACGCCGCCGCGCCCTGCGGCGGACGAGGACGGCCGCAAGCTCCCCACGGAGGATACGCTTATGAAACTTCACGCCGTCATGTCCTGCGTTCTGGCTTCCTTCATACTGTGCCTCGGCACGACGCACGCCCGTGCCGTCGAACCGGCCTCCATCCGCATGGCCCACCTGCAGATCAGGCAGGATCAGCTCTCCGCCTTCACCGCATCCGTCAGAGAAGAAATGGAGGCCGCCCTTCGCGTGGAACCCGGCGTTTTCGCCATCTATGCCGCGGCCGACAGGAACGATCCGGCCAATATGGTCTTCTTTGAAATGTACGGGGACGAAAACGCCTATCAGATCCACCGCGAGACGCCGCACCTCCAGAAGTACATTAACACCACCAGGGACAT
>CAJJMX010000158.1 GCA_905192935.1 uncultured Mailhella sp.
GGCGGCATGGATCTGTGCAGGACCTCGGCAGAGACCAAGAAACTGGAGTTCTGCGAGAAGCTTGAGTTCGGGGACTTTTCCATCACGGCCGATGCCGAGTATCTGACCCGGGTCATACGCAATCTGCTGGAAAACGCCTGCCGCTATGCGCCGGAAGGGTCGCAGATAGTGATTTCCGCCGAGCCCGACAAGGAAAGCGGCATGGCCGTCTTCCGTGTGGCGGACAGCGGTCCCGGCATTCCTCCGGAGCTCAGGGTACGTGTCTTCGAGCGTTTCTACAGAGTGGAGAAGCACAGAGGCGGACAGGTCTCTACCGGGCTCGGTCTTGCCATATGCAAGCACATTGTGGAACGTCACGGCGGCTGCATTTCCATTGAAGACGGTCCCGGCTGCATAGTCAGATTCACCGTTCCCCTTGCCTGAACCTCTTTTCATGTATCTCTTCAAGGAGATTTCCCATGCAGAACATAAAAATGGAGACCGTGTCGCTGAACTTCTTTTACGGAGCGAAGCAGGCACTCAAGAACATCAGTCTCCAGTTTCCCGAAAAAAGGGTAACCGCGCTTATCGGTCCCTCCGGCTGCGGCAAGAGCACCTATCTTCGCTGCTTGAACCGCATGAACGATCTTGTGGCGGGCAGCAGGGCGGAAGGCAGCATCCTTCTGGACGGACAGGACATCAACGTGCGCGACTGCGACGTGGTTTCCCTGCGGCGCAGGGTGGGCATGGTGTTTCAGCGTCCCACCTCGTTTCCCAAGAGCATTTTTGAAAACGTGGCCTACGGCCTGCGCGTCAACGGCGAAAAGTCCGAATCCGTTATTGCGGCCAAGGTCGAGGAAAGCCTGAAGCGTGCTGCGCTCTGGAACGAAGTGAAGGACAGATTGTCCGACTCCGCGCTTGCGCTTTCCGGAGGTCAGCAGCAGCGTCTGTGCATCGCCCGCGCGCTGGCGGTTGAGCCGGAAATTCTGCTTATGGACGAGCCTACCTCGGCGCTCGATCCCATTGCCACCCAGCAGATAGAAGAGGGCATAGGACAGCTCAGGGATCAGCTTACCGTCATCATCGTCACGCACAACATGCAGCAGGCGGCCCGAGTGTCCGATTATACGGCGTTTTTCTACATGGGCGATCTCATTGAAACCGATGAGACGGACGTCATCTTTACCCGCCCCAAGCTGAAGCAGACGGAAGACTATATCACGGGCCGTTTCGGCTAACCTTGTTTCAGTCGTGCGTTTTTGAGGCGGAGCGCCTGGAAGACGCACGTTTTTTGTCCCTTTGCGTCTCGTGTCCGAGACAGCGTCCGACATGCGGCGGCTTTGAAGATGTGAACGCTCTCATGTCGGGATATCCGGCGGAACTTGCCGCATGGAAGCCCCATGCGCCGAACAGAGGTGGATCATGAAGGATCAGATGTACGGTTCTTCCGTACTTCGTGGACTGAGAACCGAGCTGCTCACCATGGGCAGTCTTGTGCAGATGGCTTACAGCAAGGCACGCACCGCCGTGCTGCTTCGCGATGTCAAGGTGGCGGAAGAGGTGGTCCGCGGCGACGATGTCATCGACGAAATGGAACTTGAGCTCGATGAAAAGTGTACCAGCGTCATTGCCAGGACGCAGCCCGTGGCCAAGGATCTGCGCTTTATTCTGACGGCCGTGCGCATGGTGCTCGACCTTGAACGCATTGCCGATGAATCCGTGACCATAGGCCGTCAGGTGAACAGCCTGCCCGAGGCGCTGCCCTCGGAGCTCGAGCAGGAGCTTGCCCGCTATATGCAGCTTGCCTTCGATATGCTGGACACGTCGCTTGGAGCCTTCCGCAATGAGGACGTGAATCAGGGCATGACGGTGTTTCAGAGTACGGACGAGAGCGTCCGTCTGCTGCTTTCCATTTATGAGAAGCTCATGAATTCCGTACGACAGAGCCAGGTCGATCCGGGCGTGGCCGTGCCGCTCATTCTTATCGTGCGTTCCATAGACCGCATATGCCGTCGTTCCGAGAACATTGTCGAGCATTTGTGCTTCATGTGCGACGGCATCACGGTCAAGCACCGGGTGAAGCTTTCCGGCAGCACCGTTGATTGAGAAAAGACAAGGGATGCGGAAAAAGCCCCCGTTACGTCGGCCAGGTGCTGCGTAACGGGGGCTTTTTCAGACATCTTGAGAATCAGCGTTGCATCATGTCTGTTGTCGGACGGTTCCGGCAGGAAGAGCGCGGAGCCGTCCGCCGCAGGCTGAGGGACAACGCTGCGGCGACGGATGATTTTCCGGGAAGGCGTCAGTCCTTGCGCAGAAGGTGGAAGTGATCGAACAGCTTGAACGCCAGGCTCAGAACGATGGCGATGATGGTGGCAAGCACCATGCCCTGAATGGTGAAGGAACCGAAGGAGAGCTTGGCGCCGCTCAGACCGATGATCATGATGACCGAGGTCATGACGAGATTGGACGATTTGCTGTAGTCCACCTTGCGTTCCACGAGCACGCGCAGGCCGGAGGCGGCGATCACGCCGAACAGCAGCAGGCATACGCCGCCCATGACGGGTACGGGAATACCGCGGATGAGTTCGGAGAGCTTGCCCACGAAGGAAAGCAGAATGGCCATGACGGCCGCACCGCCGAGGACCCACACGCTGTAGACGCGGGTAATGGCCATGACGCCGATGTTTTCGCCGTATGTGGTGTTGGGAGTGGCGCCGAAGAAGCCGGAAAGAATGTTGGAGCATCCGTCGGCAAAGAGCGAGCGGGAAAGTCCCGGGTCCTTGATGAGATCCCGGCCCACCACGTTGCCGGTGACGAGCAGATGCCCGATATGTTCGGCCAGTACCACGAGGGCTGCGGGAGCGATGACGATGATGGCGTTGAGGTCGAAGGTGGGGGCGTAGAAATGCGGCATCTGGAACCAGGGAGCCTCGATGACCGGAGTAAGATCCACCATGCCCATGAAGAAGGCGAACACATAGCCGCAGATGACGCCGAACAGGACGGGGATGATGGCCAGAAATCCTCTGAAGGCCACGGAACCGATGACGGTGACGATAAGCGTGAACATGGACACCAGCACGTTGTCCATGTTGATGTTTTCTCCCGTGAGGCCGGCCATGGATGCGGCGGTGGGAGCAAGTTCAAGACCGATGACGGCGATGATGGACCCCATGGCCGCGGGCGGGAAGATGACGTCTATCCACTTGGTCCCCACGGCCTTGATGAGCAGGGAAAAGAGAATGAACAGAAGGCCGAACACGATGAAGCCCGACTGAGCCGAGGAGTAGCCGCTTGAGGCGATGATGGCGAGCACGGGAGAAATGAAGGCGAAGCTCGAGCCCAGATAGGAAGGGATTTTGCCTTTCGTGAGTATGAGATAGAGCAGCGTGCCTATGCCGTTCATGAACAGGCAGGTGGTGGGGTTCACCTGGAAAAGGAAGGGCACGAGCACGGTGGAGCCGAACATGGCGAACAGGTGCTGAATGCTCAGGGGTATGTTGAGAAGAAGCGGCGGACGCTCCTCGACCTGAATGACGTGATATTCCACGGCACTATCCTCGTTGAAAAAATGTTGAGGGCGCATGCGCCCGGGAGAGGACAGGCCGGGAAAGACGATTTTCCCTTCCTGTCGCAAAAAGGCGGAGAGCCGCGTAAGAGCCGCTCGAAACTACACGGTCATGAGGGCCAGAGCACGGCCCGTTTCAAAGGCCCTGCGGCAGTCTTCGGGGAAGACTTCCTCATGATATTTTTTCTTTTCGACCGGGTCGTAGCGGGCGGCTTCATAGAGACTGTAGTCGTTGAACTGCCAGGCGTTGGCGCTGCAGCATACTTTTGTCTCCACGCCGAGCATTTCGCCCATGCGGGCGTGCACTCCCGCAAAGGGAGCCAGCACGTTCCCGGTGTGATCGGCGGTCACGCCGAAGGGGTAGATGAAGGCCGAGGGAATACGGCGGGGGAAGACCCAGCGGTTTTCCTTGTTGTAAAGCATGTGGCTGAACAGAAAACGATGTTCAAGCGCAAGCATTTCCGGCGTGACGTTGCCGTAATAGATGGGTGAACCGAAAATGATGGCCTCGGCCTGTTCCATCATTTCAAGGACGGGAGAAAGTTCATCCTTCATGGCGCAGTGGCCGTGACGCCCGGTCTTGAGCTTGCAGGAAAAGCAGCTGACACATCCTTTGTAGTTCAGACGATAAAGCTGAATGAGCTTCGTTTCCTTTCCTGCCGAGGCGGCTCCGTCAAGGGCGGACTGCAGCATGGCGGCCGTATTGCCCTTGGGCCTCGGGCTGCCGTTGAGCGCAAGTATCATGGTTTTCCCCCGTGTGTTTGACGTGGTTGTGGCGGAGTGAAAGCACTTCATGCCATATTCGGATTAGAATAGGGCGGAAGGCCGTTGCATGCAAGCTGAAAGTACTCGTGCTGCACGGTACATCTTGCCTGTGCGCATGCCTTCAGCTATGCTTTCGTCATGGAAGCCATTGCCCATATTCATACGGATTTGCCGACAAAGTTTGGAGTCCCCC
>CAJJMX010000159.1 GCA_905192935.1 uncultured Mailhella sp.
CAACGAGTGGACGCTTCCCCGTCCCGACGAACTCATGCCCCTGCCGCCCGAAAGCGAACTTTTCCTGCTTCCCGGCCGTCACGCCGCAGGACTCGACCCTGAAACCGGAGAGACTGTAGAAGTCGAGGAACTCGCCGTAGCCGCCTTTATTGCGCCTGCGCATACCCTCACCGGACACCCGGTATACGTCACCGACAAAGACGCCCCTACCCTGCCGCTCTTCGCCTACGCGGCCGTGGGCATGATAGGCGACCGCTTCTACGTGTGCGCCAAAAAGGTGGACGAGGACCCGCGCCAGATCTTCACCGGCATTCCGCAGAAGAAGATCAACAAGGCCGCGAAGGACCTCATGGCAAAGTATCCGCACAACCGCTTCATTCAGCACCTCATGCAGAACTGCGTGCTGAAGTACGGCTGCCCTGCGGCCAAGAACCTCGCCATAGGCCGCTATGAAGCGCCCATTCCCACCTCGCGCGTGTGCAACGCCCGCTGCGTGGGCTGCATTTCGCACAAGAACGAAGATTCCACCATCTGCGCCACCCCGCAGGATCGCCTTACCTTCACGCCCACGGCGGACGAAATTCTGGAAATGATGTTCCATCACATGAAAAACGAACCTCATCCCATCTTCTCCTTCGGCCAGGGCTGCGAGGGCGAACCCCTCACCGAAGCCCCGCTGCTGCTCGAAGTGGTGAAGAGGTTCCGCGCCGAGGGCGGACACGGTACCATAAACCTGAACTCCAACGCCTCCAGACCCGACGAAGTGGCCAAACTCGCTGAAGCCGGGCTCACTTCCATGCGCGTGAGCATGAACAGCGCCCGTGAAGAGGTGTATCTGCGCTACTACCGGCCGCGCAACTTCACCTTTGCCGACGTGCGCCGCTCCATCACCGAGGCGTCCAGCCGCGGCGTGTTCGTGTCGCTGAACCTTCTGTACTTCCCGGGCATCACCGACTGCGAAGAGGAAATCGAGGCCCTTGTGGAACTCATCAACACCTGCAAGGTGAGCTTCATTCAGCTGCGCAACCTGAACATCGACCCGGAACTGTACATGAATCTCATGGAAGGCGTCAGCTTCGGCCCTTCCGTGGGGCTCGTAAACTTTCGCAAACGACTCAGAAAATACTGTCCGGAGCTCAGGTTCGGCTACTTCAACCCCTACATGGGAGACGAGG
The DNA here is from genome assembly GCA_905192935.1 of uncultured Mailhella sp. Classification (GTDB taxonomy): domain Bacteria; phylum Desulfobacterota; class Desulfovibrionia; order Desulfovibrionales; family Desulfovibrionaceae; genus Mailhella. Next base: position 1,176 of record CAJJMX010000159.1, read on the forward strand.
CTTCCCACAACGAAAGCGACGGAGAAGACTCTCACAACGAAAGCGACGATATTTCCCACGACGAACACTGATGCACAGACGGGGCTCCACACCGGGGCCCCGTCTTTTTCCATCCCCCGTCCGAAACCATGCGGCATGGCCTTTTCCGCATACCTTCAACATTCAACGTTTTTCTTCTCCCATGATTGCTTCTCTTCTTTCCCGTTTCGGCAGATTGTCCTCGCGCCTTGCCCTGGCCTCGGCCCTCGCCATGGCGCTCGGTCTTTCCTCTCTCCTCCCTTCCGGCCCCGCGCAGGCTTACGAGTCGCGCTATGTTTACAAAGCCGACGGCTCGCCCATGTTTGAGCTGCGCTTCTTCGACCAGGGAGAGACTTTCTACTATATGCCGAACGAAAGCGACGACTGCATATCCGCCTGGACGCTGCCCGAGGAGCAAAAGAACAGCGCCGTCGAAGCCGCAAGCCTCTGGGCCGACGTGCTCGGATCTGCGAGCCGCAACACCTCTCCCCTCACCATCAACATCGGCACCATCAACGATCAGGGCGTATGGACCCAATACATATTCAACGACCACGATTCTCCCTTTATCCCCTCTGTAGTACAGGATGGACTCATAAGCGACACGGCCATGGAATATCCGGCGCTCATCAAGATCGGCTTTATGTATTACGACGTTACGGATTACGCCATTGCCGATCACCTCTCGCCGATTCCATTAACAGGTAAGGCCGATTTCACCGCCAATCTGTACCATGAAATGGGTCACGTCCTCGGCATTTGCAGAATGTCCAACGATTATAAAGACGTCGGCCCCATGAAACAGTTTTCCGTATGGGAGTCGCACCTGGTGGACAAGTACGGCAACAGGCTCCAGCCGGGCACAAGCGTTGTTTCGGAAAGCGAGGCCGACAGCGTGGAAGGGCCGAAGTTCGTCGTGGGCGACTTCTCAAACAGCGGCGTACGCTTTTACGGCGAGCACGTTTCCGAAGTGCTCGGGGAAGGCAACGGCCTGCCTGTCGAAGGCTATGAGTACGGCGTTCCCGATCTTGCGCACATCGAGCTTGAGCACAGTCTCATGAGCCACCAGTTATACCGCAACTACACCACCTTCATGGAAGCGGAACTGGCCGCGCTTCAGGACTTGGGCTACAACTTCGACCGCAAGAACTACTACGGCTTCTCCGTGTACGCGGATGGCCAGACCATGGTGAACAAAAACGGCTACTTTGCCAGAAACGCCGAAGGCACCGCCTACCTCTACGGCGTGCCGAACACGGCCACGCTCGGCGTGGGCCTGCACGTTTACGGCAAGAACAACACCATTGTTCAGGCAGCCGACCTTCTCGCCTGCGGCACCGCGGGCACCGGCATTCGCGTGGACGGCAGCGCCAACAACCTCACCATAGCCCCCGGCGTGCGCATTGCGGCCGACGGCTCCTGGGGCACGGGCCTGCTTGTGGCCTACGGCAAAAATCATGCCGTCATAAGCCGCGGCGACATTACCGCTCTCGGCAAGGGAGGCATTGCCGCCCGCTTCGACTTCGGCAACAACATGATCAGCAACAATGATTCGGAATATCGAGGCTCATGGCTGCTCTGGGGGATAATGTACTACCCCCCTGCTCCGATTGAGGAGAATGTGGACTGGAGCGGCTTTCCCCTCAACCTCAACGGCCCGCTCATCTCCCGTTTCGACGTGAGCGGACTTCTGGCCGGAACGGATGCCTCCATCTTCATTTCCGAAAACGCGCTGGTCAAGGACATCAACGTTCTTTCCGGCGCGCAGCTCGTCGGCGACATCGTTTCCGAATGGAATCCGAACAACGAATACCTCCTGTACCCGGGCGACAGAAAAGATCTTTACACCGCCCTCAACTTTGGCCATGCCGCCAATGCCGACGGAACCGCAGGCGCTCCCGACAGCGATTTCGACATGACGCTCTTCGGGTCCGTGGACGGCGCAAGAAGCATCAACATGAACCTCGACGCCGGACGCCTTGCCGTCACCGGCACGGTGAACGCCTACTCTCTTAAAAACTCCGGCCGCCTCGCTCTCTACGGCGCGGATGAATCCGGCAAGTCCGCCCACCTGACCTCAAGCTTCGTGAACGGCGAAAACGCCGTGCTTGAAACCCTCGTTTCCGCCTCCGGCAAGGTGAACGGCATTGAAGCGAACTCCGCCGTGCTTGCCGGTACCTGGGCCTTGCGCCCCCTGCCGGAATTCTATGCCGCAGGCTCCGTCATCCGCCCGGAATCTCCCGTGGAGGCCGAACAAATTTCCGGCAACTTTGAAAACGCCGTGGTGGAAAATACTTCCCCCACGCTTGATTTCTCCCTGACTTTCGACCCCGAATTCACCATAACCGCCACCCGCCCCGCCGACGCCTACAGCCGCTATGCTCAGAACGCGGGCGCGTACTCCCTCGGCGGCGCGCTCTGGGGCATTTCCGGCGTGGCCGAAGGCGACATGCAGAACCTGCTCACCACACTGGACTGGTCTGCACCGGACGGCTCCGGCGTTTCCCGCGGCCTGAACGCCCTCGGCCCGGAAGCCTTCGACAACGCCGCCCGCGCCTCCCTGAACCAGATGAGCGAGTTCAGCTCTCTCCTCTTCCGGCACATGAACGCCGCCGAAACCGCCCGCCGCGCAGGTATTCTGCCGGATTCTCCCGACGCGGAAAACTGGACGCTCTGGGCCGCGCCCTACGGCTCCGGCTCCTGGCAGAGCGGCCGCGGCGGACTTTCGAACTGGCGCAGCACCGGTGCGGGCCTCATGGCGGGACTCGACCGCAGGCTCGATTCCGGACTCACGCTTGGCGCACACCTTGCGGCAGGCGCGCGCCGCACCTTTACCGGCGGCAGCCACAGCGCCACGACCGAAACGCGTGACTTCATGCTCGGCGTGCAGGGCCTCTACGCCCCGGATGCGTGGAACGGCTTCTACCTCACCGCTCAGGCCCGCGCAGGCGTGGAAGACGGCGACATGACAAGAAACCTCGCCGCAAACGGCTACGCGGCCCACAACGAAAGCGACTGGACAGGCTTTGCCTTCGGCTCCCTCATCGGCGCCGGCAAGGACTGGACGTGGCACACGAACGCAGGAACTCTTGCCGCAGGCACCCTCGCCTTCCTCGAATGGAACGCCTTGAACCGCCCCGGCATTTCGGAACGCGGTTCCTCCGCCTCCCGCCTGCACCTTGAAAACGACGCCTTCCACTCCGTGCCCCTCACCCTGGGCGCACACATGGCATGGAACACCGCAACCGCCAACGGCTCCACCCTCGGCCTCGACCTCATGGCAGGCTGGAAGCACGAACTGGCCGAC
>CAJJMX010000160.1 GCA_905192935.1 uncultured Mailhella sp.
ACTGTGACCCCCGGCGTGCGCTTCGCCGACGGCGACAAGGGCGATCAGGTGCGCGTGACCACGCCTGCGCGCGCCCGCGAACTCGGATCCGATTTCATCGTGGTGGGCCGTCCCATCACGAAGGCCGACGATCCCGTGGCGGCCTATCGCCGCTGCGTCAGGGAATTTCTCGGGTAGCGCCGAAGGCGCGGCGCCTTCCGCTTCACAGCGGACGCAGAGTTCGCCGCATCCCGGACGCCTGTCCGGCAGGCATTGTGTCGCGCCGTCCCTTCACGCATGCCCTTTTTCAGCCTTCGCCCGGCAGGGCGGGGCCGTACCTCATCTACAAGGAGCCATCCTCATGGAGTCCCGCGAAAAGCTCATTGCCAAGGATCTGCTTTCCATCAAGGCGGTCTTCTTCCGTCCCGACGAACCCTTTACCTGGGCGAGCGGCATCAAGAGCCCCGTCTACTGCGACAACCGTCTCACCCTGACCGCCCCCGCCGTGCGCAACGACGTGGAAAACGCCCTTGCCGACGTGGTGCGTGAAGTCTATCCCTCCTGCGAAGTCCTCATGGGAACGAGCACCGCAGGCATCGCCCATGCGGCCATCGTGGGCCACATCATGGGTCTGCCCATGGGCTACGTGCGCTCCAGCGCCAAGGATCACGGACGCGGCAATCAGATCGAGGGCCGTCTCGAACCCGGTCAGAAGGTCGTGGTCATCGAGGATCTCATTTCCACGGCGGGCAGCGTGCTGGACGTGGTCAAGGTGCTGCGCGAGGCTGGCGCGGACGTGCTCGGCGTGGCCAGCATCTTCACCTACGGCATGAAGAAGGGCCTCGACCGTCTGGCCGAGGCGGGCGTGAAGAACGTGAGCCTCACCAACTTCGACACCATCGCCGCCGTGGCCGCGGAAACCGGCTACATCCGCCGGGAGGACGTGGCCCGTCTCATCGCCTTCCGCAACAATCCTTCCGACGAAAGCTGGATCGGAGCGTAACGGTATGAAGAGCCTTATCGACATCCGGGAGCTTTCCACTCAGGACATTGACGGACTTCTGGCCACGGCCCTCGACATCATCGCCGATCCCGTGAAATACTCGCAGAAGTGCCGCGGCAAAAAGCTCGCCACGCTGTTCTTCGAGCCCTCGACCCGCACGCGCCTCAGCTTCGAGGCCGCCATGTACGAGCTCGGCGGCAACGTGCTCGGCGTGTCCGAAGCCCAGAGCTCCTCGGCTTCCAAGGGCGAGAGCGTGGCCGACACCGTGCGCGTGGTGAGCTGCTATGCCGACATCATCGCCATGCGTCACCCCAAGGAAGGCGCGCCGCTCGTGGCCGCCATGAACGCTTCCGTGCCCGTCATCAACGCGGGCGACGGCGGACACAACCATCCCACCCAGACCCTTGCCGACATCCTCACCATCTGGAGAGAGAAGGGCAGACTGAGCGATCTCACCATCGGCCTGTGCGGCGACCTCAAGTTCGGCCGCACCGTCCATTCCCTCATTGCGGCCATGTCCCGCTACAGCAACGTGAAGTTCGTGCTCATTTCTCCCGAGGAACTGCGTCTGCCCGGCTACATCCGCAAGGACGTGATGGAAAAGGGAAACATCGCCTTCGAGGAGACCACCGACCTCATTGCGGCCATGCCTTCCCTGGACGTGCTCTACATGACCCGCGTCCAGAAGGAACGCTTCTTCAACGAAGCCGACTACGTCCGTCTGAAGGACAGCTACATCCTCACGCCCGAAAAGCTCAAGGACGCCAGAAACGACATGTGCATCATGCATCCGCTGCCCCGCGTGAACGAGATCTCCGTGGCAGTGGACAAGGACCCGAGAGCCGCCTACTTCCGTCAGGTGCTGAACGGCAAATACATGCGCATGGCGCTCATTATGAAACTTCTGGGGGTGAACTAGCATGGTCATCGACGCGATTTCCAACGGCATCGTTCTCGACCACATCCGGGCGGGGCGCAGCATGGAGCTGTATCACATTCTCAATCTCGACAAGCTCCAGTGCTCCGTGGCCGTGCTCAAGAACGTCACCAGCCGGAAGATGGGCCGCAAGGACATCATCAAGATAGACGAGATCATCGACCTCAACTTCGACGTGCTCGGCTATGTGGACCCCGGCATCACCGTGAGCATCGTGCGCGACGGCAAGCTCGACCCCAAGTTCAGCGTGGAACTGCCGGAACGCGTGACCAACGTCATCCGCTGCAGGAATCCCCGCTGCATCACCTCCACCGAGCAGGAACTGCCGCAGATATTCAAGCTGACGGACAGGGAAAAGAGAGTGTACCGCTGCATCTACTGCGAAAGCAGGGCCAAGGGCGGCGACTAGCGCATCGGCCTGTCTCTCCGGCAGGAAGGAGCCCTTCCTGCCGACCGAAAGGAAAAAACGCCGCGGAAGAGATTCCGCGGCGTTTTTTCATGCCCGTTTTCGGGAAGATCGCCCCGGGAGCTCGGTGGCGGGAGGCTCCGTGAAGACGAGCTTGTCAAAAGCGGGAAGAGCGCCCCGGGAGCACGGGGTCGGGGCCCGCAGTATCCGCCGCGCTTCCGCCGCAAAGAAGGACGCCCCGCAAGCGCGGGGAAGAGGCTTTTGGCCGGCAGGGCGGGCCCGTACCCTCAGGGCGGCGGACAAGAAGCAGTCCGGCCCCAGCGTGATGAACGGCGGGCGCGTACCCTGAGGGGATGCGGACAAAGTGCAGTCCGGCCCCTGGGTGATGAACCGGCGGGCGCGTATCCGCAGGGCGGCAGAAGCGTCCGGGAACACAGGACATCCTGAAAGCAGGAATATTCCTCCGGTACAAAAAAATTTTGAAAAGAATTTCGCTTAATGATAATAATAACTATTGTTATAAAATTGTTCCTTTTTTAACATGCCTCCCATGTCCGCACGGAGCAGCCCCGTCCTTTGTGCGGACATGCGGTTCCGGCGGGGAAACGCGCGGCCAAGGCCGCGGGGAGGAACATCATGAAGAGGATATTTCTGCCTTTGGCCGCGCTGTGCGCGGCGACGCTGATGGCCATGCCGTCGGAGGGTAACGCATCCATGGAGCAGGGGAAGATGCCCCTGAATAAGGTCCCGTCCATGGAGAAGTTCCAGGAAGTTTCGGACATCGTGCTCGACAAGTGCATGGCCTGTCACAGCCGGAACTATGATCTGCCCTTCTACGCGAAGATCCCGGGCATCCGGCAGATCATCGAGCAGGATTACCGCGACGGTCTGCGGGCCATGGATCTCAATCAGGAGCTTGTGGAGGCGGCGAAGGCTCGGCCTGCGGGCGAAGTGGCCGTGGCGAAGATGGAGTGGGTGATGCTCAACGACACCATGCCTCCGGCCACGTTCACGGTGGTCCCCTGGGGCAGCAGGCTGACGGACAAGGACAAGGAGACCATTCTGCACTGGGCGAAGACGACCCGCGCCGCCCATTACGCCACGGATGCGGCGGCCAAGCGCGCGGACGAGCCTCTGCAGCCTCTGCCTTCGCATCTTGACGTGGACATGAAGAAGGCGGCGCTCGGAGAAAAGCTCTTCAACGACAAGCGCCTTTCCGCCGACGGCACGCTGGCCTGTTCGGGCTGTCATGCCTATGAGAAGGCGGGCACGGACAATTCCCGCTTCTCGGAAGGGATACGGAAGCAGTTCGGCGACATCAACGCGCCCACGGTGTTCAATGCGGTGTTCAACGTCCGTCAGTTCTGGGACGGCCGTGCCGCGGATCTTCAGGAGCAGGCGGGCGGCCCGCCTCTGAATCCCATTGAAATGGGCTGCAAGGGCTGGGAGGAGATCGTCGAGCGGCTTTCCGCCGACGAGGCGCTCACGGCCGAGGCCCGGGCGATCTATGCCGACGGCTGGAGCGGGAACAACATTACCGACGCCATTGCCGAGTATGAAAAGACGCTCATCACGCCGAACAGCCGTTTCGACAAGTGGCTGCGCGGCGACGATGCGGCCATGACGGCGGAAGAGGCGGAAGGCTACCGGCTCTTCAAGCAGTACCGCTGCGCCAGCTGTCATGTGGGCCGCAGCGTGGGCGGTCAGTCCTTTGAATACATGGATCTCAAGGCCGACTACTTTGCCGATCGCGGAGCGCCGCTGAAGTCGGACAAGGGCCTCATGGGCTTTACCGGCAGGGAAGAGGATCTGCACCGCTTCAAGGTGCCGAACCTGCGCAACGTGGAGCTCACGCATCCCTACATGCATGACGGCACCGTGGCCACGCTGGAGGAAAGCGTCAGCATCATGGGCCGCTATCTTTCGGGCATACCCGTGTCCGACAACGACCGTCGCCTCATCGTGGCCTTCCTGCGCACCCTGACCGGGGAATTCCAGGGAAAGCCGCTGACGGGCACGCCCGTGGAACGCTGAACTTATGGGGCGGCGCCGGAGAGGCGCGCCCCTGAACCTGTCGTTGCGCGGCGGGTGCGTCCTCTGGATGACATCCGCTCCTTGCATCCGCTCC
>CAJJMX010000161.1 GCA_905192935.1 uncultured Mailhella sp.
TCCTTGATGAGCAGTTCGTTGACGCTGTTGGGATAGGTGGGATCGACTTCCACGGTCCTTATGCCGGAGAACCGGGCCGTGCATCCCGTGGGGACGGCCAGCATGATCTCCTCGGCGCGGTGCATTCTGCGCTGCAGCTCGAGTCCCGTGCGGATCTCATCGGCGCTTTCGGTGAGCATGGGCTCCGCCCAGCGTACCCCGGGTTCGGGGTTGAGAGCATTGACGATGAGCGTTTTCGTCCGGCGTCCCAGAGAACGGGTGTTGACGCCCATCTTCTTGAGCGTCAGAACGAGCTCCTCGCCTTCCTGACCGCTCTTGAGAAGATCCACGGGTTCAAGAGGCTCGGGAAAGGTTCCGGGCTCCGCCTGAGAGGGGGCCACGGCGTCCACGAAGACGCTGCGGGCGTTGACTTCGGTAATGACGCCGTAAATGGGCGAGTGCAGATCACCTTTTTCCAGAGAGGGGTGTTCGGCAAGAAGCATGCCGGGATATACCATGGTTTTCTTCTTGACGCCGGGAACCATGGAAAAGCCCTCGCGATTGAGACGGATCCGCCTGGGGGCGGGGCCCGTGCCGAAGGGCCTGTGCTCGTTGTAGACAAGGCGGAACCGAGGGTCTCTGATCATTCGAAAATATTGCTTCATGGCTGTTCCCCGTCGCTATTTCGTATGGCATTGCGCGCAGTTGTCCACAGGACCGCCCTGCTTTTCATGGCAGCTTATGCAAAGACCGTGATAGGCGGCCATGACGCCGGGAACAAGTCGTGAAGGTTCCGTGTCGTGACAGGTCGAGCAGGGGACCAGCGCACTCTTGGGAAGAGCTCCCTGCTTTTGCATGTCGCGCGAGGCCGTGGCCGTGTGGCAGCTGGAGCACGAGGTCATGTTGCCTTCGGCAAAGGCTTCTTCGTGGCAGCTTGCGCAGCGCGTATGCACGGCATTCTTCAGAGAGAGAATGGGCCCCATGTCCGTCTTGCGGTCATGGCAGTTCGCGCAGTTCTGAGGCTCGGCTTCAATCTGCGGACCGTGATGACAGGCCAGACAGTCGATGTTCAGCTCCCTGGTGTGCCTGGAATGTCCCCACTTCTTGTGCGAGAGCGTCATGTGATGACATGTCGCGCAGGTGGAAGGATCCATGGTGACGGAATGTCCCTTGAAGGAGGCATCGAACTCCAGCCCGTGGCAGGTGCGGCAGTTCTGACCGGCCTGTCCGGCCGTCAGGGCGTCGTGATGGCAGGCCTGGCAGTCTATGCCGAGCTTGTCCACATGTGACGCATGGTCGAAGACCACGCGCCCGGCAGTGTTGTTCATCAGGATCCTGTTGGGAAGAGGCTCGGATTTTTCCGGCAGCAGATATCCCCCCACAGCAATGATCAGCAGAGTACCAGTCAGGATATATGTTACTTTATGCAATGTCTTCTCCCCCTGATTTAGCTTTTTTCATATAACATGTTTCAGGGGATGAGAAGAGGCAACGATATAAAATTCACACATTATTCCTTACTTTACATGATTTTTTAAGAAAAACGCAGGCTTCGGCGTGACAAAGGGGACAATTTGTTTCAAGGCATAATTATTATGTAATTACAATATGTTAAATAGAAAAATACAAAAAGGCGGACAACGGAGTCCTGAGAAAATATCCTCGGGGAGAAATCCCCTCGAAAGGGTCAGGTCCGGTCATGACGGTCATAATAGAAGCCTTGAAAGGTGAAAGCCATGAAAAAGAACGTGTAATTTTCATATAATATATTGTTATAATTTGATTTTATTAAAAACTTGACAGTGGTGCTTCTTTCTGGATAAGTGAAAAATTTTTTTTGTTGAAGAATGGAGTAAAATTTTTTTCGGTTCAGAAACAGGGACGGGATGACTTCGGGCATGACGGCAGGCTGTTCAGGCCGGAGCAGAGGGAAGGGACTCGATTTTTTCTTTCGTCTCTGGCATGGTCGGCGCAAAGGAGACAGCATGAAGAAACTGATGATGGCATCCGATATTCACGGCTCCGCGCTCTGGTGCGGCAGGCTGCTGGAATATTTTGAAAAGGAAAAGGCTGACAGACTGCTTCTGCTCGGCGACATTCTCTATCACGGCCCCCGCAACGATCTGCCGGACGACTACGCTCCCAAGAAGGTCATGGCCATGCTCAACGCCGTGCGCGACCGGATTCTCTGTGTGCGCGGCAACTGCGACGGGGAAGTGGATCAGATGGTGCTCGAGTTTCCCATCATGGCCGATTATGCGCTGCTTTCTCTGGGCGGCGCGGACATATATGTCACACACGGTCATCATTATAATGAGAAGACGCCTCCGCCCTTTCCCCGGGGCAGTATTCTTCTGTACGGTCATACCCACGTTCCCGTCTGCAACAGGCATGAAGGCTTCACGGCCATGAATCCGGGCTCCGTGTCCATCCCCAAGGAAGGCAGTGCGCACAGTTTCATGACATGGGAAGACGGCGTCTTCAGCTGGAAGAGTCTGGAAGACGGTTCCGAGTATCGCCGGGAAGCGATTTGACGCCTATCGTCCGGGCGGCGCCTCTTTGCCCGGATGAACTTCGGCGTGGACAGGAAGAGTCCGGGCGTCGTTCCCGCCAAGACTTTTGCATGCCTGAAGCCGCAGTTTCTCCGGCGCATGTTCATGCCTCTTCCGTCGCTAGGTGAAGCCGCAGAAAAAAAGACGCTGCCTCTTGTTGCAGGCGGCGTCTTTTTTTTCATGAGAAAGTCGGCTCCGGGGGGGGACGTGTTGCGGCATCAAAGCCTGAGAACGCAGGCTGCTCTTTCCCCGGCCGTCGGTCGGCGTCATGAAGTTATTTCTGCGCCATGTCCTCGCCGCAGAGAAAGGACAGAAGCTCTTCCCGGTCCGCCCCGGAAAACCAGCTCTCCACGGGAATACAGGCCAGCGCCTTCCGCAGTGAGACGGCGTCGGCACGAAGACCGGTCAGCGCTGCTTCCAGTTCCTTTATGTCGCGCATGGAGAAAAAGTCTCCGAACAGACGGCAGTCGGATATGATGCCGTTTCTGACATCAAGCAGACATTCCAGCCGTCCCCACGAAAAACGGTGCCGCCGCTTTTCCGTGAACCTGGGGGACTGTCCCCAGTTCCACTCCCAGCTGCGGTAGCGGGAGGCGGCAAGCTCTTCGGCCTTTTCCCGAAGATGAGGGGCAAGGGGGCGTTCTTCCCGGGCACAGCGGCGCGTCATGGCGTCTATGACCATGCTCATGTATTCTTCGCGGGAGAGTCCGGCAGGAAGGAATTCGCGAAGATTGGCCACTCTGGCGCGATGCGAGGCCACGCCCTTGGAGCGGAATTTTTCCGGATCTGCGGCCAGGGCTCCGGCAAGGGCCGAGGTGTCCACGTCCACCAGAACACAGCCGTGATGCAGCATTCTCTGACCTGAGCGGCGCTGTGCCGTGCCCGCCACCTTGCGCCCGTCCACGGTGATGTCGTTCCGGCTCGTGTATTCGGCGTTGATGCCGAGATCGTGCAGGGCCGCCACCATGGGGCGCATGAACTCCTCGAAGCCGGAGAGACGGTTTTTCTCCACCCAGACGAGGAAGGAGAAGTTGATGTTGCCGAGATCGTGGTAGACGGCTCCCCCTCCCGTGGGACGGCGGACCACATGGATGTTGTGTTCCCGGCAGTAGGAGGCGTTGACTTCTTCGGCGGTGTTCTGGTGACAGCCTATGATGACGGACGGCTCATTGCGCCATATGAGGAATATGCCCGGATTTTCCGGGGAAAGGGTGTTGAAGAGTGTTTCTTCCAGTGCGAGATTGAAGGCGGGGTCGGTGCTTTCCATGCGCAGGGCGTACATGCTGACTCCTTTGAGAATGTTTTCAGGCGGAAAAAGTAGGCTTCAGGCGGCGCGGGAAAAGACCTGCGAACCGTCATGGGAACAGCATGCTGTTTCCTGGGGCCGGAGCCTGACGGCCTGAACTCGTCCGTCACGGAATGATGTTCTGCGTGCCGGACGGGCCGACTATACGAAGCGGCGGAGAAGCACGCAAGAGGATCGCTTGCCCTTGAGGCGTCGTCGTGGCAGTATGCCGCCAGAAAAGAATCTTTCTTTTTGTTCAATTTTTACAGACACGAGGAATCCATGGAGCAGCTTTCGTTATTCGACGGTTCCGCGCAGAACGAGCATGGCCGCGCCGCAGCCCGTGCGGCAAGGCTTCGTCGTGAGATCGAGCATCATAACCGGCTTTATCATCAGCTGGACGCTCCTGAGATTACGGACGAGGCCTATGACGCGCTGTACCGTGAACTCGTGGATCTGGAAGAGCGTTTTCCCGACCTGCGCACGCTGGATTCTCCGACGCGTCGCGTGGGCGGAGCCGTGCTCCCGTATCTGGAAACCCGTCCGCACAGGGAAAGAATGTACGGTCTGGACAACGTTTTTTCCGTCGAGGAATGGGAAGGCTTTGTGCAGAAGGCTGCACGGGCTCTTCC
>CAJJMX010000162.1 GCA_905192935.1 uncultured Mailhella sp.
ATATTGTTTTTGTCATAAAAAAGAAACTATACCTTTTCCATGCCTTTCATAAAGGCCATAACCCTGCATTCTTTCTTTTGTATGATGCATGGAATGTCCTCCATGCCGAAGGAATCAGGCAAAACTGTGGGAAGGTATGACATGAAAAAAATTCTCACCCTCATGCTGGCGGCAGGCATGACGCTGGCTGCGACAAGCGGCGCATCCGCCGTCGATGTCAAGATCAGCGGCACCTACGACTTCTCGTTCAGCGGCTCCAGCAATCTCAACGGCGACAACTCCTTCATGGATTCTTCGGACTATCGCCACAACACCGGCCGCGACCTGAACCAGCACCATTTCGACGTGTATCAGCGTATGCGTCTCGGCATGGACTTCGTCATGAGCGAGCAGCTCTCCGCGTTCTATCAGGCGCAGATAGGCATCTTCAACTGGGGCGGCCCCTACAAGGGCGCGGGCAAGATGGAGAACGACGGCGGCGCGCTGGGCACCCGTTCCACCAACATCACCACCCGTCAGGCCTACCTCGACTGGATGATCCCGCAGACCCGCGTGCATGTGCGCATGGGCCAGCAGGAAGTGCTCCTGCCCAACTACGTGGCCGGCAGCCCCGTGCTCGATGATCCCGCCACCGGCGTGTTCCTCTCCGCTCCCGTGACCGACACCTTCAGCGCCAACGCCTTCTGGATGCGCGCCGTGTCCGATCCTCTGAAGAACGCCTACGGGGAATACGACTACAACGACGCCGACGTGGATCTGTTCGGCCTCATCGGCGACTTCAAGTACGACTACTTCCGCTTCACGCCCTGGGCCATGGTCGGCCACGGCGGCGAGGACTTCGACCGCGTATCCAACGCCGGCCCCACCGCTTCCGGTCTGCTGCCCTTCAACGGTCTGAACCGCCTGTCCTGGAACAACGGCACGCTTGTGGCCACTCCCGACGGCACCGGCTCCACCGTATGGTTTGCGGGCTTCGGCGGCGACTTCACGCTCTTTGATCCGCTGCGCCTCGCCATGGACTTCTATTACAGCGGCACGCACAACGGCAACGCCTCCACGCAGCGCGAAGGCTGGTATCTGGCCGCCCTCGCCGAATACCGTCTGCCCTGGTTCGTGCCCACCCTGAAGGCCTGGTACGCTTCCGGCGACGACAGCAAGGTGACCAACGGTTCCGAGCAGCCTCTGTACCTCTCCGGCGGCTTCAAGCCCGGCGCGAGTTCCTACTTCAAGGGCCGCTTCAACATCGCCAACACCATAGACAACGGCAGCGCCGGCGGCACCTGGGGCATAAGCGCCCAGCTCAATCAGATGAGCTTCATCGACGATCTGTCGCATGATCTGCGTGTGAGCTACTTCCGCGGCACCAACAGCAGCAACATGCCGAACATCATCAACAACATCTACGGCGGTTCCGTGTCTCCGGCCAACTATCTCACCACCAAGGATCATGTGGTGGAAGTGGACTTCGACACCTCCTATCAGATCTACAAGAACTTCGTCACCGTTCTGGAACTGAGCTATGCCTTCCAGGACTTCAACGGCGGAGTATGGAAGAACGCCGCGGGTGAAAACGGCGACTTCTCCAACGCCTGGCGCGCCGCGCTGAACTTCCGCTACAAGTTCTAGGCATCTTTTCATCCTGTCGCCCCGCCCTTCTCTTCTGTCATTCCGGGAGAAGGCCGGATCCCTCAGGCGGGAGGATATGACAAGGCCGGCTCCTTCATGGAGCCGGCCTTTTTTCGTCATGCCGGGAAAAAACGCGGTCTCAGGCCTTCCTGTCCCGAACCACGCCGGAGCCGAAAAACATGACGGCGCACAGAAAGACCACCACGCCCATGGCCGCCTGAAGTCCGACCAGAGAGCCGAGCATGCCGATAAGCGGAGGAATGAAGAGCTGACCGCTTGCCGCAAGCATGGAAAGAAAGGCCGTCACGGTACCGGCGGGCATGTCGTGCCTGCGACCTGCCGCGCTGAAGATGATGGGCACGCTGACGGAGAGCCCCAGTCCCATGAGGGCGTATCCCAGAAGACAGACGAAGGGCCACGGAGAAAGGAGCGCCACCAGTATGCCGCAGAGCGCGCAGCCGCAGCAGGCGCGCAGAAGGCGGGCGTCGCCGAAGTGTTCGCGCAGCCTGTCGCCGAAAAAGCGCATGACCACCATGGACACGGAAAACGAGGCATAGGCCAGAGCGGCGGTGTGCTCGGAAGCGCCCTTCACCTCATGCAGAAGCAGCACGCCCCACTCGCCCACGGAACCTTCCGAGGAGTAGGAACAGAGCATGAGAATGCCGAAGGCCAGCACCCAGAGAGGCGGCAGAGCGAACTTTCCCTTTTTCTCTCTCGGACGCGGCACGTCATGGAGAAGATTCCGGGCAAAGAAGGGAAGGAGGACGAGCAGAATGAAGGCCGCTCCGGCAAAATGACCCAGCGGAGGCACCTCAAGGGCCGCCATGAGCGAACCTGCCAGCGCGCCCAGAAGACCTCCCGTGCTGTAGAGCGCATGCATGGAGGAAATGACGGGGCGATGCATGGACGATTCCACCAGAATGGAACCGGCATTGATGCCCACGTCATTCATGCCTATGGCAAAGCCCAGAAGGGCGAAGAGAAGGCATGCGGAAAAAAAGCCCGACGCCAGTCCCATGCAGGGAAAAAGCAGAATAAGAGCACAGCTTGCCAGAGAAAGCACGGTACGGCAGCTTGTGCGGGAAATGGCCCAGCCCGCAAGAGGAAAGGAAAAAAGACCGCCCACGCCCATGCACAGCAGCATCACGCCCACGTCGGCGTCGGTCAGAAGCGCCTGCGCCTTGATGGCAGGCATGCGGGACATCACGCTGCCGTAGGCAATGCCCGTGACGGCGAAGAAAAAGGAACAGGCCCAGCGAGGGCTTACGACCGGAAAGTTCACGAGTCCCCCTGCCGCCGTTTCCGGCGGACTTATCAGGAAAATTTCGTCCCCTCAAAAAGGACAAGGCCGGAAGAGTTCCCTTCCGGCCGAAGAATTTCTTCTGTGTATGCAGGGCCCTCTGCGCTGTCAAGCGCGCTGTACTTCGACGCCGAAACAGGGCACTATATTTTTTGCGGAGGATACGTCCATGGAACATCCAGGCTGTGCATGGTGCAGAAGCGATCCGCTTCTGCGCCTCTACCACGACACGGAGTGGGCCGTGCCCGTGCACGACGACAACGTGCTCTTTGAGCATCTTTCTCTGGAAGTCATGCAGTGCGGCCTGAACTGGCTGCTCATGCTCAAAAAAAGGGACATCTTCCGTCAGGCTCTCGCCGGTTTCGACCCGGAAAAGCTGGCCGACTTTTCGGAACGCGACGTGGAAGCAGCCCTTGCCGTGCCGGGCATGATACGTTCCCGCCGCAAGGTGGAAGCGACCGTCGGCAACGCGCGGGCCTTTCTTGCCGTGCAGAAGGAATACGGCTCCTTCCACCGCTGGCTCTGGAACTTTACCGACGGGCACATGCTGATCTATGACAGTCATGCCCTTGCCGTGCCTGCCAAAAACGAGCTTTCCGACCGTGTAAGCGCCGCCCTCAGAACACGGGGCTTCCGATATGTGGGAAGCATCACCATCTATTCCATGCTTCAGGCGTGCGGCATCATCAACGATCACGACAGGGACTGCCCGCGCTTTTGCGCCGTCATGCAGGGCGCCAATGTCCGCCATATCCACGACTGAACGCTTCCGAGGCCGCCATGAACAAGCTTCTCCCCCTCGCCCTTTTTCTCGGCCTTTCTCTTGCCGCACACGCCGTCGCCGCCGCAGAGCCCGCGCTGTCCTCGTACACGGAACAATCCGCGCTCCTCAGCATGAAGGCGACCTGGCAGCGTTTCGGCGCGGACCGTCCCGACCATGACTCCGATGCCCTCGTCAAAAAACTCGTGGATGAATTCAGAAACGAGGCCATGCAGGCGCAGGAAGAGCTTCAGGAGATGAAGAAGGAATTTCCGGACATGCCGGACCATGTGCTCGAAATGGACCTGGAAGGGACCCTGCACGGCAACGGCAGGCTGACGGGCATCCTGTGGAAGGCCTATCAGTATACCGGCGGCGCTCACGGCAGCCTTATCGTTTTTTCCAGAAACTACACCTCTCCGGACGGACGGCCCGTCGCGCTGAAGGAGCTTTTCAAAAAGCCTGAAAAGGCTCTTGGCCTCATGAGCGAACTTTCAAGAAAAAAGCTTCTGGCCCACGAACTTCCCCGGGACATGGTGGAGCCCGGCACCACGCCGGACGAAGAGAACTTCAGCGCCTTTCTGCCGGAAAAGGACGGCCTCACCCTGTACTTCAACCCGTATCAGGTCGGCCCGTGGGCTGCGGGCGTCATCACCGTGAAGCTCACGCTGGAAGAGCTTTCGGAGGCTGAGCCCGTCATGTCCTTCTGGAGGTAGACCGCGCCGCAGATACCCGG
>CAJJMX010000163.1 GCA_905192935.1 uncultured Mailhella sp.
ACTGAAGCGCGGGAGGGGCAGACAGGAATGCTTCACTAAAGTTCTGCTGGTATGGGGAAGTGTGCCGAAAATCGAAAAGGTGAACATTGTCGCCAGGGATCTTCTGCACATACAAAGAGTGGATGGTCGCCTCTCCAGGCCGGTATGGCCTCTGGTCTGTCCTTGTCTTTTATGGTAAGGACCCCGGAACAAGGAGAACGCGATGCAATATCCTTCCATAGATCCCGTGGCGCTTTCCGTCGGGCCCCTTCAGCTTCACTGGTACGGCCTGATGTACGTCTTTGCCTTTCTCGCGGGCTGGCTGCTCGGCCGCTGGCGCGCGTCCCGTCCGTGGTCGAAGTGGACGGCGGCCATGGTGGACGACTTCGTCACCTGGGCCATGGTCGGCGTCATTCTCGGCGCGCGGCTCGGCTATGTGATTTTTTACGATTTTTCCGCCTATGCGGCCGACCCTCTGGAGATCATCCGCGTCTGGAACGGCGGCATGTCGTTCCACGGAGGCCTCGTGGGCGTGGTGACGGCCTGCTGGCTGTGGGGTCGGAAAAACGGCGTGAGTCTTCTGGGCATGCTGGACTTCGTGGCGCCTCTCGTGCCCACCGGACTTTTTTTCGGCCGCATCGGCAATTTCATCAACGCCGAGCTCTGGGGCAAGGTGACGGATTTTCCCCTCGGCATGATATTCCCCGGAGCGGGACCTATGCCGAGACATCCTTCCCAGCTTTACGAAGCCGGTCTTGAAGGGGTGCTCACCTTCGTCATCTTGTGGATCTATTCCTCGCGTCCGCGTCCCCGCGGGGCCGTGGCCGGGCTTTTCGGCGTGCTCTATGCCGTGAGCCGCATTTTCGTCGAGTTCTTCCGCGTGCCGGACGCGCAGCTCGGCTATCTCTTCGCCGGCTGGGTCACCATGGGGCAGATCCTCTGCCTGCCGCTGCTCGCGGCAGGACTGTGGCTCATGATCCGCGCCTATCATAAGGGAGACGCCGCATGAAGACGCTGCTTTGCGACGGTCTCGTCATCACCATGGACAGGGAGCGGCGCGTGCTTCGGGCCGATATTCTGGTGGAGAACGACCGCATCGTATCCGTGACGCCGCGGAAGGCCGATGCGCCGCGGCCTGTTTCGGGTACGGCGGAGGACGGCACGGAAGTGGTGGACCTTCACGGCATGACCGTGATCCCCGGTCTTGTTCAGGCGCACATGCACGTGACGCAGGCGCTGTTCCGTGGTCTGTGCGACGATCTTGCGCTCATGGAATGGCTGCGTGAGCGCACCTGGCCCATGGAGGCCTCGCACACCATGGAGAGCAACGCCGCCTCGGCGCGTCTTGCCGCCATGGAGCTCATCCGCAGCGGAACGACCTCGCTCATCGACATGGGCACCACCCTGCATGAGGACGCCGTTTTCGAGGTCATGGCCGAGACCGGTCTGCGCGGTCTCTTCGGCAAGTGCATGATGGATCTGGGCGACGATCTGCCCGGCGTCATGCGCGAAGATCCCGCCGCCTGTATCCGTGAGACGGAGCGGCTCATCCGCCGCTGGCACATGGCGGAGAACGGACGCCTGCGCTACGCCGTGGCCCCGCGCTTCGTGCCGTCCTGCTCGGAGGCGCTGCTCGCCTCGGCGCGTGATCTTGCCAGACAGAACGGCCTGCGCCTGCATACCCATGCCTCGGAGAACCTCGGGGAGATAGCCCTCGTGGAGGCGCGCTGTCATGAGCGGAACGTGCGCTATCTCGAGCGCATCGGCTACACGGGCGAGGATGTCGTTCTCGCGCACTGCATCTGGCTCGATGACGAGGAAAAGCGCATCCTTGCCGACACGGGCACCCATGTGGCGCACTGTCCCTCGTCCAATACCAAGATGTCGTCCGGCATCGCGCCCGTGGCGGAGCTTCGGGCCATGGGGGCGAGCGTGGCGCTCGGTCTCGACGGCGCGCACGACCATATGGACGGGCTCATGGAAGTGAGGCAGGCATCCATTCTTCAGAAGGCGCTCACCCACGATCCGAAGGCCATGCCCGCCATGGAGGCGCTGGAAATCGCCACGCTGGGCGGGGCCTTTGCCATGGGACAGGCCGACGAGCTCGGAAGCATCGAGCCCGGAAAGAAGGCCGACCTTGCGGTGCTCGACATGGACATGCCCCATTCCCTGCCCGCATGGGGACGCGATCCGGTGCAGAGGGTCGTCTACCAGGCCACGCGCGAGAACGTGGTCCATACCATGGCGGACGGACGCTTCCTGTACCGCGACAGAAGGTTCCTTACCCTCGATCCCGCGCGTACGCTGGCGGACGCAGAAAGATGCTGCGCCGAGGTCATGCGGCGGGGAAACATTCCTCCCGTCTCGGGATTTTTTTGCCGGGAGAACTGAGCGCGCTTTCGACCCGGGAGAGCAGGGGAGGGCTCCCGGGCTGCAAATATTTTATAAAATATTTTATGTAATTGTATGCCCAAAATGTAGAAACGGCATATCTCATTGAAAAGAAAGAAAAAAGTGAGATACTTTTCCTCCCCTTTCCAGAGAATGAGTATGGACTTGCCGTCGGAAGTATGTTCTACTTGATGGCGTTAAAAGGGATACTGCTGTCCTTTTTTTGTCAGACACTGAATGACTTTTCCTGCTCCATTTCGGAATGAGTTATGATTTCTGATGGTTGTAAAAAAGTCTTCAAGGGGAGTCTCTATGAACATCACTAGGCTTGATAAAGCCAGGGACCTGAAGTTCAAGCGTCAGGTCGAAGAAGAGAGCGGTCAGAATCTGTCGACTTGCTATCAATGCGGCAAGTGCACGGCGGGCTGCCCCGGCGCTCAGGTCTATGACCGTCAGGTCAGCCAGATCATGCACGCCGTGCAGATGGGCCTCAAGGACGAAGCCCTGAAGAACCGTTCGCTGTGGCTGTGTCTGTCGTGTTCGACCTGCAGCGCCCGCTGCCCCAACAACATCGACGTGGCCGCGGTGATGGAAACGCTGCGCATGATGGCCCGTCGCGAGGGCCTGGTGCAGGATCGTCCCATCGAATCCTTCTGGAAGGCGTTTCTGGATACCGTGCACGCCACGGGCCGCTCCTACGAGCTCGGCGTCATGGCCGACTACATGGGCCGCACCCTGCGCGGCTGGGGCAATCTGGAAATTGCGCCCATGGCGCTCAGAAAGAACAAGATGCCCTTCATTCCCTCGGTCATTCACGGCCGCGAGGAAGTGGCGCGCATATTCAAGCGCTATGCGGAAAAGAGGAGCTGAGCCATGAAATATGCCTATTATCCCGGCTGTTCGGGCCACGGCACCTCGGTGGAGTATGAAGCTTCCACCCGCGCGGTGTGCAATGCTCTGAACATGGACCTCGTGGAAATCGAGGACTGGAACTGCTGCGGCTCCACGCCCGCGCATTCCGTGAGCCATGAGCTTTCCGGCGCGCTTGCTGCAAGAAATCTCATGCAGGCCGCCAAGACCGGCGCCGACTGCGTGATTTCTCCCTGCCCGAGCTGCTCTTCCAATCTGAAGATGGCCCGCTACCGCATGCAGAAGCCCGCCTTCAAGGCCAAGGTGGACGAGCTTCTCGACGCTCCCACTCCGGTGAATGCCGACGGCGGCGCGGATCTCATGGAGACCTATTCCGTGCTTCAGGCCATCGTGGAGAACGTGGGCGTGGAGAACATCGCCTCCCGCGTGACCTATCCTCTGGAAGGCATCAAGGTCGTCACCTACTACGGCTGTCTTCTGAGCCGTCCCGCCCAGGTGGCGAAGTTCGACGATCCGGAGAATCCCGTGTCGCTCGACAACATCATGAAGGCGCTCGGTGCGGAAGTGCTGCCCTTCGCCCTGAAGACGGAGTGCTGCGGCGCCGCCATGGGCATACCCGACGTGAACATTCCCGGTTCTCTGAGCGGCCGCATCCTCGACACCGCCAAGGCCGTGGGCGCGGAAGCCGTGGTCACCGCCTGCCCGCTGTGCCACATGAATCTCGACCTGCGCCAGCGTCAGGCCGCCAGGATCTCGAAGAAGAGCTTTTTCGGACTGCCGGTGTTCTACTACACCCAGCTCATTGCGCTCGCCTTCGGTCTGCCCAGGAACGCCATGCGTCTGGACAAGCTGGCCGTCAATCCCTATCCCCTTCTGGACAAGATCGCAGAACGCCGCAAGGTCCGTGTTTCCGCCGAGCTTGAAGCCATGAAGGCCGCAGGAGCCGCATCATGAAAATCGGCGTATTCGTCTGTCACTGCGGCAGCAACATCGAAGCGACGGTGGATACCGCCGCTGTCGCCAAGATCGCGCTGACCTATCCCGATGTCGTCTTCGCTGAAGACACCATGTATACCTGCTCCGAGCCCGGACAGGAAAACATCGTTCAGGCCATCAAGACGCACGGCCTCGACGGCGTTGTGG
>CAJJMX010000164.1 GCA_905192935.1 uncultured Mailhella sp.
GCGAGCCCAAGTACGACCAGGCCGAGTGCATCTCCAAGGGCCTGACCTACGAAGCTCCCGTGCGCATCAAGGTACGTCTCGATATCTACGACGTCGATGAAGCCACAGGTACCCGCACTTACCGTGACGGCAAGGAACAGGATATCTACTTCGGCACGCTTCCGCTGATGACCGAAAAGGGTACGTTCATCGTCAACGGCACGGAACGCGTCATCGTCAATCAGCTGCAGCGTTCCCCCGGTATTATCTTCGAGCACGACGGCGGCAAAACGCATACGTCCCGCAAGGTGCTTTATTCCTGCCGCGTCATTCCCATGCGCGGTTCGTGGCTCGACTTCGACTTCGACCACA
Organism: uncultured Mailhella sp.; assembly: GCA_905192935.1. Lineage (GTDB taxonomy): Bacteria > Desulfobacterota > Desulfovibrionia > Desulfovibrionales > Desulfovibrionaceae > Mailhella. The sequence continues at coordinate 352 of CAJJMX010000164.1, forward strand.
AGGACATCCTGTATGTGCGCATTGACCGCCGCCGCAAGATGCCTGCCACCATCCTGTTCAAGGCCATGGGCATGTCCAAGAATCAGATACTCGATACCTTCTACAAGAAGGAAGAGTATCGTCTGGACGGCGGCCGTCTGTTCATGCGTGCCGATGCCGAGCTGTTCGGCAACGACAAGGACCGTCTTGCCTACAACGATATTCTTGATGCCGAAGGCAACGTTGTGGTCAAGGCCGGCAAGAAGATGAACAAGCGCGACTGGCGCAAAATTGCCTCTGCCAATATCGAGTTCATTGAAGTTGCCCCTGATGCGCTGTACGGCCTCTTCCTCGGTGAGGACGTGGTGAATGCCGCCACCGGTGAAATCATGGCCGAAGCCGCCGATGAAGTGACGCCTTCCCTGTTCGAGCAGATTCAGGAAGCCGGTGTGACCAGTCTTTCCATTCTGCACACCAAGGGTGCCGATACTTCTTCCTCCATTCGTGACACTCTCATGCTCGACAAGACCACGAGCACCGAGAAGGCCCAGGAGGAAATCTACCGTCGTCTGCGTCCGAGCTCTCCGCCCACGCCCGAAATTGCGGCCAGCTACTTCGACAACCTGTTCCGCAATCCCGACTACTACGACCTTTCCGCCGTGGGCCGCTACAAGCTCAACCTGCGCCTCGGTCTCACCACCGACAAGGACGTTCTGACCCTCACCGACGAGGATATCATTACGGCCATCAAGGTGCTCGTGACCATGAAGGACACCAACGGTGCTCCTGATGATATCGACCATCTGGGCAACCGTCGCGTGCGTCTCGTGGGCGAACTGGTGGAAAATCAGTACCGCATCGGTCTTGTGCGCATGGAGCGCGCCATCAAGGAACGCATGAGCATTCAGGAAGTGGCTTCGCTCATGCCTCATGACCTCATCAATCCCAAGCCTGTGGCAGCCGTGCTCAAGGAGTTCTTCGGTACTTCCCAGCTGTCTCAGTTCATGGACCAGACCAATTCCCTGTCGGAAGTTACGCACAAGCGTCGTCTTTCCGCCCTGGGCCCCGGCGGTCTTACCCGTGAGCGTGCGGGCTTCGAAGTGCGAGACGTTCATACCTCCCACTACGGCCGCATCTGCCCCATCGAAACGCCTGAAGGCCCGAACATCGGTCTTATCGTTTCTCTGACCACCTACGCCAAGGTGAACGAATACGGCTTCATCGAAACGCCCTACCGCGTGATCCGCAACGGCTGCCGCACCGACGAGATCGTGCACCTCGACGCTTCCTGCGAAAAGGACCAGATCATCGCTCAGGCCAACGCTCCCGTGGATGAAAACGGCCGCTTCATCGAAGAGAACATGACCGTCCGTTCCACCGGCGGCGACGTGCTCATGGCAAGCCGCGACGAAGTCACCCTCCAGGATATCTCTCCGAGCCAGATGGTATCCATTTCCGCCGCGCTCATTCCCTTCCTGGAACACGACGACGCCAACCGAGCCCTCATGGGTTCGAACATGCAGCGCCAGGCCGTTCCGCTTCTGCGTTCCGAGCGTCCTCTCGTGGGCACCGGCATGGAATACGACGTGGCCCGCGACTCCGGGGCCTGCCTGCTCGCCGAAGGCGACGGCGTCGTCCGCTATGCCGACGCCGAGCGCGTCATCGTGGCCTACGACAACCTGTATCTTGAAGACCGCGGCGGTGTGCGCAGCTACGATCTTCTGAAGTACCACAAGTCGAACCAGAACTCCTGCTTCGGCCAGAAGCCCACCTGCTACCCCGGTCAGCGCGTGAAGAAGAACGACGTGCTCGCCGACGGTCCCGGCATCGAAAACGGCGAACTGGCGCTCGGCAAGAACCTGGTCGTGGCCTTCATGCCCTGGTGCGGCTACAACTACGAAGACGCCGTTCTGATTTCCGAGCGCGCGGTGAAGGACGACATCTACACGTCCATCCACATCGAAGAATTCGAAGTGGCCGCCCGCGACACCAAGCTCGGACCGGAAGAAATCACCCGCGACATTCCCAACGTGGGCGACGACATGCTTCACAACCTCGACGCGAGCGGCGTCATCCGCATCGGCGCGTCCGTGAAGCCCGACGACATTCTCGTGGGCAAGATCACGCCCAAGGGCGAAACGCAGCTCACTCCTGAAGAAAAGCTGCTGCGCGCCATATTCGGCGACAAGGCCCGCGACGTGAAGAACACCTCCCTCAAGGTTCCCCCGGGAATCGAGGGCACCGTCATCGACGTGAAGGTGTTCAACCGCCGTTCCGGCGAAAAGGACGACCGTACCCGCGAGATCGAGGCCTACGAGATCGCCAAGCTCGACCGCAAGGAAGCGGATCATGTGCGCGCCCGTGCCGAGCGCACCCGCGAGCGCATGCGTCCTCTCATGGAAGGTCAGGTGCTCGCCGTGGACATCGCCGGCAAGCGCAAGGGCGAAGTCCTGGCCGCGGCCGGCAGCGAGCTCACCTGGGACGTCATGCTGGAGCTGCCTATCAAGCGTCTGGCCGACATCCTGCGCAACAAGGACGTCAACGATCAGATCACCCACATGCTGGAAGCCTACGACCGCCAGCTTGAAGTGGTGAAGAAGCTCTACGACTCCAAGCGCGAGAAGGCCACCGAAGGCGACGATCTGCCTCCGGGCGTCATCAAGATGGTCAAGGTCCACATCGCCATCAAGCGTAAGCTTTCCGTGGGCGACAAGATGGCCGGCCGTCATGGTAACAAGGGTGTCGTGTCCATGATCCTGCCCGAAGAGGATATGCCCTTCTTCAAGGACGGTCGTCCCGTGGACGTCGTGCTGAACCCCCTGGGCGTGCCTTCCCGAATGAACATCGGTCAGATCATGGAAACGCATCTGGGCTGGGCCGCCAAGGAACTCGGCCGTCAGCTTGCCGAAATGGTGGACAACGGCGTGGCCATGGAAGAGCTGCGCCATGAGGTGAAGGACATCTTCGCCGCCGATCTGCCCGCCGCCCGCGCCGACGGCATGACCATCGACGAGCTCGTGGACAGCATGAGCGACGAGGAACTCAGGAAGGCCGTGCTCGGTCTGCGCAAGGGCATCATCACGAAGACCCCCGTGTTCGACGGCGCCCAGGAAGACCAGATCTGGTCGTGGCTGGAGAGAGCCGGTCTGCCCAACGACGGCAAGACCGTGCTGTACGACGGCCGCACCGGCGAGCCCTTCGCCAACCGCGTGACCACGGGCGTGATGTACTACCTGAAACTGCATCACCTCGTCGACGAAAAGATCCATGCCCGTTCCACCGGCCCCTACAGCCTGGTGACGCAGCAGCCTCTCGGCGGTAAGGCCCAGTTCGGCGGCCAGCGTCTCGGTGAAATGGAAGTGTGGGCTCTTGAAGGTTACGGCGCGTCGTACCTCCTGCAGGAGTTCCTGACCCTCAAGTCCGACGACGTGGCCGGCCGCGTGAAGATGTATGAAAAGATCGTCAAGGGAGACAACTTCCTTGAAGCCGGTCTGCCCGAATCCTTCAACGTTCTGGTCAAGGAACTCATGTCCCTCGGCCTCAACGTGAATCTTGAACAGGAAGAGCCCAAGAAGCCGGCCAAGCCCCGCTTCTTCGTGAACACTCCTGTCATTGAAGAATAAGACGGGGTACTGCCCCGGAATCCGCCCGGAACTTTCCGGGAGCCGCATCGGCCTTTTCGGGCCGGTGCGGCGCGGATATTTTTCCGCAGGAGACCGGATGCTCCGTTTTCCTGCTCAGGCAAAGATGAATCCAACCCTCTTGCCAGGGAGATATAGATGAGTCTGGACGATCTGTTTACTGTCCGTGACACGGCGGCTACCTCCAGCGTGTCGAACATCCGCAATCTGAACTCCATTCAGATCACGCTTGCGTCGCCGGAAAACATACGGGAATGGTCGTACGGCGAAGTCAAGAAGCCGGAAACCATCAACTACCGTACGTTCAAGCCTGAACGCGACGGTCTTTTCTGCGCCAAGATCTTTGGTCCCGTCAAAGACTACGAGTGCAACTGCGGCAAGTACAAGCGCATGAAGCACCGCGGCATCGTCT
>CAJJMX010000165.1 GCA_905192935.1 uncultured Mailhella sp.
GAACACTAGTCATGTCCACAGCCGCTCTTTATCTCTTCACCGCCGTTCTGCTTTTCCTCTCCTTCCGAAAGGACAGACAAAAGACCCGGCAGGCCCTGAAAAAGGCCTGGAAGTCCTTTGAAAACATTCTGCCCCAGTTCCTTTCCATCCTGGTGCTCATCGGCATCATGCTTGCCGTGCTCGACAGGGAAACCATCACCAGGCTGCTCGGTGCGGAGTCCGGCGCCGCAGGCATGGCCGTGGCCGCGCTCGTCGGTTCCGTCACGCTCATTCCCGGCTTCATAGCCTTCCCTCTGGCCGCCTCGCTGCTCTCTTCCGGCGCGGGCTACGGACAGACGGCCATGTTCCTCACCACGCTCATGATGGTGGGACTCGTCACGCTGCCGCTGGAAACGACCTTCTTCGGCAGACGCCTTGCCGTCATGCGCAACGCTCTCGCCTTTGTCTACGCCGTCATTTCTTCCGTCATTCTGGGGGTGCTGCTGTGATCCTCACGCTCTGCCGCCGCTACCGGATGTTTCTGATCCTTTTCGGCATGAACATCGCTCTCGTTTTTCTCGAACCTGCCGTCGGACGGACGGCCTTTGCCCTTACCTGGAACAACGTGCTGGAAATGCTTTCCTTCCTGCCGCCCATTTTCGTGCTGCTCGGCCTTCTCGACGTATGGGTGGACAGGGAGACCATGATGAAATACATGGGACCGGGCTCGGGAGCCCGCGGCATGCTGCTGGCCTTCATCCTGGGCTCCGCCGCAGCCGGACCTCTCTACGCAGCCTTTCCCATGACCGGCGTCATGATGAAAAAGGGCGCGAGCATGTTCAACATCTTCATCTTCATAGGCGCCTGGTCCACCACCAAAATTCCGCTCATCATGTTTGAAACCGCCACGCTCGGCTTCCGATTCATGGCCCTGCGCCTCGTCTTCAATATCGCGGGCATCTTCCTCATTGCGTTCATCCTCGAAAAGGATATGCGCAGACATCCCTCCGAAACACCGGCAGAGCCACGCCCCGAACATCGTCCCTGACCGCTCTTGCAAAGCAGAAAGCGGTTCTCCGACACCTCGAAGAAAACACCTTTGACGAGCCTCCCTGCCGTCGCGTATGCTCGCATGCAGGGTCTTTCCGGCCGTGCAGAGCTCTCGCCGATCCTCTTCGGAACGGACGATTCCCAGCGTCAAAGCTGCGCGGTCATACCGTGATTTCCGGGCTTCACGCCCTTCCCCCATGCGGCATATGACCGCCCATATTTCCATGCGGAGAATACATGCGCGGAAGAATAGTCTACGTCATGGGCGCGTCCGGGACCGGCAAGGACAGTCTCATCCGGGAAATGCGGCAACGCCTCCGCGGCCTTCCCGTCACCATCGCCCGCCGCTACATCACCCGTCCGCACTCCGATGACGGGGAAAGACACATCGCCGTCAGTCACGAAGGCTTCGCCAAACTTTCAGACCGCGGACATTTTGCCCTGCAATGGTCCGCCCACGGCTGCCGGTACGGCATTTCCCTGCGTACGGAGCGAGCCCTCGAACACGGTATTTCCGTCATCGTCAACGGTTCCCGCACGGCATTTTCTCAGGCGGCACGCCGCTACCCGGACCTTCTGCCCGTGCTTGTCACCGCTCCCTCGCATCTGCTGCGCGAAAGACTCGCCAGACGAGGCCGGGAATCGAAAGCGGAGCTGGAAGAGCGCCTGTCCGCCGCCTCTTTCGACATGCCGGATGACGCGGCCTCGTCCTGGATCCTCATCGACAACTCCGGTCCGCTCGCAGAGGCCGCCGATGTTCTGGAAAGGGCCCTGCGCCGCGCCCTCTTCATGCCTTCCCGCTGAGCTTCCCTGCACAAAGCCCGGAAACATCCTTCCCGCCAGAGAATCCGGGCACGGCTCGTCCGCGTTCTTTTCCCGGTCTGCGGCTTGCGTCTTCCGCCTCAAAAGGCATCGCTTCTTTTTCCCGGACCTGCTTGACAAAGAATGTACGCCAGTCTATTTCAAAAGTAAGTTTTCGAGTCGGTCCGGCTACAGCGCAAGCCACGCCTCTCCGACCTGAGTTTCTGCTCACAGGGTGGTTTCTGGAAACGGGGCCGCCTCCCGAATGCCGTTCCGGCTGGAAAGAAAACGCTGCGCCTGCCCATGCCCAAAGAGTGTTCCTCTTCATGGTTCTGGTGTTTTCGACTGTGAGCAACACCGGAAACGCGCTTTTGCGCGGCATGGAGAATCGCATGAAAAGATTTCCCCTTTTTCTCAGTGTTGCGGCTGCCCTTCTTCTTTCTCTTCCTCTCTGCGCTCACGCCGAAAAGGCCCTTCACGTGTACTGCGGGGCAGGCATGACGAAGCCCTTCGGCGAAATAGCCGAAGCGTTCACCCAAAAAACGCAGGTGAAGATGGAAGTCACCTATGCCAACGCCGGACAGATCCAGTCGCAGATCAACACCGCCCGGGAAGGAGACCTCTTCATCGCCGGAGCAGCGGAAGAGCTGAAGCCCGTGGAAAAGTACGTGTCCGCAAGGCGCGACCTCGTCAGGCACATCCCCGTGCTCGCCGTAGCGAAAGGCAATCCCAAAAACATCAGAGGCATCAGGGACCTCGGCAACAAGGATCTGCGCGTGGTGCTCGGCGACGCCAAGGCCACGCCCATAGGCAAGATTGCGGACAAGGCCATTGCCGACGCCGGTCTTGCCGGAAAGGTGAACGTAGTCAGCCGCGGCGTGACGGCGCCCTCCATCTTCAATGCCCTCAACGTGGGCGAATGCGACGCCGTCATCGTATGGAAGGAAAACGTTTCTCCCGCCATGGACATCGTGGCCGATCCCGCCATGGACGCCTATGTGAAGACCATTCCCGCAGCCTCGCTCTCCGTGTCCGTCAATCCCGAAGGACAGAAGCTCTTTCTGGACTTCCTGAACTCCGATGAAGCGCGCTCCATCTGGAAAAAATACGGCTACGTCGTTCTGAACTGACCGTCCGGGAACCGCTCTCGAAGAAAGCCCGCCTCACGGCGTTCCGCGCTCTGAAAGACGGTTCCCTCCTTTCCGTCGGATTCCCCGCGTCCTTTTTCTCAGGACCTTGAGCGCCATGAAACAGAAGATATCCCTCTTTGACGGCGCAAGCCTCGTCATCACCCTTCTTACGGTCCTTTTTCTCACGGCGTCCGTCGGCACCATCATCATCGGAGGACTGCCCTTTCTGCCCGCCGCCTTCCGCTCGGCAGAAGTGCTCTTCTCCATAAAACTGAGTCTTGTCACCTCCACGCTCTCCACGATGCTGTGCTTTCTTGTGGGCATTCCCTGCGCCTATGCTCTGGCAAGGTGCAACATGCCGCTTCGCAACGTCTGCCGGCTCGTGCTGGAGCTGCCTCTCTCGCTGCCGTATCTCGTGCTCGGTCTCTGCCTGCTCATGATGTTCTCCTCGGAAGCGGGAAGGATGCTCAAATCCTTCGGCATTCGCGTCATCTTCGAACCCGCGGGCATAGTCATGGCGCAATGGCTCGTGAACATTCCCTTTGTCGTGCGGCTCATGCGCACGGCGCTGGAAGAGCTGGACGGACGGCTGGAATTCATTGCAGGCACGCTCGGCGCCTCTCGCTGGCAGCGCTTCTGCACCATCACCCTGCCCTTGTGCCGCAACTCCATTCTCATGGCCGCCATACTCACATGGTCCCGCGCCATCGGTGAGTTCGGCGCAACGCTCATGCTCGTGGGAGTCACCCGCATGAAAACCGAAACGCTTCCGGCCAGCATCTACCTCAACATAAGCACGGGCGACAACGGCATGGCCATGGCCTCGGCCGTCATCCTTCTTGCCATATCCGGCGCGGCTCTCGTGCTTTCCACGCTGCTGCACCGCCGCATCGAAGGCCGCATGGAAGGAGAACTGCGGTCATGATTCCTCTGGCTTTCGACGACTTCTGCCTCACAAGAGGCAGCATGCACATCAAGAATATTTCCTTTTCCCTGGAATACCGGGAAATATTTGCCGTTCTCGGTCGAACCGGAGCAGGAAAGACCCTGCTTCTGGAATCGGCGGCGGGATTCTATCCCCCGGAAAGCGGAAACATTCTCCTCTACGGCACTCCCGTGAGAGACATCCCGCTCACGGAACGCAGGATAGGCTTCGTCTATCAGGACTACGCCCTCTTTCCTCACATGAACGTAGAGGGCAACATAGCCTACGGTCTGCGCGTCCGGCATACGCCCCGCACCGAGCAGGAAGAGAAGGTAAAGAGCATTGCCGCCCTGCTCGGCATAGAGCATGTGCTGAAAAACTACCCGCAGACCCTGAGCGGAGGGGAAAGACAGCGGGTCGCCCTGGCCAGGGCCCTGGTGCTCAGGCCGCGTCTGCTGCTTCTCGACGAGCCGTTCTCC
>CAJJMX010000166.1 GCA_905192935.1 uncultured Mailhella sp.
AAAATAAAGGTGGAAAACGTTGTTCCGCTCTAATACTCACTTGAACTTCTCATGTCAAGCTTCTCATAAAAAACCGAAAAATTTTTCTATTAACTAACATAGTTTACTTCACTTGTGAAGTATTTACCATGCCTGTCAGGCATATTTTTTTCTTCCCTTCCTCAGTGTGAAGACTCCTCGGCCCTGCCGAAAGTAAAGTCTTCCGGACGGATACGAACCCATACCTCCCGTCCCCGCGTCAGGACCAATTCCGCAGCTTCATCACGAGAAAGAACAGCACAAAATTCCAGGGCCTCCTCATGCAGACGCACCATGACTCTGGACTCTCCGTCGCGCTCCAGCACATCCGTCACCGTGCCGGCAAAACAGTTTTCCCCTTCTTCCGCTCCGGGCAGAACACGCACCTGAAGAGACCTTATGAACACGCTTGTCCTGCGACGCTCGACAAGTTCCAGTCTGGCAAAAGTCCGTGTTGAGCATCGCACGGCAAAACTCAGTCCTCCGTCCGTCAACACCTTCAAAACACAGGAAAACGCACCTTTGTGCACAAGCAGAAGTTCTCCGGACACGACATTGTGTCTTCCGGTCCTGCTGCTGTATTCCCACTGACGGAACGTCTTTTTCAGACGGGCCGCATCCTCGGGCTTCAGCATGCCGCCGCCTCTTCTTCCGAGAAAGAATTCCACGACAAAAAGCGGCACGCCCTGACGCAGCAGTTCCTGTTCTCGAAAATCCCGGATATCCGTAGGGCTGACCCCGGGAAGTCCGGCCTCGCGGGCACGCCCGGCAAAAACACGCCTGACGTAGGCAGGATCCAGACGGCACAGACTGCCCCTTGCCCTGACGTTGCACGGAGCGTCCCTGAGTTCCACAAGGCGTTTCAGCGCAGCCTCCGGCAGAGGAAGATCCCGGGCCCATTTCCCGCGGACATGAAGCACGCCCTGCTCGACGTCCAGATCCTTCATGTCGTCCAGCGCCAGGACCTCCCCAAGCCGCAGCGCCGCAAAGCGGATCAGCAGGCAGACCAGCAGCACACGGGCGCGCGAGCACTGCTGCAGGGGCGAAGCCGCAGCTTCATACCAGTGATAAAACGCCTGAAGAAATACCCGGAGTCGGGTTTCATCCATGATTTCAGCTTCCGGCAGACTATGTTCTTCCATGATCTTCTGTTCCTGTTTTCGGCGAAGCCTAGCAGAATCAATCTCGATTTTCCAGAAAAAAGGACTTTCTTGGCGACGACGCTGAATATGGTATTTTGAAGCCCCTGCCTTTTCTGCACAGGCGTGCGGAAAGAGGAACATGGCTTGCCGTCCTGCTCCATCCCCATTATATGAGGATGAATCGTCTGCGGGATGCGTCTGCCGGAACATCCCGCCAAACCAACAACATCGGATGCATCATGAATATAGGCAATCATACCTTCAACGAATTCAAGGCCATGGCCGAGCGCTTCCACGGTTACGCCGCCCCCGGACTTCTGCTCGGCGGCTACATGGTGGCCCTTGCCAAACGACATCTGCCGGAAGGAACGCTGTTCGAGGCCATTTCCGAAACCCGCAAGTGCCTGCCCGACGCCGTGCAACTTCTTTCCTTGTGCAGCATGGGCAACAACTGGGTGAAGGTGCGCGACATCGGACGATACGCCGTGACCTTGTACGACAAGTACACCGGCAAGGGCGTGCGCGTGAGCGTGGACATGAAAAAGCTTGAGGCCTTTCCTGAGTTCTATTCCTGGCTCATGAAGAAAAAGCCCAAGAAGGATCAGGATGAAGCAGAGCTTCTTCGGGAAATCGAGGAGGCCGGCGACAGCATATGCAGGGTCGAGGACGTGACCGTGGACGGCAGACTCCTCGGGCATGCCCCGAGCGGCGCCGTAGGCATCTGTCCCGTATGCGGCGAAGGCTATCCATTAAAGGATGGGCCGATATGCCGCGGCTGCCAGGGGGAACGGTACTATACGGGCCACACCTCGGCGTCCGGGACACCGTCCTCTTCTCAGGCCCCCGGCATACGCATCGTCTCCGCCGAAGAGGCCGTGGGCAAGGTTCTCGCCCATGACATGACGCGCATCGTGCCCGGCGAATTCAAGGGTTCGGCCTTCACCGCCGGGCAGACGGTGAGTCCCGGCGATCTCTGCCGCCTCCAGCAGATAGGCCGCTTCGACGTGGCCGTGCTGGACGAAGAGACTCCCGCCTCTCCCGACTCCGGAGCCCCGGCGCATGAAAACGAGGCCGCGGAATGTTTCGCCCGCCGCATGGCAGGTCCCGGCGTCCGCTATTCCCTGCCTCCCCGGGAAGGAAAAATCGACTTTGTGGCCGACTGTTCCGGTCTGCTTTCCGTCGACGTGAAGAAGCTGGAGCGATTCAACCTCGTGCCCGACGTCATGTGCGCTTCCCGCCAGGACGCCACGCTCGTGCAGGAAGGCAAGAAGATCGCCGGGACCCGGGCCATTCCTCTTTTTCTCGACCGTGCGCGTCTCGGCCAGGCTCTGGCCGTTCTCGGAGATGATCCGCTCTTCACGGTCACGCCTCTTCGCCGTGCCCGCATGGGAGTGCTCGTCACGGGCACGGAGGTATTCAACGGTCTGATCGAGGACAAGTTCATTCCCGTCATGCAGGAAAAGGCGCGGCAGTACGGCTGCGACGTGATCCGCACCGCCATCGTGCCCGACGACAGAAAAAGAATCGCGGACGAAGTCCAGGCCATGAAGGAAGTCGGCATCGACCTTCTGGTCACGACGGGCGGCATGTCCGTGGACCCCGGCGATGTGACGAGACCCGCCCTGCTCGACGCCGGTCTGACCGACATGCTCTACGGCATGCCCGTTCTGCCCGGCGCCATGGCCATGACGGGCCGCATCGAAACCTCTTCCGGCGAGATCCAGGTCATGGGCGTGCCTGCCTGCGCGCTTTTCTTCAAGAATACCGTGTTCGATCTGCTTCTGCCCCGTCTTCTGGCCGGACGCCGCATCACGAGAGGCGAGCTGGCCCGTCTCGGCGAAGGCGGATACTGCACGGCCTGCCCCGTGTGCACCTATCCCAAGTGCGGATTCGGGAAATAGCATGACCGGACTCGTGCTGGCCGGAGGTCTGTCCTCCCGCTTCGGAAACGACAAGTCCCGCGTCGTCGTTCATGACGGCGCGGGCGACATGGTGGATTTCAGCCTGCGGCTGCTTGCCGCCGTGGACAACGTCACGGATCTTGCCGTCTCCTGCCGCGCCGAACAGATGCCCTCTCTGCAAAACAAGGACGCGCATCTCATTCCCGACGAGGATTCCGGACGCCCTACGCCTCTGCGCGGACTTGTGGCCGCGCTGCGCCGGCTGAAGCGTCCCGTCCTTGCCGTTCCCTGCGACCTTCCGCTCATGACGCCGGACGTGCTGAACATGCTGGTTCTGGCACGGGCTCGCCGTCTGTCGGACGACTCGCCCGCCCCCCTTCTCCGCACGACCTTCATCGACGAAGAAGGCTTCATCGAATCCCTCATAGGCATCTATGAGCCGGAAAGTCTGCCCTTTCTCGAAAATGCCCTGACGCAGGGGCACTGGGGCATATGGTCCGCCGTGCCCCGCGAAGGCAACTGTCTCGTACCCCGTCCCGATTCCCCGGCCTTTCTCAACATGAACACGCCGGAAGAATTCGAACAGGCCGTCAGACTGCTGAAAACGACGCGCTGACGCACTCCTTCCTTTAAATAAAGACGCCCGTCCTTTCCCTTTTCCCGGGAGGACGGGATTCTTCCATTCGTAAAAGAGACGGAAAAAGCCGCAGGACTTTCCCCGTCCGGCACAGTCCGCGCATTCTGCAAAAAGGCCCCGGAAGCACATCGTCCTCCGGGGCCTTTTTGCATCAGTGTTCCTGTCAGGCAAGAATGAGCCGCTTGCGGTCTTCCCTCTCGGGAACGACGCGGCCCACGCAGAAGGCAGGTTCGCCGAGAGCCTCAAGACGTTCACAGGCTTCCTGCCTGCGCTCCGCCGGAACGGCCAGAAGCAGTCCGCCGGAGGTCTGCGCGTCAAAGGCCAGCGTGGCGCGGAGTTCATCCGCCCCGGCAGACACCAGCGTGCGGCAGGAAAAATAGTCTCTGTTGCGGTAGGTCCCCGCGGGAATGAGTCCGCAGGAGGCAAATTCCTCCACCTGATCCATGTAGGGAAGCGCCGCCGTGTCCAGCTCCACGCATACATGAGAGCCGCCCGCCATCTCCAGCACATGTCCGCCTATGCCGAATCCGGTGATGTCCGTGGCAGCCTTCAGTCCCATGTCCCGCAGAACCGACGAGGCATGGGCGTTGAGCCTCGTTGTCCAGCGGTACATTTCCTTTTCCGCCTCGTCGCTTCCCGGCCACTTCGCCTTGACGGC
>CAJJMX010000167.1 GCA_905192935.1 uncultured Mailhella sp.
TACCACGGGATTATGCGCAAGGTCGCGGATAAGACTCTTGTCGAGCTTCACGGTATCGAAGGGCACGCTGGTGAAAAGCGAAAGATTGGCATAGCGCGTCCCGAAGTCGTCGAGGCCGAAGCGCACGCCGAAGGGTCTGAAACCGGCCATGGCGCGTTCCATGGTATGGCTCTCCACGTTGCCCGCGTTTTCGGATATCTCGATCTCGAGCAGGGAGGGAGCGAGCAGCGGATAGCGGCTGAAGAGCGCCAGCACCGAACCGGGAGCCGAGGGACTGAACAGCGTGGCCCGGGAAAAGTTCACGGACACCGGGACCTGACGAAGGCCTCTGCGACGCCAGGACTCCATGGCGGCAAGGGTCATGTTGAGCACGTGCAGATCGAGTTCACGAATGGCGCCGGTGCGTTCCATGGCCTCGATGAAGCGGGCGGGCACGATCACGCGGCCCGCGCTGTCGAGCCCGCGCACCAGGGCTTCGGCGCCCGTGACGACGCCTGTGCGCATGTCGACCTTGGGCTGGAGATAGATGGTGAAGCTCTCAAGGCCGCCGGTTCCGGCCATGCCCGGACCGCGCATGCCGAGTTCGGGCTGAGCCTCGCCGCCGGCCGAGGTTTCCAGCTGTCCGCAGAGCATGATGGTGCGGGCCTCCTTGACCAGCTTGTCGCCGGAGAACAGTCCTTCCGACCAGGTGTAGCCGAAGCGCAGCTGTCCGGGATAGCGGCGCTGGAGCATGGACTGCGCCCTGAGCACGCGGGCGAGGAACACGTTCTGCGTGCAGTTGGCGCAAAGGGCCACGAACTCGTCGCTGCGCGTGCGGAACAGAAGATCCCGACCGAACACCGCGCCCATGGTTTCCGCAAGATAGAGCACCACGCGGGAAGCCTGACTGCGTCCCTTTTCCCCGGCAAGCGCGCCGAGACGCGGCACGTCGAGGATGAAGACGCCGAGGGAGGTGCAGGTATCGGAGGTGAGCTGACAGACCCTGTCCATGTAGGCGCGCAGATTCTGCAGACCGGTGAGGGAATCTTTCAGCGCACTCGCCCCCCGGCCGGAACCCGCCGCGCCGAAATAGCGCAGCGCGCGTCCGATGTGGGGCAGAAGCACGGAAGAAAGAGCGTCGACACGGAGGGGACGACGCGGATTCTCCACGCAGAGCACGCCGTCGGGTCCGCCTTCGGGCGGCGCGAGAGGAAAGGCCATGTAGCTCCAGCTCCCGCCGTCCCGGCCCGCCTGACGCTCCAGACAGATCGGCCTGTTCTCCCGCAGACAGCGCCACAGCAGAGGCAGTCTCTCCAGAGACATGCCGGACACCTGCTTCTTCAGACTGCACCGCCCTTCCGCGACCCACTCGTGAGAGGCGCGCACGGTGCGTCCGTCCTCGGCCAGGGACAGCGTATAGGTCCTGTCTGCCTGATAATATTTCCCCAGACAGGCCAGCACTTCGGCCATGGCCACGTCGGAAGAGTCCTCCCGGAGCAGGGCGTCAAGACAGGCAATGACCACGTCCTTTTCCTCTCCGGAAAGGGTCGGCCGCTCCACGGGCACGCTCGGCCCCGCAGGGAGCCCGGCCGTGCCGCAGCGCTCCGAAGAGCCGTCGGGAGTCCCGGCCGCCGAAGAGGCCTCTGCGGCAACATCGCCCTCCCTGTCCTGCGGGAGCCTGAGCGGAGGCAGATCCTCCATGAACACCACGATGTCGGAAGGCGCATCCTTCCATTCGACGCAGCGCGTTTCGGCCTTCCTGAGCAGGGCGTCGTAGTCCGTGCCGCCGAGATCCGCGCAGGCCACGGCCGCCACGAAGCGCGGTCCGGACACGAGTCCGCCGTCGGAAAGCGCCTGCCGCACGAAGGCGAAGGCGTCGTCTATGCGCTGTCTCGTCACGGCGCGGGAGGACGCCTCGGGCCGGAACACGGTGAAGGAATCCTCATCGTACTCGCCCATGACGCAATCCGCACCGAGCAGCAGCGAAAGCGCCATGATGATGAAATCCCGCCGTCTCGCCTCGCGGGGCCCGGATACGCCGAACATGCGCACAAGAGCCAGCATGTGCCTCGACGACGTACCGCTCTCCAGAATACTTTCCGCAAGCTCCCCGGCCATGCGCCGACTGTAGATGCCGTGCACGGGCAGATCCCCGGAACTTTTCGCAAGCAGCGCTTCACGGGCGTGTCTTCGGTCGGTGTCCTGAAGAAAACCGAACACCTGCACGTTCCCCGTCAGCGGATGCCGCGCCAGATGCGCCACATAGGAAAGCCAGCGCACACTGCCGCCCTGGTCCACGCAGCGAAATTCCCTCGAAATCCACTCGCGGCCGTCGGCAAAGGCCTCAAGCAGCGCCCTGCGGCTGAACACCGCAAAAAATTCCTTCCTGTCCTCCCTGCGGAAGATCTGCCTTCTCTCCCAGAGCACGAGTCTCTGAAAGCTCATGCCGCGCAGATGCTGCGTGAGCGTCCGCCCCTCTATCCACAGCTCCTCCATGCGGTCCTCGGTGAGATCCCCGCGCACATAGCAGAACAGATTCGGCCGAAGCTGCTCCCAGAGCCGCTCCTTGCCCGAAAGACTCCAGGCTATGCCCACGCTGACGGGCTCGGCAATGCCCACGATCTTCATCGGACTTCTGTCCGTGTCGGGGAGAAGGCGGTACTGCACGGAAAACCAGTCGAACCTGCGGTTCATGGTGTGACGCAGCACAAACGCCCCGCCGCCCGCAGGCCTGCCGCTCAGCATGGCCCCGGCAAAACGACGGAAGCTCTCCACCGAATCGGGATGCACCCAGCCCTTGCGGATCAGCCCCTCGGGAAAGTCGTCCATGTAGGCGCCGGAAGCTCTGAGCCGCCTGCCGTTGAACAGCCGGAACCTGCGCGTGGTCACATCCACTTCCCAGAGCAGACGCGCCCCGCGATCCAGGGCCAGCTTCAGAAATTCGCCCTCCTCCAGGATGTCGTTCCGGCTCTTGCGCACACTGGAAATGTCCCTCACAAGCACAAGCATGACGTTGTCGCTGCACGGCATGGGAGATCGCACGGCCCGGGCCCGGCACCAGCGCCAGCCGCCGCCCGCGGACACGCGGTGTTCATATTCCACCACCCTGCCGCCCGCCAGACCGTCGCGCAGACGCCTGTCGAACTCCTCCATGTCGTCGGGATGGATGCCCCCGAACATCGCGAGGTCGCAGGGCAATGACGTCACGGCGCTGTCAAGTCCCATCATGCGGAACAGCACAGGACTGGCATAGAGCACGTTTATGGTGTCCTTCGCCACTTCCAGAAGCGCCACGCCGTCTTCCATGCTGTCCAGAAGAAGCGGCATCGGCACGGGCACATGAGGCGAGGGAGCCGCGTCGTGTCTGAGCTTCTCCCCGCTTTTCCCCGTGCTTATGTAATATCTGTTCCTGCCCTCGGCCTTGGCCTCGTAAAGCGCGGCGTCCGCGCGCTCATAGAGCTTTTCAAAGGCCCTCGTCTCGCCGGTGGCTATGTACACGCCCACGCTCGAACTTACGTGCAGCGTGGGATTCACGCCTATGGAAAACTGCAAAACCTCGCAGATGCTGCGCGCCTTCTCCCGCGCCGAGCCCTCCGTGATGTTCCCGGAAAGCAGCGCAAAGAACTCGTCGCCGCCGAGCCGTCCCACGATGTCCGTGGCGCGAAAGCAGCCCGACAGCGCCTTTGCCGCAAGACGTATGACCTGATCGCCCGCCTGATGCCCAAGCGTGTCGTTGACCTGCTTGAAGTTGTCGAGATCAATAATGAAAAGCGCGCAGGTATCCCCCGGATGCATGTGCTTCAGACACTGCTCGATGTACTCCGTGGCGGTTCCGCGGTTGAGCAGGCCGGAAAGAACATCCCGTGACGCCCGCTCCGCCAGAATTTTCAGCTCACGCCAGTACTGAAGATCCGACAGATGAAAACCGTTGCTGCTTGCCATAACACCGACTCTTTCCCCAAAAGGACACGCTCCCTCCCGTGAAAAGGTCCTGACTTTCCTGACAAAAAAAGAAGAGAGGGAGCCGACGCTGCCCGTGACACCGTGCCGCAGGCTATCGTTAGAATGTATACCTGCATAAACTCATGTCAAGATTGACTTTACCTTTCCGAGGCATGAGTGACGCGAAAGCACGTCACATAAGCCCGAGTGACGCGCACGCCCGTCTGCTCCGGACACACTGTACGGGCGCGGGACTTGCACGACGGCGACATTGTCCGGCACCCGAGTGACGCGAAAGCCCGTTTGCTCTGGACACGCTTTACGGATGCAGGGCTTGCACGACGCCCGCTGCGTTTAACGGCGGAAGTGAATTCCGCCTGCTTGCGGCCGTCGGCCGGGCTCCTCACGTCGCCCGGGGCCCCCGAGCG
>CAJJMX010000168.1 GCA_905192935.1 uncultured Mailhella sp.
GCGGCGCAGCCGCACGACAGAAACAAGGGGGCGCGGGGGGAATTATTCCCCCCGCTGCCTTTTCTGCCTTTCCCCTCTTTTCTGCCTTTCCTCTCTTTCCACGGCGTCACGTTCCAGGAGGGCGAGGCGGATGAAGCCTTCGCCGAACTCCCGGAACATGCCGCGGGCGTCGGCGTGGCGCAGGGCGGCGGGGACGCGGTTGAAGCTGGCCTGTCTTACGAACTCCCAGGGTCTGCCGATGCGGGCGATATTGTTTTCCCGGGACCAGGGGGCCTTGTCGTAGGGGATATAGACATTGAGCCAGCGGCGGACGCCGGGCAGGAAGACGGGACCGCGCAGGCCCACGGGGTCCAGAGTGACGAGGGCGTCCACGGAGAGTTCCGGGCAGGCGGGGACGACGTCGCGGGCGAGGGAGCTTGCGCCCCAGCTGTGTCCTATGAGCACCACCCGGCGCGGAAGGGAGCCGTAGCGGCGCAGAAGGCGGCGGGCGGCGGTGATTTCGTCGTATTCGCGGTAGTAGAGATCGAAACCCGGACCGAGCAGCGCGGCAAGTTCGGGCATGAGGGCGTAGGCCCGGCCGAAGAAGGCGTCGGTAAAGCCGCCCATGACGAGGCAGAAATTTCCGAGAACGTCATCCGGGGCGGCGGCGAGTGCGGCAAGAAACTCCTTCTCTTCCCGCCGGGAGCGCACGGGCGATTCCATGCCCCAGGCTTTCAGCAGTCTCTCGGGATTTCTTTTCCAGCGGCGGGAAAGGACAAGGGCCATGTGATATTCCTCCAGATTCCGGCGGAGCCGGGTCAGAAGCAGGTCCGGACGGAGGTCCGGGGCGGAAGGCGTCAGGGCGGAAGGCGAAGCGCCGTCCGGATGTCCTGCCCCGGCGGGGACGCCGTCCCGGCACGACCGCGGCAGAGCGCGACGCCTCCGGCGTACCGATAGCGCACGGCGGCCGCCTCTTTAATGATTTTCTGCCGCAGGCGAGTGCGGGCAGCGCGTGCCGGAGCTAGACGCGCAGCATGTCCTGCGCGAAGGCGACGGGAGAGTCTTCCGGCTCTCCGGTCTGCCCGTTCAGGCACACGGCCTGCCAGTGCTGGGCCACGTCCACGAAGTTCTGCACCCACGAAACGATGCTGACGCCGTCCAGAACACGCATGGACATGACGCCCTGAAGCGTGACGCCGGTATCTTCGCGGGCAGCCAGAGTGAAGCCCTGCGTGCCGCGGAAAAAGGTATTGGCGTCGAGAAGCTCGGCAAAGAGACGGCTGCGACCTTCCTCCGGCAGAGGCGCGACCACGGTGAACATCATCACCGCATCGGAACCGGGCAGATAGCGGAGACTCACCTCAAAATCGTCGATGACCAGCAGGCAGGAAGGATCATCGTCGCGCACGGCGATCTCGGGCAGTCCCAGCACGGGCGCCAGCGTGGCAAGCAGGGAAACAAAGGCTTCTGACATGAGCATATCCTTATAGACGTTGGTGTTTGCGCAGGAGAAAAAGACGGCGTCACGCACGGCCGGGGCACGGCCCGGCGGGCGGAAACGCGTGTCCGGGCGCTCTTTCTCCCGGAGGGACCTGCTTACGAGACGGATGAAAGCCGCTTCTCACTTCCGCCGCGCGGCGAATTTCAGCGGCGGAAGCGTTTCCCTTTCTCCGACGCAGCCTTTTGAAGGGCCGATCTTCTCTACTCTCCGACCGGCTGCGGCGCTCTTGCCTGCATGCGGCAGGCGGCGAGACGACTGCTGCCGTCGGGCATGACGATGAAGGTATAATCGACATCCAGCGGGGAAGCGTCGGGCTTGTGGAAACGCATGGTCACGCTGCCGTCGGTCTGACGGCGCACGTCGATATCCAGGGGAGAATGTTCGGATTCGGCAATGCCGGTCACAGGCGTGCCGGTGCGCACGAGGAACGCGCCGCTCTGGCCCATGCTCTGGATGACCTGACGGGCCTGTACCTCGTTGCCTTCGCACAGGCGCAGCGCGCGTTCTACCAGTCCATGACTCATGGAGGAAGGCCGACCGGCCCTGTAGGCCGTCACATCCTCTTCCTTCATGCCCGCGGTGTCCTGAATACGCACGGTCTCCACCTCGCCGCCGCTCACGCCGAAGCTGACGGTGGGCATGTAGCCCGGCAGGGCGCTGTGCGTGCCGCGCCGCTTGATGTCCAGCGCCAGAGAGACTTCCACCTCCTGCAACGTACCGAGATTCTGCACGGCCGTCAGGCTGGGAGGCAGCGCGAAATCGGCGATACTCAGCGATATGGGGCCGCGCAGACTTTCCAGTGTCTTTTCCAGCGACAGGCCCGCAGAAAGCGTGGTCATGCCTGTGGCGGCTATCGTGGGGCTGTCCGGATCCAGAGCCTTGAACAGATTCTCCAGCCTGCCGAACATGGCGTCGCTGAAACCGCGCTGCGTGGCTTCCTTCAAATCTTCGGGCATGGGCTCATGAAAGCAGCCCTGCCAGATGGTCTCGCGGGTAAGCGGCCCTTCGGGCTGCGCCGCGCGCATCTCGCCGAGCCTCTGCATGGCAAGCGCGCCCGCGGCAACGCCGCCGATCTTGGCAACCACCTCGGTCAGCATGGCGGCATCCGCCCTGGCGGCGGGCGTGGCCCAGGCCATCATGTCCCGCGCCACGGCGTCGACATTGATCGCCCTGCCGCAGGCAAAGGCAAAGTTCTGCAACTCCGGCAGGGAACCTTCGGCCACGGCCCGGGCCATGGCCTGAACGTCGAAGGGCTTGTTCTCTTCGGCAGCCTTCTGCGCCGCATTCATGACCGCCATGACGGCCACCCTGCGCAGGTCCTGCTTCTGCGCGCCGTCGAGTCCCAGCTTTGCGGCGCAGGCATCCACGGCCTGATCCGCGCCTCCGCCGTCCAGAAAACGCTGCGCCTGCACGGCGTTCCAGGCCTTTTTCATGGCGGGCAGCGCGGCGTCCTTCACCATGTCGCCGAGCTGCGCATAGCTCAAAAGCTTTCCGGTCTCCTGACTTGCGGCGCGAAGCACGGCCTCGCCGAACAGGTTCTTAAGCTGCTGCCGGTCGGCGGGATCCACGGCGTGAGAGGCGCAGAAGGCGTCGAAGGCCGTGTCGAGATTGCGGGTGTCGCCGCGGCCGTCGTTGGCCAGCACGAAATGACGCGCCATGTCTGCGTTGATGCGGCCGAGCCCTTCGTGCATGGCGGCGGCATCGGCCAGGATGTCGCGCGCGGCGCGGGCACTGAGCGGCATGCCCTCCTGCCGGAAGGCCCGCATGCGGGGGGCAAGCGCATCGGCCACCGCATCGCCGTACTGCTGACGCACGGCGGCAAAAAGCACGTTGCCCGCGTAACGGTTGGTGCTCTTTCTGGTAAAGAACGTCCCTATTTTGCCCCGGGTCTCGAATCCGCCGTTCTTCACGACGATGCTCGTGTCGTCGCTCATGTGCGTGGCAAGATGCGTGAGATTGTCAAACGTCAGACTGATGGGCCTGCTCATGATGCCTCCCCAGATGTTGTCCGGTCCTTCCGACATCGTCACGACGCGCGGACGCCTTGCGTCCGCCCCGCCTTTCCCGGAACCCGCCGAAGCTGCGGCCGCGGGATGTTCCGACAACACTTTCTCAGTCAGGATGCCATGGAACACAGGCGGACGCAAGGCGGCGGGCCGGTCTGCGTGACGAAAACCACCTTTTGCCTCTGATGATGCAAAAAGCATGCCGCGCACCGAAAAGGACGGATACGCCCGTATCCGAGCCAAAAACGAAGGCAGAAAAAAGGACAACGCCAACAGCGATGCCTCCGCGACAAAAAGAAGGCAACGACGTTGCCCTTCTCTTCCCCCCAAAAAGAAGAAAGGAGGAACGAAGCCTGACGCCGTGACGCGGGCCCCTTGCGCCGGAACCTGCCCGAAGGCGCGCCTCTGCGGGAAGGAAAAGGGAAAACCGAAGACGGCCCGCCGGAACGCGCCGACACGGGAAAAGGACGCCCTTTCGGCCTATGCCTTTTTGTTATGGCCGTCATGCGGAAGAAGTATTTGCCGTTCCAGAGAGCGGCCATCATAACATCAGGATATGACCGGATACCGGAAAAACGGCGGCCGACGGATACGCGCGGCCGTTCCTGCGGAAGGGGGCCTGCCGCGCCGCCGACGCGCGGCGGCAGGCCGGATTCCGGCAAACTTCATCAGGAGATACCATCATGAAAAGCACCCTCACCGCGCTCTGCGCTCTTGCGGCTCTTGCCCTGTCGTGCCCGTCTGCGGACGCGGCGGAAAAAAGCGAGCTGCGACTCATCATCAACGGCCGGAGCCTGTCCGCCACGCTGGAAGACTCGCCCGCGGCGCGGGACTTTCGCGCCATGCTGCCG
>CAJJMX010000169.1 GCA_905192935.1 uncultured Mailhella sp.
GCTCTTCGTCTCGCCCGTGGGACGCCCGGAAATCCTGCTTTCCAAGATCATCCCCTACTTCATGCTCGGCATGGCGGGACTTCTGCTCTGCCTTGCGGCCGCGCGCTGCCTCTTTGCCGTGCCGCTGCGCGGCAGTCTCGTCGTCTTCCTGCTGTGTTCCTCGCTTTATCTCGTGGTGTCGCTCGGCATGGGCCTTGCCATATCCTCCGTCACCAGAAGCCAGTTCCTTTCCTGTCAGATAGCGCTCGTGGTGAGCTTTCTGCCCGCGGTCATCCTGTCGGGCTTTCTCTTCGACCTGCGCAGCGTGCCCCTCGCCGCCAGAATCGTGGGCAACATCCTGCCCGCCACCTACTACATGGAAATGCTCAAGACGCTCTTTCTTGCCGGAAACAATCCGGTCATCCTTCTGCGGGACTCGGCGGCCCTTCTCGTCTACGCCGTGCTCTTCATGGGCGTGGCCATACGCTTCACACGAAAAAATCTGGACTAGCCATGCACGACCTCATTCTTCTGCTCCGCAGACTGCGCAGTCTCTGCATCAAGGAGCTGCTCATCATCTTCAAGGACCCGGCCAACCGTCTCGTGCTCATCGTGCCCGTGGTCATACAGTCCTTCATCTTCGGCTATGCGGCCACCTACGACCTCAACTACGTCCCCTATGTGGTCTGCGACCAGAGCCGCAGCGCCCTTTCCCGCGATCTTCTGGCCCGTCTCGACGGCTCAGGAAAATTCTCCCGGCAGGCCACGCTCGACAGCACGGCGGAAGCGGAGGAATGGATATACGACGGCAAGGCTCTTCTCGCCGTGCAGATAGGCAGCGATTTTGCCGACCGCATCCGCTCCGGCAGGAACGCGGACGTGCAGGTCATCCTCGACGGCCGCAATTCCACCACGGCCTCCATAGCGCAGGGCTACCTTGCCCAGATCGTGGAGACCTGGAACGCCTCACGCGGGCACCTTTCACCGGTGTCCCTCGTCATGCGGGCCTGGTTCAACCCTCAGCTTGAAACGCGCTGGAACATCATGCCCGGTATGCTGGCCTCGCTCAGCATCATACAGATCATGCTTCTTGCCGCGCTTTCCGTGGCCAGAGAACGGGAACAGGGCACCTTCGACCAGATGCTGGTCACGCCGCTCTCACCGTGGGAAATACTCATAGGCAAGGCCATTCCGCCCGTGGTCGTGGGCCTTGCCCAGGCCGCCCTCGTGCTGCTCGTGTGCGTGTTCTGGTTCCACATTCCCTTCGAGGGAAGCTACGTCGACCTCTTCATCGCGCTCGGCGTGTTCACCCTGAGCTGTGCCGGGCTCGGGCTGTGCGTATCCGCCGTGTCCCTGAACATGCAGCAGGCGCTCGTGTACTGCTTCGTCACGCTTCTGCCCATGGTCCTGCTCTCAGGCCTCGCCACGCCCGTAAGCTCCATGCCCGAGGCGCTGCAGATCGCCACCTACGCCAATCCCCTGCGCTTCGCTCTCGTCTGCGTGCGCAGCGTGTACCTTGAAGGCGGAACGCTTGCCGACATCGCTCCCAACTTCGTGCCCATGCTCGCCGTGGCCGCCGTCACCCTTCCCCTTGCCGGCTGGCTCTTCCGCAACAGGCTGAGCTGAAAACGCCGGCTACGCCGTCACCGCAGCATCGTTTCGTCTTCTCCGCCCCAAAGACACGACCGGTTGGTTCACGGGTGACTTTTTTCCGAATGTGTGAGAGCGTGGCTCGTTGCCGGAAGCCTGCGCTGCAGGCACACCGTCCCAAGCTCCGTCCGCATGCTGCAGGCGACAGCCTTTTTCCGTTCCGCCGGAAAACTTTCCCGTATCCGAATGCGGCGGACGACCTTCAGAGGAAGCACCAACAGCCCATGCGCATTGAATATCTTGCCTATTTTCTTGAAATCGCCAAACGCAAGTCCCTGAATACCGCGGCCTCCCGCCTGGGAGTATCCCAGCAGGCGCTGAGCGCTTGCATAAAAAAAATGGAGCAGGAACTCGGCGTGACGCTTTTTCTGAGAAACCGGCAGGGATGCCGGCTGACGCCGGAAGGGGAAAAAGTACGGGAAACGGCGGAAAACATGGTCGCAAGCTACCGCACGCTCTGCGCCGATCTGAAAAAGAAGGATAAGGTCAGGCAGCGTGCGCCTCTCAGCGGCATGCTCAAGGTCTATACCAATTACTCCTTCTTCCTTCCCCTCAATCCGAACATCATCAAGGGATTCTGCGAAACCTACCCTCAACTGCGTCTCTCCATCACCGAGCTGCCCCAGCAGCTCGTCTATGAAAAAATCCTTTCCAGCTCCGACGACGCACAGAGCATGGGCATCATCAATGTCCCGTATGCTCCCGACGGAAGTCTGGCCGAATCCTTTCTGCCTCCGCCGCCCCTGAAGTTTCAGCCCTTTGTCCAGGGGGGCTACCTGGCCTGCGTCGGAAAAATATCGCCTCTGGCAAGAAGCAAACGTCTTTCTCTGAAAACCCTGCTGAAATACCCCGTGGTCATGGGCTCGTCCGAAGAAATGACCGCCACGCCCCTTCATTATCTTCTGAAGCAGTACGGCTCGCCCCGCTTCATTCTTTCCGCCTCCACCCTCAGTCTGTGGAGCATGGTGGTGACCAACAACTCGGGCATAGGCTTCATCCATGACGTGCTTCTGAAAAAGGACGAACCGCTCCCCACCTACCTGCAGGACCTCGCCTTCATACGCATCAAGGAAAAGCTCGCCGCCGTCACCGGCTATGTGCTGCCCGTCCATCCCGGAGCGGCCGCTCTCGAGCTGACCAAATGGCTGACGCCTCAGGGGACCGGACCGAACATACCGGCCTGAGATACGCACCTCCGCAGGATCGGGCCGCACCTCTTTTTCCCGCGCTTCTCTCAAGCTCCGTCCGTCTTTGCCCCTGCATGCCGCCGAAAGCCTGCGCACGGATCAGGCGCCGTGCGGCTCCATCATCCTTTTTTGCGCGACGAACCTTGCACGCTTCCCGGCAGTTGCCGATTCCGCCCGGCATCAGTTCGGCCCCCCTTCCCCGGCATGCTGTCCGGCCGCACTTGTGAAAAATAATTCTTTTCAAATCTCAGCGACCGGTTTCCGACGCCTTCCATCCGCAAGGTCCGGGTCATCATCGGACAGAAAACTCTCTTCTCAAGTCGTTTTCAAAAAAAATTACCGACCTTGTTCCTTTGTTATACAAATAAACATTGTACTCAAACGTCCGGCAAATACCGGAAAAGAAAGACCTTCGGCTTCTCCTTCCCGAAATCGGCGGGAAGACGCGTATTTATACAAATAATTATTGTAATAAAATTACATGATGCGCTTGATAAAACCAAAAATAATTGTATCTTGAAATTGTGCCTTCATTCCCGATGTTCTGTAAATATTTCAAGGGGGAACAAAAATGAAAGTCCTGGCCATCAACGGCAGTCCTCATCAGAAGGGCGTCACCTTCACAGCTATCAAACTTGTGGCTGAAGAGCTGGACAAGGCGGGAATCTCAACGGAAATCATGAACGTAGGATCCGCCGGCATACGAGGCTGCACGGACTGCCTGACCTGCCGCCGCAGCAACAGCGGCCGCTGCATCATAGACGACAAGGTCAACGAGGCCATAGACAAGTTCGCGGAGTGCGACGGTCTTCTTCTCGGGGCGCCCGCCTACTTCTGCGGCATCCCCGGACCGGCGAAGGCCTTTCTGGACAGACTGTTCTACGCTTCACAGATGGCCCGTCCCATGCACTTCAAGGCCGGCGCCTCGGTAGTGGCCCTGCGCCGCTCCGGGGGCATAACGACGCTGCATCAGCTGAACAACTATCTCATGCCGAGTCACATCGTCATGGTTCCCAGTCAGTTCCATAACGGCCTGTTCGGCAAGAGTCCCGAAGAAGCCATGCAGGACGCGGAAGGCGTGCAGACGCTCCGCATGCTGGGCCGGAACATGGCCTGGCTCATGAATACTCTCGCCTTTGCCGCCGAGGCCTTTCCGCATCCCGACTTCGAACCCCGCATACGCACGAATTTCCCGGGCAACCGCACCGCGAACTATGGGGAGGTCATGTAACCATGAGAGCCATAGACATGCGTCTTCGTCCGCCGTTTGGAGGCTTTCTGGACGGCATACTCTACAAGGCCGACGGACCGAACAAGATGGCGGCCTACCGATGCCTCGAACCCTCGCCGTCCGTCCAGAGCCGTTCCATGGAACGGCTGCTTGAGGAAATGGACGCCGCCGGCGTCGCTTACGGCGTGGTTCCCATCCGAAAGACCAACGGCGGACACAATGAGGAGCTGCTCGACCTGCTCGACAGATATCCCGAAAGATTCATCGGCATTCCGCAC
>CAJJMX010000170.1 GCA_905192935.1 uncultured Mailhella sp.
ACAGGCTTCCGTCCTCCTCGCCCATCATCGACGCGGCCATCTGGCTTCTGGCGCACGACGATGAAAAGGACGCCGTTCCCCTCATACAGAAGGCCTCGGTTCAGATGCCGGACGATCTCGCGCTCGTCTCTCTTCAGGCCGATCTGCTCATCCAGAACAACAAAAGGAGCGAGGCCATAGAGCTTCTGCGGACCTTTGCCCGGAAGCATCCTTCCGACGGGCAGGCCCAGGCCGAGCTTGCGCTTGCCCTTCTGCGCAGCGCCCGGGCCGAGGAAGCCATGCAGGTGTTCCGGCAGATTCCCGAAAAGCAGCTCACCGCGCAGATCCGCTTTGCCTACGCGCAGGCGCTGAACGTGTCCGGACGCTTTGCCGACGCCAGACGGCAGCTTGAGACCGCCGTAAAGGAAGAACCTGAGTATTCCGAGGCCTGGCAGCTGCTCGCGCTCACGCAGGAAGAGCTCGGCAACAGGAAGGAAGCGGAAAAGATCTACCGCGACCTTCTTCAGAACGATCCCGACAACCGCAGCGCGAGACTGTTCCTGATCCGGCTGCTGCTCCAGAACGGAAAGACGGATACCGTCGTCGGCATGGTGATGGAAACGCAGGATCCCATGCACTTTGCCGTGGCGGCCGCGGCCATGCTCATGGATGAAAAGCATCCCGACCAGGCGGAAGCGCTGCTTTCCCGTCTGGAGAAGCAGGAGGGCATGCCGGACGGTCTGTATTTTTATCATGCGGCGCTGCTTTATGAGAGCGACGGCGACATCGACCGTGCCCTCGACTATCTGGACCGTGTTTCCTCCGCAAGCCCGGAATACGACAAGGCGCTGCGCATGAAGGTGCGCATTCTCTATGAACAGAAGCGCTTTGCCGATGCTCTCGAAGCCCTGGAGGCGCTGCGCGCCCTGCATCCCACGGATGTGGAACCGCTTCTGCTCATCTCGGAAATGCGCGCCTCCCAGAAGGACTTCGCCGCGGCCGAAAAGGCCGTGGACGAAGCGCTGCGTCTGCATCCCGACAGCGAAAACGCCGCCTTCCAGCAGGCCTATCTTCAGGAGATGCAGGGCAACAGGGAAAAGGCCATGGAACTCATGGAAAAGTTCATAGGCAACTATCCGGACAACGCCCTGGCGCTCAACTACGTGGGCTACAATCTGGCCGACAGCAACAGGGAACTCGACAAGGCCTACAAACTCATACGTCGGGCCGTGGAACTCGAACCTGATACGGACTTCATTCTCGACTCGCTGGCCTGGGTGCTCTTCCGCCGCGGAGAGCTCGACGAGGCCTGGGAGCAGATTCAGAAAGCGCTCAGCGCCTCCGGCAAGGACGGCCCCCGCGATCCCGCCATGCTCGAGCATTACGGAGACATCGCCGCGGCCAGAAAGGACGCGGATTCTGCCAGAAACGGCTGGCAGCAGGCCAAAACTCTCTTTGAACAGCTCGGCTATCCCGAAGACGCCGCCCGTGTGCGTCAGAAACTGGAAAGGCTCCCCTGATGAAAAAAACACTCTCTCTTGCCTTTTTCGGCCTTGTTCTCATGACCGTGCTTTCCGGCTGCGGTCCCAAGGGCATGACCATCGCCCCGGAAAGCGACGCCGCCGCACGCTGGCAGACCTTTGTGAAGCGCTCCTCCCGTCCCGCCGCCTATGACGTGCTTTCCGGCAGCCTGCGCTTCGGCCCCGTCAATGATACCAGACGCGTGACCTATCTGCTCTGGTCCTCGGAGACGGGCTCGCCCTCCGGCACGGGACACGAACCGGCCGGCCTCGATACGGCGGAATTTCATGCCGGAGCCCCGGACGACGGACGGACCATACGTCTTGAGGTGAACGCGGGCGTGGGCGCAAACGTGGCCAAGGCCGTGTTCGAGAACGGGCAGATGCTGCTGGTGCTGCCGCAGGATCAGAAGGCCTACGCCGGGGCCGAGACTCCGGAGACCCTGCAACGACTGCTCGGTCTGCCGCTTCCCATGCGCATGACGAGGCTCAACGACTTTCTGGCGGGACGCTATCTGTCCGCCCTTGACGTCCCCTCTCCGGAGCGCTACGTCACCGGAAACGACGGCAGCATCATCTACCGCTACAGACGAGACGGTCAGGACTGCGAACTGGAACTGGACAGCCGCGCCCTGCCCGTGCGCCTCAGCATAGGGAAACACTGGTCCCTGACCATGGCCTACGACGACAGGGATCTTCCCCGCCGTCTGGACGGCAGCACGGAAAGCAACGGGACCGCCATGCGCATGGTGCTGCTCGTCAAGGAACGCCGGTCTGCCGGCAGTCTGACGGACGCCAGCATGGAACTGAGCGTGCCGGACAGCTTCGCCGTCTATTCGCTGGACCAATAACCGGACGGGCACAGCCCGTACCCAGACACCGAGTCACTGGAGACTGATAATGAGCATCATCTACATTGCGTCCGATCATGGGGGCTTCAACCTTAAAACCTTCCTTGTGCAGTACCTGAAGGACAAAGGTCACGACGTGCATGACCTCGGCCCTTCCGATCCCGCAAGCTGCGACTATCCCCTCAAGGCCCAGGCCGTCACGGACGCCCTTCTCAAGGATGAAAACGCCTTCGGCGTGCTCGTGTGCGGCACGGGCATAGGCATGAGCATGGCCGCCAACCGCGTTCCCGGCATCCGCGCCGCCCTGTGCACCACCGAATTCCACGCGACCTACGCCCGCGCCCACAACAACGCCAACATCATCTGCCTCGGTGAACGCGTCACGGGACAGGGCCTTGCCGCCAGCATGGTCGACGTTTTTTTGAGCACGGCCTTTGAAGGCGGACGCCACCTGCGCCGCATCACCCTCTTCAACAAGTAATCTCAAAGAGCGCGGTCATGCCGAAAATACGGGAAGTCTATGTCTGCCGTTCCTGCGGGGCTCAAAGCGCGCAGTGGCAGGGGCAGTGCCCGAAATGCCGGGAATGGAACACTCTCGAGCTCACCCGCCTTGCCCAGACTCCCTCGGCACGACCGCATTCTGTGAAGCACGCCTCGACGACGCGCATACAGACGCTCTCCAGCGTGTCCGGCAGCGATCATGCCGCCTTCGGCACGGGGCTCGACGCGCTCGACCGCGTTCTCGGTCACGGCTTCGTTCCGGGTGCCGCCATTCTCGTGGGCGGCGAACCGGGCATAGGCAAGTCCACGCTCCTGCTTCAGCTTGCCGGAGCCGTGGCCAGAGAAAACAAGATAGTCCTCTATGCCAGCGGCGAAGAATCCCTGCCGCAGATACGAAGCCGCGCCGAGCGTCTGGACGTGCTCCACGACAATCTTCTGGCCGTGGCCACGAGCCGGGTGGAAGACCTTTTTCCCGTCCTTGAGGATACGGAAACGGCTCCGGCGCTCATGATCGTGGACTCCGTGCAGACGCTTGCCTCCGACAGCGCCGAAGGACTGCCCGGCAACGTGAGTCAGGTGCGCACCGTGGCCACGGAACTTGTGGAGCGCTGCCGCCGTGCGGGGACCACGCTCGTGCTCGTGGGACACGTCACCAAGGACGGCACGCTGGCCGGCCCGCGTCTTCTGGAGCATCTGGTGGACACAGTCATTTCCCTGGAAGGCGACCGCCGGGAAATGTTCCGCATGCTCCGGGTGCTGAAAAACCGCTTCGGCCCGAATCAGGAACTGCTCATCTTCCGCATGGTACGCAAGGGCCTCGAACTCGTGGAAGATCCCTCCACCTTCTTCCTCGGTGCCCGGGACACCTCGCTGAGCGGCACGGCCGTGGTCATGGCCATGGACGGACAGCGTCCCTTCGCCGTGGAGATACAGGCCCTCGCCACACGCAGCTATCTTGCCATTCCGCGCCGCACCGGACTCGGCTTTGACGTGAACCGGCTGCACCTTCTTCTGGCCGTGCTGGAAAAACGCCTGCGCCTCAACTTCGGACAGGCGGACATCTACGCCAAGGTGGGCGGCGGCATGCGCCTTCAGGAACCGGGCCTCGACCTTGCGCTCGTGGCCGCGCTGCTCTCCTCCTTCTACGACATCCCTCTGCCGGAACGCTGCGTGCTCTGGGGCGAAGTGGACCTCAACGGTCAGATTCGTCCGGTCTCCGGTCAGGACGTGCGCATGAAGCAGGCCCTGCGCCTCGGCTATTCGCCCATCCTCTGCCCGGAAAATCCCAAAAGCAAGGGCATTGCCACGGTGGCCGACCTTCAGCGCGTACTCTTCCGGAAAGGCTGAGCCTGCACCGCTTCCGCACGAAAAAGACTGAACTCCGCGAAAAAACGGTTCCGCCCGTCCCCACAGCTTCCCATCCGTCGGAACATTGCCTCGGAGACGCCCTCGCGCCTCCTTCCCTC
>CAJJMX010000171.1 GCA_905192935.1 uncultured Mailhella sp.
ATGGTGGTCTGCACGCAGATGTTGCTCAGGCGGAAGCGATCCGGGATGCGCATGCGGTACACTTCGGAGAACACGAGGGCTTCGAGGTCTTCGTCGTGAATACGGGCCTTCTTGTCGGCGAGTTCCTTCATGGCGGCAAACACGGCGTTGACCTGATCGTTGTCGAGCGTGTAACCGAGTTCCTCGAGGCGGGTGCGCACGGCGTTGCGGCCGGAGTGCTTGCCGATGACGATGTCGGTGGACTTGCGGCCCACGGCCTGCGGAGTCATGATCTCATAGGTGTTGCGGTTCTTGAGCATGCCGTCCTGATGGATGCCGGACTCATGAGCAAAGGCGTTGCTGCCGATGATGGCCTTGTTGGCCGGAATGGGACGACCGATGATGAGCGAAAGCAGATGGCAGGAAGGATAGAGCTGCTCGGTGACGATGGTGCACTCCACGCCGTAATACTCGGGACGGAGCTTGAGCGCCATGACGAATTCTTCAAGCGAGGCGTTGCCCGCTCTTTCACCGATACCGCTCAGGCACAGCTCGGCCTGACGCGCGCCGTTCTTGACGGCGGCCAGGCTGTTGGCCACGGCCAGGCCGAGGTCGTCGTGGCAGTGCACGCTGAAGATGGCCTTGTCGGCGTTGGGCACGTTTTCAAGAAGGTAGCGGATGAGCGCGCCGAACTCGTCGGGCTGGGCAAAGCCCACGGTATCGGGGATGTTGATGGTGGTCGCGCCGGCGTCGATGGCGGCGGTCACGATGCGCACGAGAAAATCGCGGTCGGAACGGGAGGCATCCTCAGCGGAGAACTCCACGTTGGGAGTGTAGGAAGCGGCGCGCTTCACGGCAGCCACGGCGAGATCCACGACTTCATCGGGGGTCTTGCGCAGCTTGTACTCCATGTGGATGGGCGACGTGGCGATGAAGGTATGGATGCGCGGATGACGCGCGTACTTCACGGCTTCCCAGGCACGGTCGATGTCCTTGGCATTGGCGCGGGCAAGACCTGCGACCTGCGCATTCTCTACGCTCTGGGCAATGGCCTTCACGGCCTCGAAGTCGCCTTCGCTGGCCGCAGGGAAGCCCGCCTCGATGACGTCGACGCCCAGCATTTCCAGCTGACGGGCGATGCGGATCTTTTCACTGAGGTCCATGGTGGCGCCGGGGGACTGTTCCCCGTCGCGGAGCGTGGTATCGAAAATAATGACGCGGTCGGACATGGTTTTCTCCTTGCGTTTTCAGGCCGTCGTCTGCGGCCTGCGGCGTTTCATCCTTCATGCTCCGCCGGCCGGGGCAGACGGAGACTATAAAAAAGGCTGCTCCGACTTCCGACGGAACAGCCTTTTGCCTGTCATTCGTCAGAAATCACGATATATCCGGGCACAGCAGCAGACCGGACAGTCGACCGCACAGCAGCAGAGAAGAAGCGAAGAGGCCTTCGTTCTTCAAAAGGGCGGCAGCGGTATTGCGGATGGTCATCGTGATTTCCTTCGCCTTTACGGCGTGTTTTTTGAAAGACTACGAAATGCGGAGGCTTTTTTCAAGAAAAAATGTGACGGAGGGCAAAAAAAGTTGAAGTCGGCAAAATACCTCACCGCTCCGCAGAACTCATGATTTGATGCAGCGGCCGGACGATGCAGCAGGTTTTCTGTATTTCAGGCCTTCTCAAGGGATTTTTCCCGCGCGTCTTCCGGAGCCGAAACGACACGAGAAACAAGAGTCCCTGCCCCTCCCCGGCGCCGGGACAGACGAGTCTCTCCGAGAAATGTCCCTATCCCTTTTCCGCCAGCTCCCGGGCCTTTCGATAGTCGAACTTGCCCGAGCCGAGAAGAGGAGCCTGCTTCACGGTCACGATGCGCTTCGGCGTCCACAGGGGCGAAAGTCCCCGGCTGGCAAAATGCGCGGCGATGCGGCTTGTGGTCACGTCCTCCGTATCGATGATGAGCGCAAGCTGTTCGCCCTTGCGCGGATCGGGAATGGCCACCACACCGAGCACGGAATCCGGCCAGATCTCCTTGAGCGCATCCTCCACGGCGGCAAGGGACACCATTTCACCGCCGACCTTGGCAAAACGCTTGGCGCGGCCGCGAATGAAGATGAAGCCCTCCTCGTCCATATGGACGATGTCGCCGGTTTCGTACCAGCCCGATCCGTCGTCGCCCTTTCCGGTCACGGCGAAGGCCTCGGCAAGCTTTTCGTCCACGGGGGGCTCAAGAACTCCGGGAGAGGAAAAACGCATATAGCCCAGCATGACGTTGTCGCCCTTCACCCACAGAACGCCGGTGTTCTCCTCGTCTATGCCGGGCACGGGCACAAGCCGGCAGGACAGTCCGGGCACGGCGCGGCCCACGCTCCCCTCCCTGCGGTAGGCGGGCGTGTTCACGGAAATGAGCGGTGCGGTTTCCGTGGCTCCGTAGCCCTCGAAAAGATCCACGCCGAACTTCTCGAGCCAGGTGCGGCGGGTGCTCTCGCGCATTTTTTCCGCGCCTATGATGACAAGTCGCGCATGACAGAAATCGTAGGGCTGACCGTAACGGGCGTAGCCCGCGCAGAAGGTGTCCGTGCCGCAGATGATGGTGGACTGACTCTCATAAAAGAGCCGCGGCACGATGCGGTAGTGCAGCGGAGAAGGATAGAGGAACACCCTCACCCCGGCGATGACGGGCAGCAGCGTGCATATGCCGAGCCCGAAGGCGTGGAACATGGGCAGGCAGTTGAACAGCTTGTCGCCGGAACCTATGGTGAGCATGCTGAGCGCCTGATAGCGGTTGGCGATGATGTTGAGATGGCTCAGAAGCACGGCCTTGGGCACGCCCTCGGTGCCCGACGTGAACATGACCGCAGCCGGGGATTCCGCGGGAGTGGACGGGGCCACGCGGAAAAACGCCGCAAGCGCGCCGATGGCCTTGTCGGCCGGCGTGAGATTTTTGGCCACATCTTCAAGATACACGATGCGCAGTCCCGCTTCCCTGAGGGCCTGTTCCATGGCCGTGAGGTCGGCAAGCGCAAGAAAGCGGCGTGAAGTGAGCACGGAGGAGAGCTTCACCGTGCGGCAGCAGGATACCACGGAGGAAATGCCGGAGGTGAAGTTGAGCATGGCGGGCACGAGGGAAGCGGAATGAAGCCCGAAAAAGGCCACGAGACCGGGCAGCGACGTGGGCAGAAGGAACCCCACTCTCTCCTCTCCCCGGAACAGACGGCGGAAGGCTCGGCCGAGCACGCAGAGCTTGAGCAGCAGCGCGCCGTAGGTAAGCACGTGCCTGTCCTGATCCTCGGCAATGCCGAAATGCCGGCCGCAGCGGGCCGCGGCCTCCATGAGCGCCTGCATGAGATTGCAGTGCTCCATGCTTGAGCGGTACTCGAGGCCCGTCATGATGTCGTAGAGGCGCTCGCCCATGCGCCTGCGTCTCTCACGCGGCGGCAGATGTCCTGAATGCCTGAACTTCTGGACTTCAAGCACGCTGACGGTGATGCGCGGCAGCCAGCGACGTCGGCCCTTGTGACGCAGGTAGGAAAACACGGTGCTCGACGCGCCGTCGATGCGCACGGGCAGAAGCGTGGCGTCGGCCTTTTCGGCAATGACGCCCGCCGCTTCCAGAATACGGGTGTACCGCGGATCGTTGCCGAGTCTTCCGCTGTGGAAGACCATGCAGCGGCCGTTTCTGGCAAGAGCATGCACAAGCGAGACCGTGGCTGCGGGGCTGGAGAAATCGAAGAACTGCGTGTCGGTGAGCGCGCATACCGGACGCATCCACCACTTGTGCTCCAGCGCACTGTCGGCCAGAAGCGTGATGCGGTCCGGCAGCATGGCCGCCAGAAGAAGCGGATCGAGGATGGAACCGGGATTATAAAGAATGAGCGTGCGCGGTCCGGCGGCGTCGTAATGTTCGCGGCCGCGCAGCTCCACGCGGTAGATGATTCTGAGAAGAAAACGGACTAAGGCTCCAAGCATGCGGGCTCCTCGGTATGCGGCGCAGTCATTCCGCCGGAGGCCTCGCAGCGTCCGGCGCTTTTCCCGTCATCATGCCCAAAGGCAGAAACTTTGTCGAGAGCGCTGCGGCCTCCGGGGCCGCATCTTTGCGGCTCAGTTGCGAATATCGAATTAATATGGTATGGAAGCCCCCATGTTCGACGCAACCATAGCAGCAAAGATATCGTATCTGGCCGTGGCTTTCGTGCCCGTCCTTCTGGGCATCATTCTGCACGAAGTGGCTCACGGCTGGGCCGCCCTGCGCTGCGGCGATCCTACGGCGCGCATGCTCGGCCGTCTCACGCTCAATCCCATTCCCCACATTGATCCCGCAGGCACGGGCATGTTCGTGTTCAC
>CAJJMX010000172.1 GCA_905192935.1 uncultured Mailhella sp.
TGGCGAACATCATCTGCACGCTGCCGGTGGGGCCGAGGTCGATGGTGTCCATGATCGAGGAGAGGGAAGAGGTGCTGTTGACTTGTGACATGACGAGAGTTCCTTGTGATGATGATAAATATTCTTGAGGGGCAGGCGTCAGACGGTCATGCCTCTCCGGCGGGAGCGGCAGCACGACGCGGAGGTGCTGCCGGAGGAGAGCTTCGCCTGAGCCGCTCTGGACTCACCCTCGCGCTTTGCCCTTTCCACGGCGTCGGCCATGGCGCTTTTGAGTTCGGGCGAGAGCTTCGATTCGTCCACGGTGACGGGCTCGTCTTCGGCAATGCCGAGAGCCTTCTTCTGTTCGGAAAAAACATGATTGAGACGGGAAAGCTCATCGGCAAGACGGGCGATTTCCTGCTTCTGGTTCTTGAGATCCTGTTCGGTGAAAGCCATGGTCAATCTCCTTCAAAATGGATGGGGAAGGCAGTGCCTCTGCCGTGCTGAGCGGCAGATGCCTTAGACTATGCAAAAAACGTGCCAACAAAGAAAACAGTGTCTTCGTCGGCAAAAGAGGGGCAACGAGGAATGGTAACATTCTTATGTCTGCCAAAAAAATTGGCATGCATGGGAATCGTGTTGCCATGCCTTTTGCTTTTCGTCATACTACCAGAGCCGTCTGGGGCTTGCAACGTCAAAAACTTATGACTTCTCAGCTGATGCCTGTTATGGCATGGCTTTTGCATAGTGATGCGTAATATAGAGGAGCACATACCATGGCTATAGATTCTATATCCGGTCCTTTTCAGACGGGAGGAGTTATACATCAGTCGGAAAGTTCAGCAGTCCGCGGCAGCTTTATGGGGAACGCCGTGGCAGAGGTACCTTCGCCGGAATCCCTGCTTGCCGACGCTGCCGAGGAACTGTCCTTTTCTGCCGACACCACCGACGATTTCGAGCTTGAGGAGCGCAAGGAGCGCGACAGGATAAAGAAGTCCGAAGAGGAGCGCGTGAAGCTCTATCAGGAGCTCATGCACGAGGCCGGCAAGAGCGAACAGCTCAATCAGCTGCGCGACAGCCTGCGCAATCGTGCCGATTCGCGCCGAGCCCTGGACAAGGCCAGGGAGTACTTTCCCGATCCTTCCGACGCATGGGCGGCGCTTCTGCAGATGGCCGGAGAGCTTCGGCAGGAAGGCGCCGACAGGGCGCTGCTTGCGGACGTCGAGGCCGCAGCGGCCGAACTTGAGCAGCGTGAGGGGCCGGCCGTACGTTCCGGTATTCAGGGCGCGCTTGCCGCCGCCGGTTTCGCGGACATGGGCGGAAGTGATGAAATGCGGGACCTGTATCGCCGGACGGTCTGCGAGTTTTCTTCGGTGAACGAGGTGTTTGCCTACGTTTCGGAGAAGTACGGCGGAAATTTCGACAGGGCCATGGATTTTCTTTTTTCGGCGCTCAGCGCCGACATGGCCGCCGATGTGCCCAGCATGGGGCTGCGTCATCTGGAGAGCGTGCACGACACGCTCGGGAAGGTACGCCTCACGCAGAGCGCCTACCGGCTGTGCGAAGACATGATGGAACGCTGGAGCCGCGTGCACGGCGTGAAGCAGGGCGAGGGCGGTCTTACGGCCATGGAGCTGCTCGGAGACATGGTGGGGCTGCGGGAAAAGCGTTTTGTCGGCTCGTCTCAGATAGAAGGTATTCTTGCCAAGGCCGGAGCGCCTGATATAGAAAGAGAAGTGCTTTTTCTGCAGGAACTGCTGAGTACGGCAAGAAAGTTTCCCGTGGCGCTTTTCGATGATGAGCAGGGTCGCATGAAGATCCTTGATGCCGTTCAGGAATCCGTGGACCGGGCCATAGAACGCGAAGACGAATACCTGGCGAGCCAGGAAGGATGACGGCCATGCTTGAGTACGAAATTGAATCTTTCGGGCACAGAATCGGACTGGATTCCCTTTCGCTTTCTCCGCAGGGGCTTGCCTGTCTGGCCATAGAAAATGTGGGCAGTCTTTATCTGGAAAAAGTGGAGGAGCGCGGGAGAAGCGAGCTGCTTGTCTATGTCGCCGCGCCGCTGCCCGTGCCCGACGACGGGGCCGTGAGGCGACTTCTTGAGCTTTGCGATTACAGGCATGCCCGCCCCATGCCGGTGTCTGCCGGAGTCTTTTCCGGCAGGGCCGTGCTGCTCACGCGCATGGACGAGTCGGCCGTCACGGCGGCAGGCATTGAAAATGCGCTGCGCATGCTGACGGAACTTCTGCACGGCGTTCTCTGATGCCGGAAATTCGACCGTTGCCGGCTTCGGCCGGAAAGGTTTTCAGGAGCATGATCGATGCCTTCACCCATTAATCTTCTTGATCCTTCACTGGGCATTCAGAATGTCATGGACATGCCCGACGCCGGCAATCTGCCCCGGGCCAGGGAGCTCGCTTCCAACGCGCTCAGCGAACCCGGACTGGAAGAGCTGTATGCGCCGAGCAACGCCTGGCAGCTCATGGAACGCGCGCTCTGTCCCGACGTGGGGGACGGGTCCATGCTGAGTCCGGAGGTCTTTTCCGAGACGCTGCACTCCTGCGTGACCGCCCTGAAGGGCAGCGCCGATCCCGTCGTGCAGGACATGGTTTCCGGGGAACTTGAGCCGCTTCTTCAGAACGGTCAGCTTCTTCAGGCCTATCTCGGTCTGATGATTGGAGGCTGACATGGCTCTTCTCAAGGAAAATCAGAAGAAGGCGCTCCATGTGCTGGCCTACATGATGCTGCGCATGGGTCAGGAGAAAAGGGCGGAACGAATTTATGCCGCGCTTGTCCGTCTTGCCTCTCCCGAGAGTCCCGACAGACTGGCCCTTGCGGGAACGGCGGCCGTGGCCATCAGTGAGGGCGAAGGCGCGAAGGCGCTGGAGGCTCTGCGCGGCGCCATGAGCGGAGGGCCGCTTTCCTCCCGTCAGGCCGTGCTGCATCTTATGAAGGCGCAGGCGTTCTGGCTGGAAGGCAGAAAGGAGGAGGCCAGGGCCGCTCTGGATGAATATCTGTTTCTTGCCGGTGGAGGAAAAAGCGCATGAGCGTGATGGAAAAGGCCTCGCTCGGGGTCAGGCTGATGACCCGTCACAACGACATCACCATGGTCATGCTGCTGGTCGTCGTCGTGGCGCTCATGATCGTGCCTCTTCCCACACCGCTCGTGGATACGCTCATCGGCGTGAACATGACCTTGTCGTTCCTCATGCTCATGATGTCCATGTACGTGAAGACGGCGCTGGATTTTTCTTCGTTTCCCACCATGCTGCTGTTCACCACGCTCTTTCGCGTGGGACTCAACATCACGACGACGCGACTTATCCTGCTGCAGGCCGACGCCGGTGAAATCATCTTTACCTTCGGCGACTTCGCGCTCGGCGGCAATTTCGTCGTGGGCGCGGTGGTCTTCGTCATTCTGACCATCGTGCAGTTTCTCGTCATAGCCAAGGGCGCGGAGCGCGTGGCAGAGGTGGGCGCACGCTTTACCCTGGACGCCATGCCCGGCAAGCAGATGTCCATAGACGCGGACATGCGCGCTGGCGTCATCGACATGGATGAGGCACAGAACCGGCGCAACCGCGTTCAGCTCGAA
Source organism: uncultured Mailhella sp. (assembly GCA_905192935.1). Lineage (GTDB taxonomy): Bacteria > Desulfobacterota > Desulfovibrionia > Desulfovibrionales > Desulfovibrionaceae > Mailhella. The sequence continues at coordinate 3,581 of CAJJMX010000172.1, forward strand.
AGCCAGATGTACGGCGCCATGGACGGCGCCATGAAGTTCGTCAAGGGCGACAGCATCGCGGGCATGATCATCGCCGTGGTCAACATCGTGGGCGGTACCGTCATCGGCATCACGCAGCACGGCATGACGGCCGGCGAAGCCCTGCACACCTACGGCATCCTGACCATCGGCGACGGCCTGGTCTCGCAGATTCCGTCCCTGCTGGTCTCCATTTCCGCCGGTATTCTCATCACCCGATCCGGCGACAGCGACGACAACGTGGGTGCGCAGATAGGGCAGCAGTTCTTCGCACAGCCCAAGGCCCTGCAGATGGCCGGTGCGCTCATCTTCCTCTTTGCCCTCATTCCCGGTTTTCCCAAGCCTCAGCTCTTCACGCTCGCCTTTGCCGTGGGCGGGTTCGGCTACGTGCTCGAGCGCCTGGCCTCGGCCCCGGAAAAGCCGGACAGCAAGGCGGAGCTCTCCCGCTCCCTGGCTCCCGCCGCAGAAAAAAGAAAACCCCGTTCCGCCTCGGGACCGCAGGACGATTTTTCGCCCACGGTACCCATCATTCTCGATATCGCTCCCGACATCGGCGAGTCCATGGACTACGATTCGCTCAACAGCGAGCTTTCCCGGCTTCGCCGGGGCCTCTACTTCGATCTCGGCGTCCCCTTCCCCGGCATCAATATGCGGCCCGATGCTTCGCTTCGCTCGCTCGGCTATGTGCTCACTCTCGATGAGGTACCAA
>CAJJMX010000173.1 GCA_905192935.1 uncultured Mailhella sp.
GAGGTATACATACGAAAGGCCTCCCCGAAAGATCTTCAGCGCGCCCCTCTTTGCTGCAAAAAATGCGCCATAGCACATGGAGGTATGATAACTTATTATATTCATTACCATCACAAAAGAAGAATCCCGGAATTTTCCTCTCCGGAAAGACTTCTTCCCGGGAAAAACGCCGCTCTCCGGCCCTGTGCGGCATGAAAAAAATCATATTCATATGCATTTTTTCACATGGACGCCACTTTCGACACAAGCGGAAAAATGACAAAAATAACTAATGATTACCAGATATTATAAGTAAAAATCAACGCCTGTCCCCCATGGCGCACGCTTTTTCGATCTTCGATCAGAATACGTAAAAATGATGATATCTCATTATTTTTATTTTATTTTATTCCAACTTGAGCTTTTTGGAACGATATTTGCATACCAGATTCATGTCCCCAACCAGCTTCCGCACATCCATCGGGAGGAACGTGTATGCCTAATATCGGAAAACTGAAGCTCAGGCATGTGGCCGCCGTGCTGGCCGTCATGCTATCCCTGTTCCAGGTCATCTTCACCGGCGGCTTTGCCATCATGGACGCCCATCTTCTGCGGGCCATCCATCTCTCCACGGTCATGGCCCTGATCTTCCTTTATTTTCCGGGCTACAAGGAAGACGACGCCCCGCTGAAAAAGAATGTCCTCACCCTCGTCAACATCGTGCTCGTCATCCTGGCCTTCAGTTCCGCCTATTATGTGTTCACCAACCTGGAAGTGCTCCAGATGCGCATGCGCTATCTGGATGAGGTCACGCAGCAGGACATGATATACGGCGTCATCGCCGTTCTGCTCGTGCTGGAAACCACGCGCAGAACCTCAGGCTGGTCGCTCGTGCTCATCGCCACGTTCTTCATGATCTATGCCCTGTTCGGCGATGCCGCCCCCTTCCCCAGGGCGCTCAGGCACACCGGCGTTTCCTTTGAGGATCTCATCGAGCAGCTGTTCATGATCACCGACGGCATCTACGGCGTGCCCGTGGCCGTGGCCTCCACCATGATCTTCGCCTTCGTCATGTTCGGCGCGTTCCTGCACGTGAGCGGCATGAGCAGCGTGTTCATGGATCTGGCCTGCCTGCTCACCAGAAAGTCCCGCGGCGGCCCGGCCAAGGTGGCCATCTTCGCCTCCGCCCTGTTCGGCACCATATCCGGCTCCGCACCCGCCAACGTGTACGGCACGGGCACCTTCACCATCCCCCTCATGAAGAAGGTGGGGTACCAGCCGGCCTTCGCCGGTGCCGTGGAAGCCGTGGCCTCCACCGGCGGCCAGATCATGCCTCCCATCATGGGCGCCGCCGCCTTCATCATGGCCGACCTCACCGGCACGGGCTACATCCAGGTCGCCAAGGCCGCCCTTCTGCCCGCCATACTCTACTACCTCTCGCTGTGGACCATGATCCACTTCGAAGCCGTGCGCTACAATCTCGGCACGCTTCCCGAAGATCAGGTGCCCGACCGTCGGCAGGTCATCTCCCGCCTGTACTATCTTCTGCCCATCTTCGGCCTCATCATCGCCATGGTCCTCGGCCGCAGCGTCATCTCCTGCGCCTTCATCGCCACGCTTGCCATCATCCTCCTCTCCTTCTTCCGCGCCGAAACCCGCATGACTCCCGCGAAACTCTGGAAGGCGCTGGAAATGTCCGCCCGCAACTGCCTCATGATCACCTCCTGCTGCGCCTGCGCGGGCATCATCATCGGCGTCATCGCCATCACCGGCATAGGCTTCACCTTCATAAGCGCCATCACGGATCTGGCAGGCAACAATCTCTTCCTGCTCATGATCATGCTTACCCTCACGAGCATCGTGCTCGGCATGGGCGTCCCCACCACGCCTGCCTACGTCATCGTGGCCACTCTCGGCGCCCCGGCCCTCATCAAGGCCGGCGTCCCCGCCCTCGCCTCCCACATGTTCGTGTTCTACTACGCCATTCTCTCCGTCATCACGCCGCCCGTCTGCATGGCCGCCTTCGCCGGAGCCTCCATCGCCGAGGCCAACGCTATGAAAACCGGCCTGCTTTCCTCCAAGCTCGGCATCGTGGCCTTCATCATTCCGTTCATGTTCGTCTACGAACCCGCCCTTCTGCTCTCCGGCTCCCTGGCTGAAACCTCGCTTGCCTGCGTCTCCGCCATCATAGGCGTTATCGCCCTCGCCGGAGGCATGCAGCAGTGGTTCATCATACTCGCCAACCGGCTCGAACAGGCGCTTCTGCTTGTCGGCGGTCTGTCCCTCATCTACCCGGGAATGCTCACCGACATGCTGGGCGCAGGCTGCATCCTCGCCGTCGTCGCCATGCAGCTTGCGCGCAAAAAGCGCCAGGCCGCTCTTTGCTGAACACCGTCAACCTCTTCCATGAAAGGAGAACTTGCCATGATCATCGACTGCAGACTCAGACCTCCGGCCCGCGGATTCCTCAATCTCAGCCTTTTCCGCGACACCGAAAGAACCAAGCGCATGAGCCGCTGCTTCGGCATGCCCCAGGCTCCTTCCACGGCGCAGCGCTCCCCCGAGCTGCTCCTCAAGGAAATGGACTCCGCCGGCATCACCATGGGCGTCGTGCCCGGTCGTCGCGCCTATCCCTTCCTCGGCGGCGTTTCCAATGAAGACATCGTGGCCATCATGAACGACTATCCCGGCCGCTTCCTCGGCGTGGCCGGCATCGATCCCACCAACCGGCAGGAAGCTCTCGATGAGATCGACAAGTTCGTGAAAAACGGTCCGCTGATCGGCGTGGGCATGGAACCCGGTCTGCTGCCCACCCCCATGTATCCCAACGACCGCCGCATCTATCCCATCTACGAACAGCTCGAAGCCGACGGCATCCCGCTTCTGCTCATGGCCGGCGGCGGCAACGGTCCGGACCTCAGCTACGGATTCCCCGCCATCCTCGATCAGATAGCTGCGGACTTCCCCAAGCTGACCATCATCAACACGCACGGCGGCTATCCCTATGTCACGGAAGTGCTGTTCGTCGCCTACAAGCGTCAGAACATCTACATCTGTCCCGACATGTATCTGTTCAACTTCCCCGGCTGGCAGGACTACGTTACGGCCGCCAATGGCTTCCTTCAGGACCGCTTCCTGTTCGGCACGGCCTACCCCTTCATTCCGCTGGAAGAAGGCGTCGCCCACTTCAAGAACCTGCCCTTCAAGCCCGAAGTGCTGCCCAAGCTGCTCTACAAGAACATAGCTGCGGCCCTCAAGCTCGACCTTCCCGACACCATCTAACCCCGGAGCTGACATGATACTGAAGAAACTCGCACTGCTCGCCGTCATGACCATGCTGGCGCTGCCCGTCTCCGCCACGGCTCAGGAACAGATCAAGATCCTTTCCGGTCCGACTTCGGGAGCCTGGTATGTCGGCATGGGCGCCGTGGCCAAGGCCATCAACAAGCAGCATCCTGAAATCAACGTCAATCTTCTGCCCGGCGGCGGTCTGTCCAATCCCGGACGCCTCTCCAAGGGCGAGGGCGAACTCTCCATCGGCACCCATTCCATCATGGTGTCCGCGGCCAAGGGCATCGATCCCTTCAGAAAGCCCGTCACCGGCGTGAGCTCCATCTTCAATCTGAACGACGTGTCCCGCCTGCACATCATAGGCATAGGCGACAAGGCCCCGGAATCCCTGGAAAGCATGATCAAGAACAAGCAGCCCGTGAATATGGTGGTCGGCCCCATGGGCAGCGGCACCGAACTCTGGGTGCGCTGGATGCTTTCCTGCTACGGAGTCACCTACAAGGACATCCGCGCCTGGGGCGGCAAGGTCATCACCAACAACTTCGACGACGCCGCCGACATGGCCAAGGACGGCAACGTGGATCTGCTTTTCTGGCTCGGACCCGGTGAAATATGGTTCGTGGTCGAACTCAGCAAGAGCACCACGCTCAACTGGATCCCCGTCAGCGACGAGCTCTATCAGAAGATGCACGAGACCTACGGCGTGCAGAAGACGGAGATCCCCGCCACCATGTTCAGCGGTGTGGTCGGAAAGAACGTGCCTGCCCTCTGTGACGCCGCCGAGCTGCTGGTCCGCTCCAATCTGTCCGACGACATGGTCTATCTCATGACCAAGGCCATCGTGGAAGGCCGGGACGACATCGTCACCGCCAACGCCGGATGGAAGACCATGAGCGCCGAAACCGGTCCTCAAAATCTCGCCTTCCCCCTGCATCCCGGCGCGGCCAGATACTACAAGGAAATAGGCGTCCTCAAATAATTCCCCATTCCCCT
>CAJJMX010000174.1 GCA_905192935.1 uncultured Mailhella sp.
GGCTATTCCAGTCTGAGCTGGCTGAAGGAACTGTCCATCGACGAGATCAAGATCGACCGCTGCTTCGTGAGCGGCATTCAGCACAGCGCCTACAATCTGCGTCTTTTGTCCAACATCATCGAACTGGCTGCGGGCGGCGGCATCCGCGTATGCTGCGAAGGCGTGGAAAACTCCGAGGAACTTGCCGTGCTGGAGCCGCTTCATCCGGCGCTCTATCAGGGGTATTTCTTTGCAAGGCCCATGCCCCCTGAGAAATTCGTGCTCAGAAGGAAGTATCTGGAGGCCGCGCCCTGTCCCGAAGACAGGGCGCGGGAGAAGCTCTCCGTGTCTTCAAAGGACAGGTATGCGCTTGAGCACACCATACTGGAGAAGACCGAGGACGTCATTTCCCTGTGCGACGTGTTGACGCATGAGATATACTATCTCAATGCTGCGGGGAAAAGGATCTTCGGCATCAGGGACTACCGGGGACGCAAATGCTATGAGGCGTTGCGGGGCCTGGACGCTCCCTGCGGATTCTGTCCCAATGCCGGGCTGCGTCATGACTCCTTTCATATCTGGGAGGACTGGAACAGTTACTGCGACAGGCATTTTCTTCTGAAGGACAAGCTCCTGGACATGGACGAAAAGACGTTGCGTCTTCAGGTCGGCATGGACATCACGAGGCGGGAGTACGTCAGCCGCAAGTCCCAGGCCCGTCTGGATTTTGCAAGACGCATCACCGGCTACGTGGATGTGCTGCATCGTCAAAGGGACTGGAGCCGGGCCGTGGATCTGGTGCTGGCCTCGCTCGGGGAATTCTACAGGGCCGACCGGGCCTATCTTTTTGAGCCTTCGCCTGCGAAGCCGGGGTTCTGGGACAATACCTTCGAGTGGTGCGCTTCCGGCATCACGCCGCAGAAGGAGAATCTTCAGCAGGTGCCGCCGGAAGCGCTGTTCCGGTGGATGGAACTCTTCCTGCACGACAAGTCCGTCATCATCTACAATAAGGAGCCGCTCAGGAGCCGTTCCCCCCTTGAATGGGAGATGCTTGAGAGTCAGGAGATCCATCGGCTCATCGCCGTGCCGCTCATGGAAGAAGGCCGCGTGGCCGGCTTCGTGGGCGTGGACAATCCCCGCTACGCCATCGACGACGACACCCAGATCCGTGTGCTGGCCAGCTTCCTCGTGGTGCGCTTCCAGAGAGAGCGCAGAGAGCGTCTGGAGCGGGGCGAACTCTGAAGAGCGCCGCCCTGCCGTGATTTCGCGTTTTCAGGCTTCCCGCTTTCCGGGAGACGCGAGCGAGAGTGCGGCCACGGTCTCCACGTGCGGGGTCTGGGGGAAGAGGTCCACGGGCTGCACGGCGCGTATGGTGTAGAGAGGCGCGAGGATCGCAAGATCGCGGGCCAGCGTGGCGGGATTGCAGGACACGAGAACAAGGCGCGGCGGACGATGCCTGAGCAGCGCCTGCACGGTTTTCTCGTCCATGCCCGCGCGCGGCGGGTCGGTGACGATGAGGTCGGGCACGCCCCGCTCCCGGAAAATGCGCTCCAGCCTTGCGGCGTCGCCGCACTGAAAGAGGTACTTCGTGGATTCCTGAAGCTTCCGGGCGTTGAGGGAGGCCAGTTCCACGGCCTGCGGCACGGTCTCCATGCCGAACACCCGCGCAAAGTGCGGGCCCATGGTCAGGGCCAGACCGCCCGCGCCGCAGTAGATGTCCCAGCACTCTCCGGCCGGAAGTTCGTCCTTTGGGGAAAACAGGGAGAGGGCGAGGTCCGCGGCCGTGTTGTAGAGCAGTTCGGCGGCGCGGCTGTTCACCTGAAAGAAGGAATTGTGGTCGAGGGTGAAGGTCACGTCCCGGCCCTGAAGATGCAGGGTCTCGGAGAGCTGCGCCTCGCCCAGGGTGAAGACGGTCCTCTCGCCGTAGGCCACGTCGGCTTCGCCTTCCCTGATGCTGTGCACGAAGCCCGTCACGCCGAGTCCGGCGTCCATGAGCGCTTCGCCCATCCTGCGGATGTTCGCGGCCTCCTGCGGCGAGGGCAGGGTGATGAGCTCCACGAGACAGCCGCCGTCGCGGGGTTCGCGGATGACGGCAAAGCGCAGGATGTCGTTCTGACGCACCGAGCTGCTGAAGCCTTTTTTCTTCGGCGTTCTTTCCCTGCCGCTTCGGCCCGAGGGCGCGGCGCACAGGCTGAAGCTCCGGCAAAGTTCGCGTATCTTCTGCAGAACGGCCATGGTGCGGGGAGTTTCGAGCAGGCACTGCGTCACTTCCGTGACGGAGCGCGAGGCGCGCGACCGCAGACCGAGCCTTGTTGCGCCGCCTTCATCCTGCGCAAAGGCGAATTCCATCTTGTTCCGGTAGCCCCACTCCGAGCCCTCGCCGGTGCCTACGGCGGAACGAAGCACGCCTTCCGGCAGCTCCAGCCGTCCCAGACGGCGCAGGGCGTCCTGCACGATGCGCGTTTTCCACAGAAGCTGCCGTTCATAAGGAAGGCGCTGCCAGGGGCATCCGCCGCACTCCGCGCTGTGCGGGCAGGGCGCGGGACGCTCGTCGGAAGAGCTCGTCAGCACGCGGACAAGCTCGGCTTCGGCCATGCGCTTCTTCACATGGCAGATCCGGACGAGAACGCGCTCTCCGGGAAGCCCGCCGCGGACGAAGACCGTCATGCCTTCGGGGGTGCGTCCCACGGTACGGCCGTCGGGGGAAAGGCCGTGCAGATCAAGCTCCAGAGTGTCGTTTCTGTCGTATGCCATGTGCGTTCTCCTGAAAAGTGATGGGGGGCATCATAACAGGCCGGCGGCGGAAAGGCAAAAAACGCGCCTTCCGCGCTCCCGGAGCCTTTCCGGGCGCATCTCCCGCGATTTTCGGCAAAAGGGTCCGCGTCCCGGAAACGGGGTGGGGATTTTTCCCGCCGAGACTTTCTGTTCCGGCCCGGCCGTCCGAAAAAAGAACGGGCTTTCTGCCGAAAAGAGAGGCCGGGGGGCCGCTGTCGGGAAAGGCGCGCATCATCGAGGCGTTCCGGCGGGATGCCTTGACTTTTTGCCGCCCTTGGGAGAAGGTGAAAGGTGATTCCGGCATATCGTCCGGAAGGGCCGTCCAGACTTTTCGAGGAGACACCTATGGGAGAACTCATCACCAGCGCCCTGCACTCCACCCCTCAGGGATTCGTGGGCGTGGGCTGCATCTTCATCTATTTCATCGTCATGATCTGCGCCATCATCTACCGCGTCAGACGTGGCGAGCACGTTCACTGATACCTGTCATCATTGCATGAAAAAGGCGTCTCCTTCCTTGAAGGGGACGCCTTTTTCATGGTGCGGACGATCTTGCGGCACGGCCGGGACAGGGACGAAAAGCCCCGGGGCCTTCCGGCCCGTCAGGATTTTTCGTGCGTCTCCGGTCACGGACGGCCGGAAGCGGCATCACTGCGGGGTGCAGGGATGGCTTCTCAGAGCGAAGCGCGCCGTGCCTTCGGCCAGGATCTTGTCGAATTCCTCCATGTTGTTTTCCGCCACGTCGCGCAGGGCGAGCAGAAGAGGAATGGCCGTCATGAGCCAGAACCTGCCGGACACCTTGCCCGAGGACGCGCCGCCGTGGTCGTAGGCCTGCACGAAGGGACGGGCGGTGTTGGTGAGCTCTTCGCCGGTCTTCTCCCGGAAGATGCGGTGAATGTCCATGACGAGTTCATGGGAGCTGTAGGGGAAGGGGGTGTCGGCGAAGGCCTGCTTCATGTCTTCCCACAGGTACGGGTCGCCGCGAAGGCCCCAGTTCGGGGGCTGTATGGTGAACATTTCGGAGAGAAAGCGTTTTTCAGACATAGGTCCTCCACAGATTGAGCCGGAATGTGAACCGGTGCGGGGCTTCATATTGGCGGCAAGAGAAGGAAAAGTCAAAGCCTGCATGAAAAAAAACGCCCCGGAGGAAAGTCCGGGGCGCGTGTCGTCAGAAGGGCCGGTTACTTGCTGCGGCAGGAGCGGTACTGTTCATAGTAGCGGGTGTGCAGAAGTTCGTGGGCCTTGTGGCTGTTGGGCTCTCCGAGGAAGTCCCGGTACAGGGCCTGGATCTCGGGGTTGTCGTGGCTTCTGCGCACGGGCAGGTTGCGGTCGTTGCGGTACAGGGCCTCGATGCGCAGACGGGGCGTGTCGGCGTCGAGGTTGATGGGCTGGCCGCCGCCGTTGATGCAGCCGCCGGGGCAGGCCATGATCTCGATGAAGTTCCATCCGCGGGGATTGCCTTCGCGTATCATGTCGCAGACCTTGCGGGCG
>CAJJMX010000175.1 GCA_905192935.1 uncultured Mailhella sp.
TTTCCCCCGCGCCCCCTTGTTTCTGCCTCCCGGCTTCGCCGGTTCGGCAGGCGTTGACGGGAAGGCAGGGCGAGTTGCTGAAGCGACGTCTGGCAGGGGCAGGCTGCAAGGTTTGGGAGTGCTTGGCCGTCTCTGTCCTGTCTGCGGTCTCAGTGCAGGTGTGTCCTCACGGACCCACCTGCGGTGGCCGACATCGATTCCGGCTTTTGCCGGAACCGATGTGAATAAGGAAGGATTTCAAGATGGTTAAAGGAGCCGGGAGAATATCCCGACTCCTTGTCTTTTTTACGGTTGGGCGGCGGGAGCCGAGAGGCTGACTCTCAACGATCTGGGGCCCCGGGCGACATCAGGAGCCCGGCCGACGGCCGCAAGTAGCCGGAATTTATTTCCGGCGTAAAACGCAGCGGGCGTCGTGAAGCTCTTTGTTTTTTACGGTTGGGCGGCGAAGCCGGTCAACCGTCGGCACGGCGGGCGGGCGCGACAGCGCACGTCCGCACTGAGATGGCAGCCGAAACCGCGCCCGGCCAGCCAATCGACCCGCCGGAGGCGGAACCAGGGGGGGACCGGGGGGGGAATTATTTCCCCCGGCGGGGTACGGGGCAGAGCCCCGCATCTCCGGTCTGTCCCCTTCCTCTACTTCTACTTCCCGATAAGTTCGAGGGTGTGGCAGGCTCTGGCCGTTGCCTTGAGGCGTTTCAGGTGGTTGTTGAGCTGGAGCACGCAGCCGGGGCACTGGGCGGTGACGATGTCGGCTCCGCTTTCGATGACGGCGCGGGCTCTGGCCTCGCCGAGTTCGTCGGCGATATCGGGATTTTTCAGGCTGGAAATGCCTCCGCCGCCGCAGCAGGCGCCGGGGTCCGGCAGTTCCACGAGCTTTATCCAGGGTTTTGAGGCGAGTTCTTCGCGTATGGCGTGTTTCACCTGGTTGTCGAGGCGGAAGTGGCACGGATCGTGCACGGCGACGACAAGCGGGTCTGTTGCGCTTATGGGGCGTTCCTGCTGGCGCAGCAGGGCAGCCGCAGGCAGAGGAGGCAGGGGGGAATCGAAGCCGAAGCGGGCGTCGTGACGGCGCAGGAACACGGCCGCGTCTACAATGCGTCCGGCAAGTTCCTTGCCCGCGAGAGTGTACTCCCGCGAGAGCGTACGGTGACAGGTGGCACACAGGGTGAGCACGGGCATGTCGGGGCAGGCGGCGAACACTTCCGCGTTGTGGGCCTGCGCCTTTTCAAAGGCGTCGCCGAAGCCGCTGAGCTGGGCGGGGGCGCCGCAGCAGGACTGGGCGCGGGGCAGAAACACGGTATAGCCGCGTGCGGTGAGGGCGTTTACCAGTCTGAGCGAGGCTTCCACGTTCACCAGACCGCCGAAGCAGCCCGTAAAGAGCGCGACTGCTCCTATCTGCGTGACGTTGTCCGGCGGCATGATGCGCTCGGGCAGGATGTCGAACAGGGATTTTTTCGCCAGGGCAGGCATGCTGCGCTTGCCTGCCGCGCCGCATAGGGCGTCAGGCAGATGACGTATGCTGCCGCGCCGATCCAGCGGGAACATCCACTGGAAGAAGGAACAGGCGTGTATGACTTTGCGCGTAAGTTCGCGCCGGGGCAGAAGCGCGCAGGTCACGAGCTTTTCGAGGCGGCGCTTCATGGTGAGCTTGCCGTCGCCTTCGGCCAGACGTGCGTCGAGAATTATCTGCGCGCCGTCCACGCCCTTGCCGCATATTTCCGTGCAGGCAAGACACTGCATGCAGCTTTTTATGGATTCGTGGTAGCGCTCGCCGGGCTCGAGCTCTCCGGAGGCCACGGCGCGGGCCAGATCGATTCTGGCGCGCGGGCCGAAGGTTTCCACCAGATGGTGCCGGTAACTGGGGCATACGCTGAGGCAGCGGCCGCAGTATTCGCAGGTGGGACCGTTCATGACTATCTCTCCAGCTTTCCGGGATTCATGATGCCGTAGGGGTCGAACAGACGGCAGATGCCGCGCATGATGCGCATCTGTTCGTCACCGAGCTGCATGGGCATGTAGGCCTTCTTTTCAAGACCTATGCCGTGTTCGCCGCTGATGGTTCCGCCGAGTTCCAGAATGGCGCGGGTGGAGGCATCGCAGAAGGCCTGATAGGCCGCCGCTTCATCCGGCTTGCTCGGGCTGTAGAGCACCATGGGATGGAGATTGCCGTCGGCCGCGTGGGCAATGGTCACCACGTTGCAGTGCGTTTCCGCTGCCAGTTTTTCCATGATTTTCAGCGCACGGGGCAGCAGGGAGATGGGCACGGCATAGTCCAGCGTGACCAGTCTGTCGGCCTGACGCACCAGCGCGGCCGTGCCTCCGCGGCGGGCCTTCCACAGGATGTCGCGTTCCTCTTCGTTGTGGGCAAATTCCATACCTATGGCGTGATGCGCGTTGCATATCTCTTCAATGGTTTTCATCTGGCCTTCAAGCACCATGTCCGCGCCGTCCACTTCGATGAGCAGCGCCGCGCCTGCGCCTTCGGGACAGGGCACACCGTACACCTCGGCCACGGTCTTCAGAAACACGCCGTCCATGAGTTCCAGAGTGCAGGGCAGGATTCGGTGACTCACGATGTCCGTGACCACGGATCCGGCTTCTGCGGCATCCTTGAAGTAGGCGAGCGCCGTACGGATGCTTTCGGGCAGGGGAACGAGCTTGACCGTGACTTCCGCAATGAAGCCGAGAAGTCCCTCGGAACCGCACAGAAGGCGCGGCAGATCGAAGCCGGTCACATCCTTCTGACAGCGGTTGCCCATGCGCACGATTTCGCCGCCTGGCAGAACAACGGTAAGTCCGAGCAGATAGTCGCGCGTCACGCCGTACTTGGCACCGCTTGCGCCGCCGGCGTTGGTGGATACGTTGCCGCCGATGGTGGAATACAGGCAGGACGTGGGATTCGGCGGATACATGAGTCCTTTTTCCGCCGCGGCCTTCTGAAGATTGCCGGTCACGCATCCGGCCTGCACGCGGGCCAGCCGGTCGGTAACGGAAACTTCCAGTATTTTGTTCATGCGTGAACTGCACAGCACGAGTCCGCCGAAGACCGGCACCGGCGATCCGGCGAGGCTGGTTCCGGAACCGCGCGGATACACCGGAACGTGGTGCTGATTGCACAGCCGCATGACGGCGGAAGCTTCCTCCACCGTGGCGGGCAGGGCCACGGCGTCGGGCTTGTGGTTGGCAAAGAGGTCGTACGCAAAGGAGCGCAGATCCTCTTCGCTCTCAAGAAAGCCCTCGGGACCGAGTATTTTTTTCAGCTCGTCGGCAATGCCGGAAGGCAGGCTCATGAAAGTTCTCCTTGAAATCTATATGGAATGCGGACGCTTCGGAGAGTCTCTCCGACGGAACGTTCCGCCGTATGAATCACGGCTCTTTGTTATCCCCATGCGCCGCGAATGTGAAGGGCGGGAGGCAGGTGCAGAAAAGCGGGGCAGCGGCAGGAAAATGTCCACAGCGGAAAAGACCGGAGAAGGAAAAGGGAGTGCGTCGGAGAGCTCCGCGCCTCCCTTTTTTCCTTGTTATCTGGTCTTGAGATAGTCCTCGATGCGGTCCATGGCTTCGGAGAGTTTTTCCTCGTCCACGGTGCATGCTATGCGTATGCAGCCGTCCACGGTTTCTTCCGGCCCGAAGGGGAAGCCGGGCACCACGATGACCTGTTTCTTGTCCAGCAGGTCGAGGGCGAAGGCAAGGGAATCGCCTTTGGCGGCCTCGATGTGCGGGAAAAGGTAGAAGGTTCCCGCAGGCTCCAGGCAGCGCACGCCGGGCATGGCATTGAGGCGTGCGGCGGCAAGATGCGTGCGGCGACGGTAGGCGTCGCGGAAGGCTTCGAATTCTTCCTTCGGACCGGTGAGCGCGGCAAGTGCGGCACGCTGATTGGGCGTGCCGGTGCTGGCCACGGAATAGCTCAGGACCTTGACCATTTCCTTCATGATCCACGAGGGGCCGAGGGCGTAGCCCACGCGCCAGCCGGTCATGGCGAAGGCCTTGGAGAAGGAATTGAGCACCACCGTGCGCTCGAACATTCCGGGACGGGTGGCAATGCTTTCCGCCTTCCCGCAGAAGATTATGCTGTCGTACACCTCGTCGGAAATGACGATAAGGCCATGACGCACGGCGAATTCGGCCAGCATGTCCAGCGTGGCGGCGTCGAGCACTATGCCGGAAGGATTGCAGGGGGAGTTGATGAGCAGGGCGCGGGTTCTGGGAGTGACGGCCTTTTCCAT
>CAJJMX010000176.1 GCA_905192935.1 uncultured Mailhella sp.
GCGTGCATGAATCTGTGGGCGAACAGTCCCAGACACCAGTTCGTGGCCGAGCCCAGCGTATTGCCTGCCGTGGCCGCGGCCACGAGCGCCCACGGCGAATGGCCGCCCTCCGCCACAAGGGCGACGAGCACCGCTTCCGACTGGGCGGGCAGGATCGTGGCCGAGACAAAGGCCACGACGAACATGAGCACATATTCCTTCATGACGGATGAAGAGCGGACTGCGGGTCATGGGAAGCTGAGGCGGCGTTCCCCCGGGACGCTGCGTCACGCTCTTTTCGGAGGGAGCGGGGCGTCCTTCTGAGGCAGGGGAAAGGCGCACGAAAGGCAGACGCAGGACGCTCCGAAAGAGCGCCCTGCGAAAGCTGTCGACGGCCCCGAAGGGCTGTGCCTGCGTTTACTGCTGCACGGGATTGATGCGCACTTCCACGCGGCGGTTCTGCTGACGGCCCGATTCCGTGCTGTTGTCGGCAATGGGCGAGCTTTCGCCGTAGCCTATGGCCTGAATTCTCGAAGCGGCCACGCCGCGCTGCACGAGGGCGTTCTTCACGCTCTGGGCGCGGCGCTCGGAGAGCTGCTGATTGTAGGATTCGGAACCCGTGCTGTCGGTGTGTCCGGCGACGAGAATGGTGGTCTGCGGATAGGCGGAAAGCACCTGGGCCACGCGGTCGAGTTCGGTGTAGAGTCCCGGACGGATGCTGGTGGAATTGACGTCGAAGGTGAAGTCGCTCTTGAAGGTGAGGGCCAGCGCGTTGCCTTCACGCTGCACGGCCACGGCCTGCGAGTTGGCGAGCGCCTGCCGCATGTCGTTTTCCTGGCGGTCCATCATGGTGCCGATGCCGGTCCCGGCAAGACCGCCGATGACCGCGCCCGCCGCCGTGCCGATGAGCGTCGACTTGGTGTTGCCGCCGATGATCTGGCCGAGGATCGCGCCTGCGGCCGCGCCGCCTGCCGTGCCGTAGGCCGCGCCCCTGCCCGTGTTGCTCTGCATGGCGCAGCCGCTGCCGAGAAGCAGCGTGACGATGAGTCCGAAAGTGCAGATCTTTTTCATGCTGTGTTCCTTCTGTTCGTTGCGTGCCTTCTGCGGTCCGGAAGCTTCCGGCTCTGTCGCCGGGGCCTTCCGGACAGGCGCGGAAGAAGGCTGAAATTCCTTTTTAACCATAGCCGTGAGAGGTGAAAAAGGCAAATGGAGCCTTCCCTTCCTCCTGATCCGCGGCAAGGGGCAAGAAGACTCTCGCGAAGATGTAAATATAGAGTAATACTGAATAATTATAAAGAGTTTCCGCAGCTTCTCCGCGCCGAAGACGCACCGTTTCTTCACAGGCGTCCCGGCCGCTTCGTATCCTTTCAAAATATTGCGGCCTTTGGAAAGACTTTGAAACGTGACTTTTTTTGCCGATGCGATAGAAAGGTATCATGTCGGCGGCCGACGTTCCTCCCCCTTCGGCGTCGCCGCCGATTCTTCCCCCTCAGGAAAAATCCCCTCGTGATACCGGTCCGACCGCTGCCTCCTTCGGTCGGACCGGTTTTTTTGCGTGCCCGGCGCTCCTTCGATCTGCGGCGCATCGTCCGCGCATCGTCCGCGCATCGCCGGGGCAGGGCGCGGGAGGAGGGCGAAAGGCAGGTTAAAAAGCCGCCTTTTCGATGGCCTCCGGTACGCAATGCCGACTTCCCGGGCAGGCGCGTCCCGCACAAGATGCGGAAGAGGCGACATGTCCGGGACGGGCGCAAGGCGGGGACATTGACTTTTGGAGTCCTGCCTATAGAATGACAGGTTCGCTGAAATACTGTCGTTATTCGAGGATTCCCATGTTCGAGGATGCTTCCGGACGCCGTTCCCTGCTGTTTCTTTCTCTTCTCTGCTTTGCTCTTGCCGACGTGCGCGACGGACTCGGGCCCTTTCTCGGCGTGTATCTTCAGTCGCAGGGCTGGTCGCCCGATGAAATAGGCTTCGTCATGACGGCCGGAGGTCTGGCCGAACTTTTCTGCATCACGCCTCTCGGCGCGCTTGCCGACCATACGAGGCACAAGCGCCTGATGATAGCCTCGAGCGTGTGCCTCATCATTGTCGGCTGCGGTCTTGTTTTCCTGTGGAACGGCGCATTTGCGGCGGGCTTTTCACGCATCATGCAGAGCGTGGCCGCGGCGGCCGTCGCGCCGTCGCTCACCGGCATCACGCTCGGCATGGTGGGGCAGAAGGGCCTTGCCGCAAGACTCGGCGTCAACGAGGCCTGGAGTCATGCGGGCAACGCCTCCACCGCGGTCATGGGGGGACTTGTGGGCTACTTCTTCGGCATCCCCGGCGTGTTCTTCGTCATGACCGTCATGGGCGTTCTGGCCGTGTTCAGTCTGGCCTGCATCGATCCTTCGCGCATCGACTATGCCGCGGCGCGCGGCCTTGAGCCTTCGGCAGGGGCCGGGCAGGAGCCTCCCGCACGGAATTTCCGTCTGCTTTTTTCCAACAGGGCGCTGCTTGCCGTGGCGCTGACGCTCTTTTTCTTCCATCTCGGCAACGCCGCGCTCCTGCCCCTGCTCGGACAGTCCGCCGTGGCGCGTTTCAGCGTCAACGGCGCGGCCTATACCGCAGGCACCGTCGTGCTGGCGCAGGCCACCATGATAGTCGTGGCTCTGTGGGGCTCGAAAGTGGCGCAGACCAGGGGCTACGGCCGTCTTTTTCTGCTGGCGCTGCTGGCGCTTCCCGTGCGCGGATGCATAGCGGGACTGTGGGAAAGCCCGTGGAACATCATTCCCGTGCAGATGCTCGACGGCGTGGGCGCGGGACTTCTCGGCGTGGCCACGCCGGGACTTGTGGCCCGTCTTCTTCAGGGCAGCGGACACGTCAACATGGGACTGGGGCTCGTGCTCACCCTTCAGGGCGTGGGAGCCTCGTTCAGCAGTACCTACGGCGGACTTTTTGCCCATCATGTGAGCTACAGCGCGGCCTTTCTGGCTCTGGCCGCCGCGCCGTGCCTGGGACTTGTCATATTCATCGCCGCGACCCGCCTCATGCCCGCCTTCGCCGGAACGCTCAAGCCGATGCCTGAGAGTCGGGGAGACTTGCGCCCGGGCGGATAACGAAGGGCCGGAACAGGACCTCTCCGTTCAGTTCCGCCGTCCGTTCCAGTGGGCGGCCACGATCTGCGCCACGCGTTCATGCCCGTGCCGGTTCAGATGGATGCCGTCGAAGGACAGATGCTCAGGGCCCACGACGGGACGAAAGTCGATGACGTCCGTGCCGTCCTTTCGGCACTGACGCAGAAGGGCGCAGGCAAAGTCCGCATAGGCGCCGCGCACGAGGTCCATGTCTATGGGACCTTCGCACCAGCCTTCCGAAACTTCCTGAGAGATCTGCATGGGGATCCCCACCGTGGGACGTATGCCCCGCTCTTCGGCGCGTCGGCATAGGCTGCGGATGTCGGCAAGCGGCACGGTCACGGGCATGCCCATGAAGAGATTGTTCAGCCCTCCCATGACGAAGAGTTCGTCGCCGAAGAGCTCCTGTTCCGCCATTTCGCCTGTGGTCGCGCCGTTGACGCCCCTGTTCATGAACTCATGCCCCGTCAGAGCCGAGGCCAGAGCGCACCACGTTTCCGATCGTTTGACGCCGTACCCGTAGGTGAGACTGTCTCCTGTGCAGAGAATCTTCATGACCGCTCCTTGTTGCCCGTCTGATGCGCACCCTGCGCCGTGCCCTTGACGGTCATGATGGAGCGTTTTTTTCTTCCTGGCAAGAAGTCGCGTGGACAGGAAAAAGGCTGGACGCTGCCATGCCCCAAGGAGGAACAGGCGCAAGAAGCCGCGCGTACAGGAAAAAGATGAAGAGGCCGCCGTCCCCTCCGCCTCCGGGGCCCGGTGTCCCCTTCACGGCCGGGGCCAGGGGCTTCTTTCTGGCGCGCCCATGCCGCGTTTTTATTTTGGAATTTGTCAACGGCATGGAAACTTCCTGTTGGTATCTCGACGTTCCAGAGCTCAGGAGCTGGAACAGATACCAACAGAAGTACCAACAAAAAAGCGGCGTCGTCCATACACTACCGCAGATAACGTCGTTTCATGACGGACAAACGGAAAAAGAAAAAAGAAAGTCCCCGCAGACACTTACGGACTACGGGGAATCTCTATAAACTTTATTCTGGCGGAGGGAGAGGGATTTGAACCCCCGGAGGTGTGACCCTCAACGGTTTTCA
>CAJJMX010000177.1 GCA_905192935.1 uncultured Mailhella sp.
AAAGAAGGTTCTTTTCGACACCGTGAACGCTCACGAGTTCGAAACTCTGGTGAAGCACATCTCCGAAATCATCGATCCTGAAAGCATCGACTACATCGTGTGCAACCATCTTGAGCAGGATCATTCCGGCGCTCTTCCCCGCATCGTGAAGCTGTGCAAGCCCGAGAAGATCTTCTGCTCGCCCATGGGCTACAAGTCCATGACCAACATTTATAATACCGAAGGATGGCCCATCGAGGTCGTCAAGGACGGACAGCGCCTGAACATCGGCAAGCGCAACGTCACCTTCCTTGAAACCCGCATGCTGCACTGGCCCGACAGCATGGTGTCCTACCTCGAAGAGGACAAGGTGCTCTTCAGCAACGACGCCTTCGGTCAGAACATCGCGAGCTCCTACCGCTTTGCCGACGAGTGCGACCGCACCACGCTTTATGAATCCATGAAGCGCTACTACTACAACATCGTGCTGCCCTACTCGCCTCAGGTCCTCAAGACCCTGAAGCGCGTGACCGACCTCGGTCTTCAGTTCGACGTCATCGCTCCCGACCACGGTCTCATCTTCCGCACTCCCGAAGATGTGAAGTTCGTCATCGACTCCTATCAGGCCTTTGCCGAACAGAAACCCAAGAAGCGTGCCGTCATCGCCTATGAAAGCATGTGGAACGGCACCGCCAAGATGGCCGAAGCCGTGGCCGACGGTCTGGACGCCGAAAACGTGCCCTACGTTCTCATCAACCTGCAGACCTGCCACTGCAGCGACGTGATGACCGAACTGGCCGACAGCGGCGCGCTCATCCTCGGTTCCGCCACGCGCAACAACATGCCCATGGTGAACATGATGGCCTGCCTCGCCCATGTGAAGGGCCTGCGTCCTCAGAATCTCGTGGGCGCCACCTTCGGCACCTACGGCTGGTCCGGCGAAGCTCCCAAGATGATGGCCGACGCTCTGGCCGAGATGAAGGTGGAGCTCGTGGGCGAACCGCTCAAGTGCTATTTCAATCCCAAGAAGGAAGACCTTGAGAAGTGCCGCGAACTCGGCGTCGCCGTGGCCCGCGCTCTCAAGGAAAAGTGCGGAAACTAACCGCCCGACACATCCTGCGTCCGTCCCGTCCGGCTCCGAACCGGACGGGACGGACCCCATGGCCGATTACGGCAGAGACTCGTCCTTCCCACGTCGCCGACGAGCACCAAGGAGCACATCATGGATCTCATCCTCCTCTCCCGCCTCCAGTTCGCCATGACCGTCTTTTTCCACTTCATCTTCGTGCCGCTTACGCTGGGGCTTTCCGTGCTGCTCGCCATCATGGAAACCTTGTACGTGCGCACCGGTGATGAAGATTACAAGAGGATGGTCAAATTCTGGGGCAAACTCTTCCTCATCAACTTCGTTCTGGGCGTGGTGACGGGCATCACGCTTGAATTCCAGTTCGGCACGAACTGGTCCCGCTACTCCGCCTACGTAGGCGACATCTTCGGCTCTCTGCTGGCCATCGAAGCCACGGTGGCCTTCTTCCTCGAATCCACCTTCGTTGCCGTATGGACCTTCGGCTGGGAACGCGTGAGCAAAAAGGTGCACTGCTTCGCCATATGGATGGTGGCCATTGCCGGCAACATTTCCGCCCTGTGGATCATCCTTGCCAACGGCTTCATGCAGCATCCCGTGGGCTATGTTCTGCGCAACGGCCGTGCGGAACTCGACGACTTCCTCGCCGTAGTCACCAACCCCTACGCCTGGGGCGAATATTTCCATACCGTCTCCTCAGCGTGGATGCTGGGCGGCTTCTTCGTGCTCGGCGTGGCCGCATGGCATCTCGCCCGCAAGAACGAGACCTCCCTCTTCACCAAGGCCGTGCGCGTCGCCGCTCCCTTCACCCTCATCATGGCTCTGCTCGTCGGCCTTGCCGGTCATCAGCAGGGCATGAACGTGGCCGAATATCAGCCCGCCAAGATGGCCGCCATGGAATCCCACTGGACCACCCAGACGAGAGCCCCCATGTATCTCCTCGCCTGGCCCGATCAGGAAAACGGCCGCAACCTTGTGGAAGCTCTGCCCATTCCCGGCCTCATGAGCTTCATAGCCTTCAACGACATCGATGCCGAAGTGAAGGGCCTCAGCGATTTTCCCAAGGAAGACATTCCTCCGGTTCTTCCCACCTTCCTGTCCTTCCGCATCATGGTGGGTCTCGGCTGTCTCTTCATCCTGGTGGCGGCCTGGGCCTGGTGGCGTCGCAAGGATCTCGCCGCTGACACGCGCCTTGCCAAGATCCTGCCCTGGATGATCCCCCTGCCCTACATCACCATCATGCTCGGCTGGACCGTGGCTGAAGTGGGCCGTCAGCCCTGGATCGTCTACAATCTCATGCGCACCTCGGACGCCGTGTCCCCCGTGCCCACGAGTTCCGTGCTCATTTCCGTCATAGCCTTCCTTGTCATCTACACGCTGCTCGGACTCATCGACATCTGGCTGCTGTATTCCAACTCCCGCAAGGGTCCCGAACCCGTCAAAGCCGCTGAGGAGGCGTAACATGGAAACGATCTGGTTCTTCCTCTGGACGCTTTTGTGGGCCGTGTACTTCATTCTCGACGGCTTCGATCTCGGCATGGGCACCCTCATGCCCTTCGTGGCCGCCAACGACCATGAACGCCGCGTCATCTACAACGCGCAGGGCCCCTACTGGGACGGCAATGAAGTGTGGCTCATCACGGCCGGCGGCGTGACCTTCGCCGCCTTCCCCAACGCCTACGCCGTCATGTTCAGCGCCCTCTACGCTCCCCTGCTCATCCTGCTGTTCTGCCTCATCTTCCGCGCCGTGGCCTTCGAGTTCCGCGGCAAGGGCGATTCCTGCACCTGGATCTTCAGCTGGGACGTGTGCATGACCCTCGGCAGCTTTCTGCCCGCTCTCCTGCTCGGCGTGGCCTTCGCCAACCTGTTCATGGGCATCCCCATCGACGCGGACGGCGTGTACCACGGCAACATTCTCAAGCTTCTCAATCCCTACGGCCTTGCCGGCGGCGTGTTCTTCGTGATCATGTTCTGCTATCACGGCGCGCTCTGGCTTGAACTCAAGTCCGAAGGCAATCTCCAGGCGAAGGCTCTCAAGGCCGCCCGCGTGCTCTGGCCCGTGCTGCTTGCCCTGGTCTTCCTGTTCCTGGCCCTCACGAGCTACTACACCGACAGCTTCGACCGTCTCTCGCAGCATCCCGCGGCCTACGCGGCTCTCGCTCTTGCCGTCATCGGCCTTGTGGGCAGCCGCCTTGCCCTGAACAGCTGCACCCTCGTCGCCTGGCTGTGCAGCGCCCTGTTCATCCTGGGTCTGACCTTCTTCGGCGTGTTCGGCATGTATCCCGGCATCATTCTTTCCAGCATCGATCCGGCCTACAGCATCACCATCTACAACGCCGCCTCCAGCCCCCTCACCCTGAAGATCATGCTTACCGTCACGCTCTGCGCCGTGCCCGTGGTGCTGCTCTATCAGGCATGGGTCTACTGGACCTTCGCCCACAAGGTGACCAAGGAAGTGCTCAAGGACGAACACTCCTACTAATCTTCACGGCTTGGAAGCCCTGACGGCATGACGCCGCAGGCTCCGATACCGCTGATCGACAAAGGCCGCCCGCTTCTCCTGAAAGCGGACGGCCTTTTTCTTTGTTCGGCAAAACGTTGCCGCATATTTTGTCTTCCACTGATCCACGGGACTCCGCACATCTTTCGCTCCTCAGCGCCGCACAGAACTTCTTTTCGGCATCCGTTCCGGCCTCTCAGAGCTCGCCTGAGCCTTTTTTCCCTGAACAGCACCTTTCTCCCTCGGTATTCACGGCAAAACACGCTCTGAACGTCTCAGAGGCAGTCTGTCGCCCGCTGTCGTCATGCCCGGGACACGATCTTCACTGAGACCTTCTTCCGCATGCCTGCACAGATACGGGAGGATCTCCCTTTCCGGACTCGCCCCGAGGAAAAGGCTGAAAGGAACAGGAAAGGGGCATTCAAGCCCTCAGATGAGGGCGAGAGCAACGAAACGACACAACGCCAAGCACAGACACGGGCTCGAAGGAAAAACACACGGAGCTTCCGGACACTCCGGCACATGAGCCCCTGCTCAATGACGACGGCACAGCGACTGAGCCTTCTCAAAAAGTGCGGAGAAACGCGACGCCCTGAGCGCAGACCTCCGGTATCCTGAC
>CAJJMX010000178.1 GCA_905192935.1 uncultured Mailhella sp.
CTAACTCCGCTCTGCGTAAGGTCGCCCGTGTGCGCCTGACCAACGGCATCGAAGTTTCGGCTTACATCCCCGGCGAAGGCCACAACCTTCAGGAACACTCCGTCGTGATGATCCGCGGCGGCCGTGTGAAGGACCTTCCCGGTGTCCGTTACCACATCGTCCGTGGTACCCTGGACACCTCCGGCGTGCAGGATCGCCGTCAGCGTCGTTCCAAGTACGGCGCCAAGCGTCCCAAGAACTGATCCTAGAGCCCCGCGCTCCATTTTTATGGCCTCTCAGTGGTTCTGAAGGCCATTGCAACTTGTTTACGGAGGAATCACCATGCCCCGCAAAGGTCCCATTGCAAAAAGGGAGATCTTGCCCGATCCTATTTACAACAGCCGCCTCGTGGCCCGCTTCGTGAACCGTCTCATGTACGACGGCAAGAAGGGCCCCGCGGAAACCATCTTCTACCGCTCGCTTGAGATCCTCGGCGAAAAGACCGGTGAAGACGCTCTGCACGCTTTCGAGAAGGCTGTGGAAAACGTGAAGCCCCATGTTGAAGTGAAGTCCCGCCGCGTCGGCGGCGCCAACTATCAGGTGCCCGTCGAAGTCCGTCCCGAGCGCCAGATCTCTCTGGCTCTGCGCTGGCTCATCACCTATTCCCGCGCCCGCGGTGAAAAGGGCATGATCGCCAAGCTTTCCGCGGAACTCATCGATGCCTTCAACAACCGTGGTGGCTCCGTCAAGAAGAAGGAAGATACCCACCGCATGGCCGAAGCCAACAAGGCTTTCGCTCATTTCCGCTGGTAGGCCGCCATGTCGAACCGTACCTTTGAAATCAAGGATCTGCGCAATATCGGCATCATGGCCCATATTGACGCCGGCAAGACGACGACCACCGAACGCATCCTTTTCTACACCGGCGTGAACCACAAGATCGGTGAAACGCACGAAGGCGAGTCCACCATGGACTGGATGGAGCAGGAAAAGGAACGCGGCATCACCATCACTTCCGCCGCCACCCACTGCCAGTGGAAGGGCCGCACCATCAACATCATCGACACCCCCGGCCACGTGGACTTCACCATCGAAGTGGAACGTTCCCTGCGCGTGCTCGACGGCGCCGTGGCCGTGTTCGACGGCGTGAACGGCGTGGAACCCCAGTCTGAAACGGTGTGGCGTCAGGCCAACCGCTACAACGTGCCCCGTATCTGCTTCATCAACAAGATGGACAGAATCGGCGCCGACTTCTTCCACTCCGTGCAGACCATCCATGACCGCCTGAAGGCCAATCCCGTCATGCTCCAGCTGCCCATCGGCCACGAAGACGAATTCCGCGGCGTGGTGGACCTCGTGAAGGGCAAGGCCATCATGTTCGACAAGGACAGCAAGGGCTCCAAGTTCTGGGAAGAGGAAATCCCCGCCGACCTCATGGATCTCTATGAGGAAAAGCGCCTGGAAATGATGGAAGCCGTGGCCGAAGAAGATGAGGCCATGATGGAAAAGTACCTCGAGGAAGGCACCCTTTCCGAGGAAGATCTCCATTACTGCATCCGCAAGGCCACCATCGCCCAGACCATCGTGCCCGTGCTGTGCGGCACCGCCTTCCGCAACGTGGGCGTGCAGCCCCTGCTCGACGCCATCGTGGAATACCTGCCTTCTCCGCTCGACATCGAGCAGATGAAGGGCACGAATCCCAACACCGGCGAAGAAGTGACCTGCCCCGCCGACGACAAGGCTCCTCTGGCCGGTCTCGTGTTCAAGCTGGCCGCCGACCCCTACATCGGTCACCTCTCCTTCTTCCGCGTGTACTCCGGCTATGTGGAACCCGGCATGTCCGTGCTGAACTCCACCTCCGGCAAGACCGAGCGCATCGGTCGTATCGTGCGCATGCACGCCAACAAGCGTGAAGAAATCAAGTGGGCCGGCGCCGGCGACATCGTCGCTCTCGTGGGCCTCAAGAACGTCTCCACCGGCGACACCCTCTGCCACGACGACGCCCCCGTGGTTCTGGAATCCCTCGACATCCCGGATCCCGTCATCCAGGTTGCCATCGAACCCAAGACCAAGGCCGACCGTGACGCCCTGTCCGCCGCCCTCAACAAGCTCTCCAAGGAAGATCCTTCCTTCCGCGTGACGGGCGACGAGGAAACCGGACAGACCCTCATCGCCGGCATGGGCGAGCTGCACCTCGACATCATCGTCGACCGCCTCACCCGTGAATTCAACGTGAACGCCAACGTGGGCAAGCCCCAGGTCGCGTATCGCGAAACCATCACCAAACCCTCCAAGTCCGACACCAAGTACGCCAAGCAGTCCGGCGGTCGCGGTCAGTACGGTCATGCCGTCATTGAGATCGAACCCAATCCGGGCAAGGGCTACGAGTTCATCAACTCCATCACGGGCGGCGTGATTCCCAAGGAATACATCCCCGCCATCGACAAGGGTATCCAGGACGCCCTGAAGAGCGGCGTGCTTGCCGGCTATCCCGCCGTCGACGTGAAGGTCAACCTCGTGTTCGGTTCCTACCACGAAGTGGACTCCTCCGAACAGGCCTTCTACGTGACCGGCTCCATGGCCATCAAGGACGCCATGCGCAAGGCCAGCCCCGTGCTGCTGGAACCCATCATGAGCGTGGAAGTGGTGACTCCCGAAGACTACCTCGGCGACGTCATGGGCGACCTCAACGGTCGTCGCGGCAAGGTGCAGGCCATGGAAGCCCGCGCCGGCGCTCAGGTCATCAGCTGCTTCGTGCCGCTGTCCGAAATGTTCGGCTACGCTACCGACCTGCGCTCCCGCACTCAGGGCCGCGCCACCTTCAGCATGCAGTTCGACCACTATGAAAAAGTGCCGGCCAGCATCTCTGAAGAACTGGTAGCCAAGAAGAAATAAGCAGGGTTTTCCCTGACAGGCCAAAGAATCCGGGGCCGGAGCGAAAGCTCCGGCCCTTTTCTTGTTACGGAGAACGACCATGACGGAACGGGAAAAAATGATCGCAGGTCTTCCCTACAGCGTGCAGGATGAGGAAATCTTCCGCCTGCACCGCGCCTGTGTGGACGCCTGCGTGCTTTGCGACAACCTTCTGCCCTCTCAGCTTGAAGAACGAAAGGAAAGCCTGCGCCGCATTCTCGGCCGCACGGGAGAGAGCTTCCTCATAGAGCCCGGCTTTCGCTGCGATTTCGGCTTCAACATCGAGATAGGAGAAAACTTCTTTGCCAACTACGGCCTTGTGATCCTCGACTGCGCGCCCGTCATCTTCGGAAAGAACTGCTTTCTCGGCCCGCAGTGCGGCATCTACACCGCCGTGCATCCGCTGGATGCGAAGGAACGCGCCTCCGGTGTGGAATGGGCCAGACCCGTCACCGTGGGCAACGACGTGTGGATGGGCGGCCATGTCACCGTGCTTCCCGGCGTTGCCATAGGAGACCGTGCCGTCATCGGCGCAGGCAGCGTGGTCACGCACGACATTCCTTCCGGCGTGGTGGCCGCAGGCAATCCCTGCCGCGTTCTTCGGGCCGTTGATGAAAAGCCCGTTCCGGCTCAGGGCATTGACTAAGCGCGGCCATGCCGCTATTCGTTGCTCCAAAGGAACAACAGAAGCCGCACGCCTGCGCGTGCGCCCCATGAAAAGGAGTTTTCCCATGGCCAACATGAAAGCAAAATATCTCGGCGACCTGCGCGTGGAATGCACGCATCTTGCCAGCGGAACCACCATCGTCACCGACGCCCCCGTGGACAATCAGGGCAAGGGCGAGGCCTTTTCTCCCACCGACCTCTGCGCCACGGCCCTGGCCTCCTGCGCCATGACCATCATAGGCATTTACGCAAAACAGCACGACGTGGACGTGACCGGCACGGAAATCTCCATCACCAAGGTGATGAGCGCGAATCCCCGCCGCATCGGCAAGATCGAAATCGTCCTCGACATGCCCGACAGGGACTACACCGACCGCCAGAAGGCCGCCATCGAACACTGCGCGGACACCTGCCCCGTGCATCTGAGCCTGCATCCCGACGTGGAACAGGAATTCGTGTTCCGCTGGAAGCGCTAAAGACATCCTTTCCCCATGCCCCCTCCCGGAGCGCGGCACAGCCCTTGCCTGTCTGCCGCTTCTTCGTGCAGGGGGCTTTTTTGTCCGCAGCGCCATGGATGTCCGGAAGGATGAAACAGAAGAGATCC
>CAJJMX010000179.1 GCA_905192935.1 uncultured Mailhella sp.
GACGAACTCGTGCATGCACAGCTCGTCGTAGGCCATGTCGTAGTGACCGGAGAGCTTCTTCATGAGGTAGTTGGCGTTGAGCACGGCCATGGCCGAAGCTTCGGGAATGCCCTCGCGTCCCAGGGTGAGGATGTAGGTGAGGGCGCGCACCACCACGAGGAAGTTGCCGTAGAAGCTGCGCACGCGGCCCATGGTGTGCTCGGGATCGGTGAAGCCGAGGGTGCCGTCTTCCTTTCTGCACACGCGCGGAGCGGGCAGGAACTGTTCGAGGAAGGCCTTGCAGCCCACGGGACCGCTGCCGGGACCGCCGCCGCCGTGAGGCGTGGAGAAGGTCTTGTGCAGGTTGAGGTGCACGCAGTCGAAGCCCATGTCGCCGGGACGGGCGTGACCCATGACGGCGTTCAGGTTGGCGCCGTCGTAGTAGCACAGGCCGCCGGCCTCATGGATGATGCGCGTGATCTCGAGGATGTTCTCGTCGAAGAGGCCGAGGGTGTTGGGGTTGGTGAGCATGAGGCCCGCGGTGTCGGGACCCGCGGCCTTCCTGAGGGCCTCAAGATCCACGCCGCCCTTCTCGTTGGAGGGCACGGACACCACGGTGAAGCCCGCCATGGTCGCGGAGGCGGGGTTGGTGCCGTGGGCGGAGTCGGGCACGATGATCTTCGTGCGGGCGGCATCGCCCCTCGACTGATGATAGCGGCGGATGAGCAGAAGGCCGGTATATTCGCCGTGGGCGCCGGCGGCGGGCTGGAAGGTCATGCCGTCCATGCCGGTGATCTCGCACAGCAGCCTTTCGGTCTCGAAGAGGACCTCAAGGCAGCCCTGAGCGCTTTCGGCGGGCTGGAGCGGATGGATGTCCGTAAAGCCGGGCAGGGCGGCCATCTCCTCGTTGATCCTGGGATTGTACTTCATGGTGCAGGAGCCCAGGGGATAGAAGCCCTTGTTCACGCCGTGGGTCTGCGAGGCAAGTTCGGTGTAATGCCGTCCGAGGTCGATTTCCGATATCTCCGGAAGACGCGGCGCGCTTTGGCGCAGCACGGAGGAGGAAAACGAGGCCGCGGGCACGTCGCAGGCGGGGATCAGACATTCCCGGCGGCCGGGACGGCTTCTTTCAAAGAGAAGTTTCATTGCGCGCACACCTCCCGGATGGCGGTGATGAGTTCATCCATGTCGGCTTTGGTGCAAAGCTCGGTGCAGCACCAGAGCATGCCGCCGTCCACGGGCAGACCGCCGAGTATGCCCTTTTCGGCAAGCTTTGCGCAGAGCATTTCCGGATCCACGGGGCAGTTCGTGAGGAATTCATGGAAGAATTCCCTGCCTTCGTGGCGCAGGGAGAAGCCGGGGATCCCGGACAGTGCGGAGGCGAGATAATGCGCATGGGCGGCGCAGTTTCCGGCCACGCGGGCAAGTCCCTGCGGACCCATGGCGGCAAGGTACACCGAAGCCGTCATGGCGCACAGCGCCTCGTTGGAGCAGATGTTGGACGAAGCCTTTTCGCGGCGTATGTGCTGTTCGCGCGCCTGAAGGGTGAGCACGAAGCAGCGGCGTCCCTCGTGGTCGGTCGTCTCGCCCACGATGCGGCCGGGCAGACGGCGCATGAGCTCCTTCCTGCATGCCATGAAGCCGAGGTAGGGACCGCCGAAGCCGAGGGGCAGACCGAGGGGCTGACCTTCGCCCGTGGCGATGTCGACACCGTATTCGCCGGGGGACTTCAGAAGACCGAGGGAAATGGGATTCGCGCCCATGACCACGCGGGCCCCGGCGTCGTGGGCGGCGGAGACGAGGGCGTCCATGTCCTCGAGGACGCCGAAGTAGTTCGGGCTCTGGACGTAGAGGCAGGCCGAGCTGTCGGAGAGGGCGGCGGCAAGGTCGGCGGGATCTGTGGCGCCGTTCTTCACGGGCAGCACCGTGACGGGGACGCTGCGGCTCTCGCAGTAGGTCTTTATGGTGGTGACGGTCTGCGGATCGGCACTTCCGGCCACGATGATGCCGTTTCTGCGGCGTTCAAGGCACATGAGCACGGCTTCGGCCGCGGCCACGGCGCCGTCGTACACCGAGGCGTTGGACACGTCCATGCCGGTGAGCTCACATATCTGCGTCTGATACTCGAAGATGGACTGGAGCACGCCCTGGCTGATCTCCGCCTGATAGGGCGTGTAGGCCGTGACGAATTCCTCGCGGGAGGTGACGGTCTTCACCACGGCGGGGATGTAGTGACGGTACGCGCCCGCGCCGCGGAACACGCTGCGGAAGCGGACGTTCTTATCCGCGATGCCGCGCATCTTCCGCGAGACTTCCATTTCGCTGAGGCCTTCGGGAAGGTCCAGGGAGCGCACGCGCACGGACTCGGGAACGGCGGCGAACAGATCGTCCATGGAGCCGAGTCCGAGATACTCCAGCATGGCCTTCCGCTCTTCGGCCGTGGAAGGGATGTAGCTGCCCATGCTAGGCCTCCTCGGACTTGCACACGGCCTCGTAGGCGGCGGCGTCGAGCAGCACGCCCGTCTTGGTGACGTCGGAGACCTTGATGAGCCAGGCGTCGTAGGGGTCTTCGTTGAGCAGGGCGGGATTGTCGATGAGGGCGCTGTTCACGGCGGCCACGGTGCCGGACACCGGGCTGAACACGCCGGAGACGGCCTTCACGGATTCCACGTCCGCGAAGGATTCGCCCATGGTCACGGCGTCGCCTTCCTGGGGAAGGTCGATGAACACGATGTCGCCGAGGGAGCTCTGAGCGAAGTCGGTGAGGCCGATGACGGAAAGACCGTCCTCGTTCTTTATCCATTCATGAGAAGAAGTGTATTGAAGTTCGGCAGGGATCTTGGACATGGTATCCTCCAGAAAAAGAGATAGAGGTTCGCAGGAAAATGTGGTCATGGATCAGAGGCGGGCCCGGGCAGAAGACGCGGGCCCGGTCTGCCCGTCTAGCGGTGATAGAAGGGAAGCGGCACGATGACGGCGCCGACGCGGCGGCCGCGCACGTCCACTTCGACCTGCGTTCCGGGCTCGCTGTGCGAAACGTCCACGAGCGCCATGGCAAGAGCCTTGCCCACGGCGGGGCAGTGCGTGCCCGAGGTGGTCATGCCGATCTGCGTATCCCCGAGGAATACGGGCTGATGCTCGCGCGCGATGCCGCGTCCCGTGATCTCAAGGCCCACGCGCACGCGCGAAGGCCTGCCCGCCGCTTCGAGCGCGGCCTTGCCGATGAAGTCGGGCTTGTTCATCTTCACGCCGAAGTCGAGTCCGGCCTCGAAGGGCGTGATGGTCTCGTCCATCTCGTGACCGTACAGGGGCATGGCGGCTTCAAGGCGCAGGGTGTCGCGCGCGCCGAGACCGCAGGGGATGAGCCCGTCGTCCTTTCCGGCTTCAAGGAGCGTCTTCCAGAGCTTCACGGCGTTCTCGGGGGCGGTGTAGATCTCGTAGCCGAGTTCGCGCGTGTAGGCCGTGCGGGAGACCAGGCACTTCAGGCCGGGGATGTCCACGTCGCGCACGGCGGTGTAGTACTTCTGGGGCAGCCTGTCCGCGGGGACGAGCTTTCCGAGGATGGCCGGGGCGGCGGGTCCCTGAAGGGCGAGCTGCGCCACGGAATCGGAAATGTCCTCGGCCTGCGTGCCGGGCAGAAGATTGGCGGCCATGTGGGCGTAGTCCTTGTGCCGGTTGGCGGCGTTGACCACGACGAGATATTCCTCGTCGGAGAACTTGTACCCCACCAGATCGTCGATGACGCCGCCCTTGTCGTTGCACATGACGCTGTAGCGCACCTTGCCCACGGGCATGTTCGTGAAGTCGTTGGTGAGCAGGTGGTTCAGCGTGTCGAGGGCCGTGGGACCGGTGAAGAGCACTTCGCCCATGTGGGACACGTCGAACAGACCGGCCGCCTGACGCACGGCCATGTGTTCCTTGATGACGCCGCTTGCATACTGCACGGGAAGCAGATAGCCCGCAAAGGGGACGATCTTTCCGCCTTCCTCGACGTGCACGTCATAAAGAGGGGTTTTCAGTTCCATGGAACCTTCTCCTGCAAAACAAAAGACAAAATAAAAAAAAGAGGCACAGCAGACGAATCTCTTCGTCTTCCGTGCCTCTGTTACCAACCTGAAAGATTCTCCGCCGCGCGGATTGCCTCATGGGTGCATTACCTGCTTTCCAGAGTTTGTCCAA
>CAJJMX010000180.1 GCA_905192935.1 uncultured Mailhella sp.
GTCATGAATAGCCGGAATTCACTTCCGGCGTTAAATGAAATGACCACCGTACAAGCTGAGGGCCCGTACAGTGTGTCCGGAGCAAACGGGCGTGCGGGGTACTCGGGCACCGGAAAATGCCGTCCCTGTCGTTTGCTTGACGAGTCAGGCAAAGGACTCTATAAAAATGGCTTTGGCGCGTTTTCAGAAGGGTCGTAAAGACCTTACTATTTCCAAGGTGCGTCCTAAGGAGAAATATATGTCGAACATGACTATCGTTGGTGCGCAGTGGGGCGACGAAGGTAAGGGCAAGATCGTCGATCTGCTCACTTCCGAAGTGGATATGGTGGTCCGTTTTCAGGGCGGCAACAACGCCGGACATACGGTCATTGTGGATGGCCGGAAGTATGTTCTGCATGTTGTGCCTTCGGGCATCCTTCATCCCGGAAAGATGTGCATCATCGGCAACGGCGTCGTGCTCGATCCCGAGAGCTTCCTTGAGGAGATCGACGCTCTCCAGAGCCTCGGACTCGACGTCAGCCCCGAAAGGCTGAAGATAAGCTACAAGACGCATCTCATCATGCCGTATCATCGTGCCATCGACGGCGCGCGCGAAGGCAAGGCCAAGTCCAAGATCGGCACCACCGGTCGCGGCATCGGTCCCTGCTACGAGGACAAGAAGGCCCGTGTGGGTGTTCGTGCCGGTGATCTCACCGATCCCGAAGTGCTCCGTGCCAAGATCGAGCATGCCCTTCAGGAAAAGAACGTGCTCTTCACGCAGCTCTACGGCCTGCCTGCGCTGGATCCCGAAACCGTGTTCAACGATCTCATGGCCATGGCGCCCCGTCTGGTGCCCTATCTTGCCGACGTGTCCACGCTCATCATGGATGCCGATGCCGCGGAAAAGAGCATCATGTTTGAAGGCGCGCAGGGCGTCATGCTCGACATCGATCACGGCACCTATCCCTTCGTGACCTCCTCCAACGTGGTGTGCGACAACGCTTCCATTGGTTCCGGCGTGCATGCCGGCATGATCGATCAGCGCATCGCGGTCGTGAAGGCCTACACCACCCGCGTGGGTTCCGGTCCCTTCCCCACCGAGCTTCTGGACGACATGGGCGAATTTCTGCGTCGTCAGGGCGGCGAGTACGGCGCCACCACCGGCAGACCCCGCCGCTGCGGCTGGCTCGATCTCGTGGTCCTGCGCGAAATGACCCGTCTGTGCGATCCCACCTCCATCGCGCTCACCAAGGTGGACGTGCTCTCCGGACTCAAGGAGATCAAGGTCTGCGTGGCCTATGAATATGAAGGCAAGGTCATGCAGTATCCGCCGCAGACCCCGCGCGGTCTCGACAACGTCAAGCCCGTCTATGAAGTGCTGCCCGGCTGGAACGAAGATCTGTCCGACTGCACCACCTGGGACTCCCTGCCCGGCAACTGCCGTCGCTACATCGAGCGCATCGAGGAGATCCTCGGCGTGAAGATCGGCTTCGTTTCCGTGGGCCCCGACAGAAATCAGACCTTCCGGCGCTAGCATATGGCTGCGGCCAGAAAGGAAGGCGGCAAGGCGGCCGCGCGCAAGGCTGCGTCCGAGGACAGGCTCCCCGGCGTGGACGAAGCGCGGGCCGCGTTTTCAGCCGCGCTCGTCCCGGAGCTGGAAAGGCCGCGCGCCTTTCTGCGCGCCATGCATCGTGAGCCGCCGCAGCTTCTGCATCTTGAGGGTGCGGACGCCTCTTCCCGCGTGGCCCTCGCGCTGTGGTGGGCCGCGCTGCTCAACTGCGAGAGGCAGGACGACGAGCCGTGTCTTGCCTGTCCTTCCTGCCTGCGGATCGGGGCGAACATGCATCCCGATCTCTTCCTGCTCGACGGACGCGCCGGCTCCATCAAGATAGACGAGGTGCGTGCGTTGCGGCCCGTTCTGGGGGAAAAGCCCCATTTCGGCCGTCGTCGCGTCATCGTGCTGGCCGAGGCGCAGTCTCTCGGCGTGGAA
Organism: uncultured Mailhella sp.; assembly: GCA_905192935.1. GTDB lineage: Bacteria > Desulfobacterota > Desulfovibrionia > Desulfovibrionales > Desulfovibrionaceae > Mailhella. The sequence continues at coordinate 1,970 of CAJJMX010000180.1, forward strand.
GCCGCCAACTCTCTGCTCAAGGTGCTCGAAGACCCGTCTCCCGACACCTGTTTCGTGTTCACCGCGCCGCAGCGTGAAAGGCTTCTGCCCACGCTGGTTTCCCGCGGCTGGGTCATCACGCTCCCCTGGCCCCGCACCGACCGGGACCTGCCTGCCGATCTTGAGACTTGGGAAAGCGCGCTTGCACGCTTTGCCGCGGAAGGCCGGGGCTGGTTCGACATGACGCAGGCCAGGAACGCTCTCGACGCGTCTTCCGCGCAGAACGTGGTGCTCGTGGCCCAGAAGGCTCTGGCCGACTGCCTTGCCGGTCGCAGATCGGGGCCGCTTTCGGAGCTGTTTCGGCCTCTGCCCGAAGCGCTGCTTCTGGAACTTTCCGAGCTCTTCGTGAAGTGTCAGGATACGCTCCTGGCGCAGGTGAATCCGCTTCTCGCCCTCGACGCCATGGCTGCGGGACTCTATCGCGTCGTCAGGGAGGGAAGACGCGGCAAAGTTCCCGGAACGCCTTGACAGGTGGGCTCTTCGTTCCTACCTTTCGTGTACCACTATTGGAGGTCTTTTCATGAGTCAGGAATTTGAAAACAAAGATGCCGTGAACGAAGAGGCGGAACTCGAGGCCCCGGAACAGGCCGCCGAAGAGGGCGCTTCCGCTCAGAAAAAGACGGAAGACGAGGAGCTCGAAGAGTGCCGTGCCAGACTCTGCGCGGCCTGCAATGTGGCCGCCGAGGCCAATGCCGTCAAGCTGCGCGCGCTGGCCGAGATGGATAACTTCAAGAAGCGTGTTCAGCGCGAAAAGGAAGAGCAGGCCCGCTACGCCGCCGAAAAGGTGCTGGCCGACCTTCTTCCCACGCTGGATAATCTCGACCTTGCTCTCCAGTACGGCGGTCAGTCGGAAGAGAGCCGCAACATGATGGTGGGCGTGGAAATGACCCGCACCATGCTGCTCGACGCGCTCAAAAAGCACGGTCTCGTGCCCGTCGGCGAGCCCGGACAGATCTTCGATCCCAACGACCACGAAGCCGTGGGGCAGGAAGAGGCCGAAGGCGTCGAGCCCGGCTGCATCGTCCGCGTCATGCAGAAGGGCTACAGGCTCAACGATCATCTGCTGCGTCCCGCCCGCGTCATCGTTGCCCGCTAGGCATCCATGACCCATTGGTATCTGAAGACGGAGCCCCCTTCGGGCGGCTCCGTTTTGCGTTTTCCTCCCAGGCAGCCCGAAGCCGGGCTCCCGCGCCGTCTCTCCCCGCGTGGCGTCTTCTTTTGTCCGACCGTTTCAGGCGGAAGCGACTCGCCCCGGATGGACTGCACCATGTCGTCCGTCCGTGCCCCCGGATACAGACGGCTCTCCGAAAAACGCTGATAATGGACAAAGCTCAATGAAAACCAGGAGTATGTTATGAAGGTTCTTCTCGTGAACGGCAGCCCCCATGCCAAGGGCTGCACCTGGACGGCCCTCTCCGAAGTGGCCGCCGAACTGGAAAAGCAGGGCATCGGTTCTCAGATCTTTCAGCTCGGCACCCAGCCCGTCGCGGGCTGCATCGCCTGCGGCTCCTGCCGCAAGACCGGCCGCTGCTTCCGCGAAGACAAGGTGAACGAGGCCCTCGCCCTCGTGCCCGATTTCGACGGCTTCGTGTTCGGTTCCCCCGTGTACTACGCTTCCGCCTCCGGACAGCTCGAAAGCTTCCTCGACAGACTGTTCTTCGCCGGTTCCTCCCTCTTCGCCAACAAGCCCGGCGCAGCCGTGGTCAGCTGCCGCAGAGGCGGCGCTTCCGCTGCCTTCGAGCAGATAAACAAGTACTTCGGCATGAACAATATGCCCGTGGTCACCTCCTGCTACTGGAACCAGGTCCACGGCAATACCCCCGATGAAGTGCGCCAGGACGCCGAAGGCCTCCTGACCATGCGTCAGCTCGCCCGCAACATGGCCTGGATGCTCCGCTGCTTCGAGGCCGGCAAGGCCGCAGGCATCCCCATGCCCGCCACCGAACCCGTCATACGCACCAACTTCATCCGCTAGTCTCCCCCAAAGACCCGTCCTCAAAGGAGCGGCGTCCGAATATGGACCCCGCTCCTTTTTTATTTAAGAGAGGAAAGGCAGAAAAGGCAGAAAAGGCAGGCGGGGCTCCGCCCCGGACCCCGTAAAAGGCAATGCGGGGGAAATAATTCCCCCCGCGC
>CAJJMX010000181.1 GCA_905192935.1 uncultured Mailhella sp.
TGACCGCAACTTCCCCGGGTTCGGCCTCCCTTTGCAAGGCCCCCGGCCGACCGGGGCTTCCCGCAGCCCCGAAGGCCTTCTCCTTTCCGCGCCGCTTCTCCCGCGCCCTTTCCCGCCCCATGCGTTTCCGGGGAAGTCCCGCAGTATGCACAAGTCCGGGAAAACACGGTTTCGCCTCGCCGCCGTTTTTCTCACGGACGCGCCGCAGAGTTCCGCGCCGGACAGCCCCGGACACGGCATCCTTTTGCAGCGGGCTCTCCGAGGTTAGGAAAAGCGCTGCGGGCTGGCTGTGATTTTCGTCATGGTACTCTTCCAGCGCCGTTCTTTTTTACTTTTTTTTGTCGAGTTCCCGCTAATTGTGATTTAAATCACAGTTATTTTCTTCTGCGCCGTGTAAGAGGGAGTGGCCGTGTTTTTTCATAACCCAGGGAGGAGAGCGATGAAAGCATCCAGACACGGTCCATGGAAACTGCTGCTTGCGGGCACGGTGCTGGGAGCGGCACTGGTGTTTCTGGCAGCCGCCGGAATGAAGTATTCCGACACGAGGCCCTTCTGTTCGACCTGTCACGTCATGCGCGAGGCTGCGCTCACGCACAGTCAGTCGCCGCATGCCGATCTGACGTGCAACGAATGTCACGCGCCCCACAACCTGCTCTCGAAGCTGCCCTTCAAGGCGCAGGAAGGACTGCGGGACTTTGTGGCGAACCTTCAGGGGAAGGAGGCGCCGCTTCTAGCCCGTCAGGAGACCAGGGACGTGGTCAATGCGAACTGTCGCGCCTGTCACCGGGTCACCAACGAGAACGTCATGATGGCGAAGCCCTACTGTGTGGACTGCCACCGTGCCATGGCGCATCAGAAGAAAACCCCCGTCAGCTTCAGGGAGGCGGCAGATGAATAAGATGAACATGATCATGACAGGCGCAGTACTGGCCTGTTCGCTCATCAGTGCAGGCTGTCAGGACGACACCTACGAGGTAAAGACCCCCGTCTATCAGAGCGGCCTTCCGGCGAACACGCTGGACGCGTCGAAGTTCGAGAAGGCGTTTCCGCTCCAGTACGCCTCGTACCGGCAGAACGACGAAAGCTCCGTGATGACGGAATACAAGGGATCGGTGAACTACCGCAAGAACGACAACGTGAACCCTCTGCCGAAGGGCTTCCGTGCGGGACAGCCGTATCTCAAGAATCTGTGGCTCGGGTATCCGTTCATGTACGAGTACAACGAGGCGCGCGGTCACACCTATGCGGTGAAGGACATTCTCGACATCGACCGGATCAACCGCTACTCGCCTGACGGCAAGGGCAACATGCCGACCACCTGCTGGAACTGCAAGGTTCCGGCGATATCGCAGTGGGTGGCGGCCGAGGGCGACGGCGTATGGAGCCGCGACTTCAACGAGTACCGCACCAAGGTGGACGTGATGAACGAGAGCATAAGCTGCGCGACCTGTCACGACACCACGACCATGGAACTCCAGCTTTATTCCATTCCGCTCAAGGACTGGCTGGCCAGAAGCGGCAAGGACTGGGCCACGCTCTCGCGCAACGAGAAGCGCAGTCTTGTGTGCGGCCAGTGCCATGTGGAATACTACTTCACCCACAAGGACAACGGTCCTGCGGGCAAGCCGGTGTTCCCGTGGGACAACGGCTTCGATCCCGAGGACATGTATGAATACTACAACACGCACGGCCCCAAGAACGGTCCGTTCACGGACTTCGTGCATGCGGTGTCGGGCGTGAACATCATCAAGGCGCAGCATCCCGAGTACGAGACCTGGCAGAACGGTCCTCACGGTGCGGCGGGAGTGTCCTGCGCGGACTGCCACATGCCCTACATGAAGCAGGACGGCAAGAAGTTCTCGAGCCACTGGTGGACCTCGCCGCTCAAGGATCCCGAACTGACCGCCTGCCGCACGTGCCACTCGGACAAGACTCCGGAATTTCTGCGCGCCCGCGTGCACGACATTCAGGAAAAGACCTACCGGCAGCTGCTCAAGGCTCAGGAAACCAGCGTGAAGGCGCATGAAGCCGTGCGTCTGGCCAACGAGTTCACCGGCGAGAGGAACGCGAACTACGAAACGCTCATGGCGTCGGCGCGCGAGATGGTGCGCAAGGGCCAGTTCTTCTGGGATCTCATTTCCGCGGAAAACAGCGTGGGCTTCCACAATCCCGCCAAGGCTCTCGACACGCTCATGAGCTCCATGGAATACAGCCAGAAGGCCATCGACCTGTGTCTCGAAGCCACCAACGCGCAGATTGCGGCGAACCTCGCGGGCGACATCAAGGACATCGTGCCGCCCATCCTGGAATTCAACCGCAAGATGCAGCAGGATCCCGAGGTCATGAAGAGTCACAAGTGGCTCACCTATCTTCCCGTGCTGCCGGAAGCGGGCCTCGTGTGGGAAGGCAACGTGAGAGTGAAGTAACGGACAGGCATCGTCCCTGATGCAGAGATCGTTCCGTAAGGGCCGGGGGAGCTCCCCCGGCCCTTTTCTGTCGGAAATCCCTGTTGCGGGCAGAGCACGGCCCCGCTCAGGCCTTTGACGGCAAAAAACGCCGCCGCATGCGGCGTCCGCCTCTTTCCGGCCCGGCACGCGGCCGGAGGCCTTTTCCCGCTTCTGCCGTCCTGAGCGCCTTTCTCCAAAGGCGAAAAGAAAGGGCGCTGCCGCTCACGACAACGCCCTTCTTCGTTTTCAGGCTGCGGACCCTCCCCGCCTTTTCGCGCAGCGCAGGGGCCTGCAAAAACGCGGAAGTCAGGCGGAAGCGCTCCTGTCGGCGCCTGCCGTGATGACGATCTCGGCATGGGAGTCGCCATCCTGAATGAGCTCGTCCACGGCCGGGAGCACGATGCGTCCGGAACGGGGATTCTTGATGCTGTCCACGGGCGCGGTGAGCACGGCGTCCACGTCGGACTTCTCGAAGCAGAGGTCGGAGTCCACCACCTCGCAGTCCACGAGCTTCAGGTTCGTGCAGTAGCACAAAGGCTGCGAACTTATGATGCGGCAGCGCTCCAGCGTGAGATGGTCGGAATACCAGCCGAGGAACTCTCCCTTGAGCACGCAGTCGCGCACCGTCACGTTGACCGCGTGCCAGAAGGCGTCACGGCTCGTGATGTCGCAGTGCTCGAAGGTGCAGTCGTGCAGATACTGCAAAGCGTACTTGCCCGTGAAGCGCACGTCCGCAAAGTCGAGATCCGCCGCGTGCAGCATGAAGTAGTCGCTCTTCACCGTGCAGTCACGCATGCGGAAGAAACGCGAAAACCAGCCGAACTCGTTGGAGATCACATCGCAGTTCCGCACGGATACCTCGTGACATTCGCGCAGCGCCTTGATGCCGTGCAGCTTCGAGTCCGCAATGTCTATGTGATCGGAATACCAGAGCGCGGCGCGTCCGTTCTCCGTGATGTCGCAGTCCCTGATCGCAAGGCCGTGCACGTGCCAGAACGGATAGCGCAGATCGCACAGACAGTGCTCGGCCGTGATGTCCTCGCCTTCCTTCAGCGCGCTCTCTCCGTCGGCAGGCCCGGTGAACGAACAGTTCCGGACCAGAACGTGCCGAAGACCGTACAGCGCCCTCTCTTCGTCAAAGCTCTTGTTTTCTATGATGTCCATACGGCTCTCCCATGAATGTTCTGCGCATAGTTATAAGCACGCCTGCTGAAAGAGCAAATACCTATGATTCATGGGTTTCGATGCCTTTTGAGCATGACCGTTCTCAAAGCTCCGCGCCGCTTCCCGAAAGAGGCGGACGCCACCGCAAAGACCGGCAGAACACGGGGCCTTTCCGTCCCGTCCGCGGACGACGCCGCCTCAGGTCCGCCGGCGACGGCCGAGTTTTCCCCGGCGGACCGGCCCTGCCGGGATGCGCCGTTCCGGCACGACGCGTGCTCTGCCGTCCTTTCCTCCTCGTTTCCCTGCCGCCCGCTCTTTTCGGAACGACGGCAGGCGAAGGACGGCAGATTCATGCCTCTGCGGCATGACGGGGTCAGGCGGAGCGCTTCGTCCAGCCGAGCTCAAGCAGAGCGTCGGCAAGCTCGAGCGCGTCCACGGGCCAGTATGTTTCCGGGCGGGGATGGTTCACGCCGGGCCGTCCGGCTTCGGGACGGCAGGCAAGGATGGTCCTGCGCCACGCTTCG
>CAJJMX010000182.1 GCA_905192935.1 uncultured Mailhella sp.
GATGGCTCTGAGGATGGTATCAGAGCTGCATGTACGAAGGCATGTGTCCACGTTCACCGGACAGATACATCACCTCGCCTCCATCTGGGACGGCCTCGATGCCCGCTCTCTCGTGCTGCTCGACGAGTTCGGCTCGGGAACCGATCCCTCGCAGGGCGCGGCGCTCGCTCAGGCCGTGCTCGACGGTCTTCTGGAAAAGGGCGCCTACACGGTGACGGCCACGCACTTCCCCGCGCTCAAGAGCTACGCGCTCACGCACGAAGGCGTGCGCGCGGCCTCCGTGCTGTTCGATCCGTCCACCAAGAAGCCGCTCTTCCATCTGGCCTACGATCAGGTAGGCGCAAGCCAGGCCCTCGACGTAGCCAGAGAACACGGCCTGCCCGAATCCGTGCTGAAGCGGGCGGAGCATTACCTTCTCATGGACGGCGACGACGCCAGCGCCGTCATGGACCGGCTCAATGAGCTTGCCCGTCAGCGGGAAGAGGAACTTGCCCGCATGAAGGACGAGGAGCGCCGCCTGCGCGACAAGCGCGAATCCCTGCAGCAGAAGCTCGAAAAGGAACGTCAGAGACTCGACGAGGAAGTGCGCAAAATGTCGCAGGAGCTCATGCGCGACTACAAGAGCGGCAAGGCCACGGCCAAGCAGGCGCAGAAGGAAATGTCGAAGCTGCGTGCGGAGCTTGCCCGTTCCGCAAGAGACATGGAGGAAGAGAAGCCTGCGGCCGATCCCGCCGCCTTCACCGTGGGCGGCGAAGTGACGCACCGCCTGTGGAACCGCAAGGCCGTGCTGCGCGAAATCGACGAAAAGAACGGCAAGGGCAAGATAGATCTGAACGGCGTGACCATGTGGGCCCCGCTTTCCGACCTTCAGCCCTCCTCCGGCGCGTCTTCCGCGCCCAAAGGATCCGTGACCGCCAGGGTTTCGAGACCGGTTTCCTTCCTGCGTCTTGACTTGAGGGGAAAACGTGCTGATTTAGCTTTAGCGGAACTCGAACAGTTTCTTGACCGCTCCCTGCTTTCCGGCGTGGAAGGCGTGGAGATCGTTCACGGCCGCGGCACCGGCGCGCTGCGCAGGGCCGTGCATGAACTTCTGCGCACCTTTCCGGGCGTGGCTTCCTATCACACCGCCCCCGAGGATCAGGGCGGCGACGGCATGACTCAGGTTCTGTTCCGCTGAGCTGGGCATATCATCATGAAAAGCAACGATGTGATACAGGCGATAAAGTCGCGCATCAGCCTTGCCGACATGGCGAGGCGTTATGTGGAGCTGCGTCCCGCAGGCTCCCGTCTCGTCGCGCCCTGCCCGTTCCATCAGGAAACCAAGCCCTCCTTTTCCATCAACGAGGAACAGGGAACCTTCTACTGCTTCGGCTGCCAGGCCTCCGGCGACATCTTCGACTTCTACGGCCGCATGAACGGTCTCGACTTCAAGGAGACCCTTGCCGCGCTCGCCGAGGAGGCGGGCATACGCCTCGAATCCTACCGCTCCGACCCCAGGGCGAAGGAACAGCGCTCCCAGAAACGCGACATGCAGAAGATGCACGAGCTTGCCGCCTCGCACTTCCACAGCAATCTCTCCTCGCAGAGCGCCGCCGTGTGCCGCGAGTACATCGGCGAGAGGGGCATTTCTCCGGAGCTTGTGGAAAAGTTCGGTCTCGGCTGGAGCATGGACTCTTGGCAGGATCTCGGGGACACGCTGCGCCGTGCGGGCTTTTCGCTGAGCACGGCCGTGGACTGCGGTCTTCAGTCCAAAAGTCAGGGCGGACGCACCTTCGACCGCTTCCGCAACCGGCTCATGTTCCCCATCCGCAACCTTTCCGGGCAGACCATAGCCTTCGGCGGACGCATCATTCCGTCCCTTGCGAAGGAGGACGACGCCAAGTACATCAACAGCAGCGATTCGCCCATCTACAAGAAGGGCGAACACCTGTTCGGACTCTTTCAGGCCCGGCCCTCCATCGCGGTGAAGAAGGACATCATTCTTACCGAAGGGTACATGGACGTCATCACCCTGCATCAGTACGGCTATACGCAGGCCGTCGGCGTGCTCGGCACGGCGCTCACCCCGGAACAGATCAAGAGACTTTCCGGCTTCAGCTCTCACCTCGAACTCATGTTCGACGGCGACAATGCAGGCCGCAAGGCCGCCTTCCGCTCCTGCGAAATGCTGCTCACCCGCGGACTCTCCTGTAAGGTCATCCTGTTCCCGGACGACAACGACATCGACAGCATGCTCCATTCCTTCGGCGCCGACGCCGTGGAGGACCTGCGCGCCCACGCCCAGGACGGTCTGACCTTCTGTCTCTCCGTACTGCGCGGCATGGCTCCGCGCGAGGCCGTGGAATGGGCGAGACACTTTCTCTCCCAGGTGGACATGCCGGAACTTTTTCATCGTTTTGCGGCGGAACTTGCCGCAGGACTCGGTCTCTCCGAAGCCGACCTTCGGGGAGGCGTTCTGGAGCGGCGCAACGCGGCCGTTCCCCGTGTCGCGGCCAGACGCGACGAGGTGCCCCACGCCATCAGCCGGGACAAGGAAATCATGACCTTTGCGGTGCGCTATCCGCACCGTCTGCCGGATCTTCAGGCTGCGGGCGCCGATCTTGCCCTTTCCGCGCCGTGGGCGCTCAAGCTGTGGGACAAGATAGCCGCCTTCTGCTCCGATCAGGCTTTTGACGAGCTGGAGCCGAAGGAAAAAAATTTCTGGATACGCTGCCGCGGCGAGGAAGCCCCTCCTCTCGACAACGAAGAAGGAGAGCTTGCCGCCATACGGCAGATGCTCGTGAACTTGCAGAAGACATCACACATGGCTTCCGTCGTGGCGGCCCTTCGCCAGGGAACGGCCAGCCAGGAAACACAACGGGAATACATGCGCGCGCTTCTTGAAGCGCGAGGGAGGCGTAGTGACCAATAATCTTAAAGAAATCCAGCAGGTCAAGGCTCTTATCGCCAAGGGCAAATCTGCCGGCTACCTTACCTTCGAGGAAGTCAGCAAGTCTGTCCCCGCGGAGATGAGCACGCCCGAAAATTTTGAAGAGATCATAGCGATGTTCGATCAGATGGACATCGCCATCGTCGACAGCGAAAAGGAAGGCAAGTCCATCGTCGTGAACCACGCCGACGCGGAGAACGATCCCGTGGACATCGTGTTCGACGAGACCGACGACAACGCGCTGGAATTCCCTCTCGATCTGTCCGCCGACGACAACGGTGACTTTGCCGCCCGCAACACCGATCCCGTGCGCATGTACCTGCGCGAGATGGGCGCTGTGCCGCTGCTCGACCGCGACGGCGAAGTCGTCATCGCCAAGAAGATCGAAACGGGCGAGGAAGACGTGCTCTACGCGCTCGTGGAAGTGCCCGTGGCCGTGGAAGAGCTCATCAACGTGGGCGAAGACCTCAAGCAGAACCGCATCAAGCTGAAGGATGTGGTGAAGACCATCGAGGAAGACGACCCCACCGAAGACGAAATGAACCAGCGCCAGAGGGTCATTCTGCTTCTCGACGAGATCAAGGCCATCTACAAGAAGAAGCACAAGATCTATCAGAAGCTCGACGCCTGCTGCACGCTGGAGCGCCGCGTGGCCGCCACGCAGAAGGAGATACTCCAGTACAAGGAGGAGGTGGTCTCCCGTCTGCGCGAGATCAAGCTCGAGAAGACCCTCATCGACCGCATCGTGGAAACCGTGGAGGACTACGTGCGTCAGATGAAGAACTATCAGCGCGAGCTCGACGCCTATGTGGCCACCACGGGCAAGACGCAGGAAGAACTTCAGGCGCTGTTCGAGGCTCTGGACAACCGCACCCGCTCCATGCAGGACGTGGCCGCGGAACTCGACATGAGCGTGGACAAGATGTTTTCCTACAAGGAACTCATCATGGGCAAGATCGAAAGCCTCCAGCGTCTGCGCGAAAAGTGCTGCCACAACGTGGAAGACCTTGAAGAAGTGCTGTGGCGCATCCGTCGCGGCATGGTGGCCTCCATGCGCGCCAAGCAGGAGCTCATCCGCTCCAATCTGCGCCTTGTGGTCTCCATCGCCAAGAAGTACACCAACCGCGGCCTGCAGTTCCTCGATCTCATTCAGGAAGGCAACATCGGCCTCATGAAGGCCGTGGACAAGTTCGAGTACCAGCGCG
>CAJJMX010000183.1 GCA_905192935.1 uncultured Mailhella sp.
AGCCAGAATCCGACGTCCTGCCAATTGAACGATAGCCCATCAGCGAAGAGAAATAGTACCAGAACCGCCGAAGATGTCAATGGCTCCCCGTTCTGAAAAACCGGCTTTCCCTGACGGCGTCTGCCTGAGCAAAAAATTCCCTTCATCTTTCTGGGCGTGAAGTTGCCCATGCTCTTCCCCTTATCCGCCGTATCTTCGTAACTTGTTGTGCCCAAAACATTTTTTCTTTCAGGCCCACGATTTTCCGGGGAGCGTCCTTCCTTTTTTGCGGACGATGATACGATCAGGCAATTTTTTGCTAAAAATGTATCTTCAGCATACTGCCGGACTCGCCTATCCTGTTCATCATAAAAGAGTTGTTCCCGAGTCCGTCACGGCCGCACGGCTGACGCGCCCCGCCGCCATGCTTCCCCGGAGATACACGATGAACATGCCAGCAAAGCCGCTCACAGACATCTTCATGCTTTCCCTGTTCCTTCTGCTCATGGCCGCATCCCATACGGGCAGCGCCGCCCACGAATGGCTGGGCGTGCTTCTGACCGTCCTTTTCGTGATCCACACCAGGCTGAACCTCGGGTGGTACAAAAGTCTTGCCAGGGGCAGGTACAACGTCACGCGCGCCGTCCGTCTTCTCGTGAACGCCCTTCTCCTTCTGGCCATGCTCGGCACCCTGGCAAGCGCCGTTCTCATTTCCCGCACCGTGTTCGCCTTTCTCGGTTTCAAGGGCGAGCTTGCCTTCAGGACCTTTCATGTCTTCTGCGCGCACTGGTGCTTCCTGCTGGCGGCCGTTCATTTCGGCATGTACGGCAGACGGTTTCTCTCCTCGCTTGAACGTCCTGCCGCCTTTCCCCGTCCTCTCGGCTACCGGCTTGCCTCCTGCGGACTGGGCATGGCCCTGGCGCTTTACGGCATACACGCCTTTCGTCAGAGAGAGCTCTTTTTCCCCCTGACCATGCAAAGCTCCTTCATGCTGTGGAGCGATGACGCCGTGCTCTTCCTTCTCGATTACGGAGCCGTCTTCTTCCTGGGCTCATGGCTGACCGTCATGATTCTCTCCTTTCCGCACACCATGAAAAAATTCGCGTCACCGTTCATCAAAAAATAAGGAGCGCAGAAGACCGGCAGCATCGTCAGCGGCAGACCGGGATTCCCGCGCATTTCCCGAAAAAAATACAAAAACTCAGGAAATGCCGAAGTCATGCCCAAAGCCCCTTCGTCCGGCAAGAAGCATCAGAGCACACGACGACGAAACCTTTTCAGCGCCGCAAGCGCCGCGGAAAAGATGAAGCCCTCCCGCGCATGAACGGCAGCAAAGACGAAAACTCCGTCGGGGGAAAGCGCAAGGCAGGCTTTTCCGAAAGCGGAACAACCATAGGCCTGTCGTGAAAAGCTCCCGGCAGTCCAAGATCATGACCTTTCAAACCTCTGGAGGAATAGTATGAGCGTCTCCCGCCGAAACTTCATCAAAGCAGGTCTGCTGACCGCCGGGGCCGTGGCTTCCGGACTGTCTCCCGTCGCCGCCAAAGCCGCGGAACGCCCCAAGGTCTATTTCACCAGGGACCTCAGCGCGGAAAGCCTGCTCAGGCTTTATCGCATGGTCAACGGGAACATCACCGGCAATATCGCCGTCAAGCTGCACACCGGGGAGCCGGACGGCCCGAACATCCTGCCGCGGGAATGGGTGAAGACCTTTCTCGCCGAAACTCCCCGCACCACCATCGTGGAATGCAACGTGCTGTACGCAAGTCCGCGCCAGACCACGGAAGGACATCGCAAGACGCTGGAGAGAAACGGATGGACCAAATTCACCACCGTGGACATCATGGATGAAGAAGGCGACACCCCGCTTCCCATCCGCGGCGGCAAATGGCTCAAGGAAGTGGCCGTAGGGAGCCATCTTCTGAACTACGACTCCATGGTCGTGCTCACCCACTTCAAAGGACATACCATGGGAGGCTTCGGCGGCTCCCTCAAGAACATCTCCATCGGCTGCGCCTCCGGAAAGCTGGGAAAGCTGCAGATACACCGCGAAGGAAACCAGACATGGTCCGGAGGCCCCCGCTTCATGGAACGCATGGTGGAAGGAGGCAAGGCCATCACCGATCATTTCGGCAACCGCATCACCTATGTCAACGTGCTCAGAAACATGTCCGTGAGCTGCGACTGCGAGGGAGTGAACGCGGAACCGGTGCGTCTGCCCGATCTCGGCATTCTCGCCTCCACGGACATCCTCGCCATCGACAAGGCCTCCGTAGACATGGTCTACGCCCTTCCCGAAGAGGTGCGCGCCCCCATGGTGGAGCGCATCGAATCCCGCTCCGGTCTGCGCCAGCTCTCCTATATGAAGGAACTCGGCATGGGCAGCGACCAGTATGAACTCGTAACGATATGACGGCGCTCCTTTCGGAAAGCTCCGACCGGCCTGCCGTCTGAAATCTCATGGGGGGGGACATCGCTCCCCCTTTTTATGCGGCTCCGTCCCCGGGAAAAACAACTTGCCGGAACGTCCTTCAAAAGTTCTTCCCGGGCCGCCCAGCAGAATTTCCCCACGTGCGGCTCCTCCGGCATCCGTCGGCGTGCGGAAGAGACAAAAAAACGCCTTCCCGGGAACGCTTCCCCTCGCACGGTAATCTGCCTCGTTATTGAGCTGCTTCCGTGGTTTACTTTCAACGCCCCTTCTCGCACGGGGACCCGCCCTGACCGGGGCTGAACGCCGTCTTTGTCTCTCTCTTTCGGCGGGAACAGGTAAGACCGACGGAAGACCGGCGCGTTCCAGCTTCGCTTCCCCCGATACGACGCTCTTTCATCAACCGGACAACGGCGCGTTCAAGGAAAAGGAAAAGCGGACACGGCATCCCGTATGCCGTATCCGCTTTCCGGTCAGAATTTAGGGAACTTGTCTACTCTCAGAACTTCCAGCTGATGCCCACGTTGACGCGCTGGTCGGTCTCATGACGGGAAGCCTGCACACCGTAGTTCACACCCAGAGCAAGATTGCCCTTTTCGGCCTGAAGGCCCAGCATGCCGGACCAGCTCGTGGAATCCATGATGCGGGTGTTCACGTTGCTCCAGGCGTCGACGCCGGTGAACTTCACCTTGGAATTAGCCTTCTTGTCGCCGGCAGCGGGAATCACCGACACATCGGCCTGCGGCTTCACATTCCAGCCGGCCACATCGATGTTCTTGGTCACGGTGACGCCGATGGGGAACTGCACGATGTTCTGGGTATCGGAGTTCACGTGGTTCAGCGTGGAGCCGTCCACTTTCAGGTTGTAGTTGTCCGTGTACAGGGCGGTGTAGCGCACGCCCGCATGAGGCAGAATATCCAGCCAGCTCGTCCTGATCTGGTATTCGGCGCGCAGATCCGCGGTGAAAGCGCTGGTGTCCACATCGGCCTTGGCCTGTCCCATGCCCAGAGATGCGGGCATGTTCATCTTGACGTCATGGTTGCCCATGCTGTAGCCGAGAGACGCCATAATATTCAGATTATCCAGATTCCAGCCTGCATACAGGTTCACGCCGCCGAAGTTGTATTCGTTATCGGTGGACGTGGCGGTTCCTCTGGTTTCGGACTTTCCGCCGCCGCCGTTGATGGCGGCGCCCAGACGCACGCTGCCGCCGGCAAGTTCACCGACCTTGGCGTCGGCACCGAGGGCGAGACCGCCGTAATTGCCGCGTACGGAAGCGCCGGAGACGCCCATGCCGTGCGTGTAGGTGTTGCCGTAGACGGGAGTGGCCCAGATGTCCAGACCGTCCTGGTGGATGCTGTTGCCGGAGTCAAAGTTGCCCAGCGAGAGATGATGCAGGACCGTATCCGATGCCGCATCGGACAGACGCAGAGAGGTATTCTGCACGCCTGCCGTCACGGCCGCGCGGGAGACCTCGTTGATGGTATCCACAGCCGTGGGGACGTCACCGTAACCGGCAACGGAAGAGGCCGTTCTCAGGGCCCTGGAAAGGAACTGCGTGCCCTTTTCGCCGCCGTCATAGTAGGCATCGCCCATACCGATCTGATGAGCCAGGTTGGCGCTGTCGATGGCGGCAGTCAGAGCGCCTTCAATACCGGGAAGAGCCTCGGCAGCGGCTTTCGCTTCACCGGCCACCGTGCCGTCGTTGCCGCG
>CAJJMX010000184.1 GCA_905192935.1 uncultured Mailhella sp.
TTTCTACGGAAGGTGTGGAAAATGCCTGCTGTGAATTTGACATGGAGACTTTAAGATGCACCATGCGACCCTGCGGGGTGTCCCAGAGCCGGAAGACGAGCATGGAACCGGGAGGCGTGCTGTCTCTGGGGAAGGGGGCGTTGTTCCAGTGCAGGCCGAGCAGGCCCGCGATGTTGACGATGTTGGTGTCGTGTCCCGAAAGGATGACGAGCTTTGCCTCGTTGGCTTCCCTGACGGGCGAGGTTCCGGCAAGGGCTTCGGTCATGAAGAGAAGAAGCGGCAGGCCTTCCTGCCTGGCTATGGCGGGAAAGCGCTGAAGCGCGTTCTGCACGCGCGTGTGCACGGGAAGAAGATGCAGGGCGGTGGAGGGATTCACCAGGATGTCGCCGCGTGAGACCTCGGCGGGCGCAGGCTCCCAGCGGGGACGGAAGGGTATGGGCATGACGCCCGGTCTGTCGCTTCTGGGCGCAAGGATGATCTCCCGCGCCTTCTGCTCCACGGGCGTGCCCGGGGCTTTGGGCTGCGTGACGGGGATGTGTGCCGGGATGATCTGCGAGCACTGCGGCCATTCCAGACTTTCCAGCAGAAGCACTTCCGCCGCGCTCGAGGCGATGGCGAGACCGCCGCGCAGAGCGACGCCTTCACGGGAACCGGAACGGGGAAAGACGAGCGATGTGGGAATCTCGCTCAGGGTGCAGGAGGATTCTCCGGGAGGGCAGAGCCTCGGCGAGGCGGCGCCGAGAATCGCGGAAAGTTCCGCCATGCGTCTGTCCATGTCGGCGCGCACTCCGGCAAGCTCCTCGGAAAGATCGGCCTTTTCCCCGGCGGAAAGGACGGGGGAGGGCATGAGACCGCCCTGTACGGGATGAAAAAGCGGGTCCCGCGTCCTGCTGCTCGAGGCGACGATCATGCCGCAGCCCGGGGCCAGACCGTCGAGCATGGCCCCGGCCGTGGCAAGGGTGCGCTCCTCGTTGTCGGCGTAGATGAATACGCTTCCTTTCGGCGGACATTCGGAGGCGGGGAGCAGACCGTTGAAGGCGAGAGTTTCCCTCAGTCCCGTCCATTCGCCTTCTATGAGGGCCGCGCCGCGCTTCGTGAGGTTTCCCGGAGCGACGTTCCAGACGGGCCAGTCGTTGGAGCCCCAGGCAAGGAGAGTTTCCGGCGACTGCGTGGGAGCGCGCACGCCGTGGCGGCTTAAGGCCACCACCTTGAGAAGTCTCGGCGCGCTCTGCACGGATGAGGCCGAGGCGTCGCAGGGAGCGGAGGGGGAAAAGCAGAAGACGACCGTCGCGAGAGCGGCGGCAAGAACGGAAACGCAGCGCATGGCAAGCTCCTTTTCCTTTTTTGGAAAAGTATGTCACGCGCAGGATGGTCGGGCAAGGATTTTGCTGTTATAGCCGGCTCCTTTTCCCTTTCGGCGAAAAGGACGGGCAGGAGGGGGAAAGATGCGTGCCGCGGAAAGGACGGGGCGTGATGCCGGAAGTCGCCCCCAGTCAGACGCCGGGGCCTGACGGAACGGCCGGGAGCGTCTGCCGTCAGGAGAAGCGCCGTGGGCACGGCCCAGGCAAAAGAAAAGCGCGCAGACAGAACGCGGCACTTTGCAGAGGCATGCCGCGCGCCGTGTGCGCGCCGGGAAAGAAGGACAGGCTACAGTCCGCGGGACGGATCCCGCCGCTCTTCCACTTCGGGGAAGAAGTCCGGATCGTCCTTGTGTTCCTTGGAAACGTAGAAGGAGCAGAAGCAGGCACCGTATTCCGCTATGTCGGCGTCTCGGTAGATGCAGGGGCAGATGATGTCGCTGTCCTGCTGCTTGTCCGCGCAGGCGAGGCGGCAGGGGCAGCACATGTAGCCGTAGCGCTCCTTGTTGGCCAGAAGACTTTCCGCCGTGCCGAGACAGTGGTCATGATCGGCGTGCAGATAGTATCCCTTCGATTCGGCGCATTTTGCCAGATGTTCAAGCAGTTGTTCCGGCGTCATGAAGCATTGCCTCCTGCATGAGCTGTTTGCGGAATCCTACGATGACCTTGCCTCCGGGCAGCAGAATCGTGGGGAACGTTCCGCGGGGATTGTAGGTACGCACTTTTTCCATGAGGTCGGAACGCTGCGAGCCGGAATACTCGTCCAGATAGATGACGATGTAGTCCACATGGTTGGCATCGAGGAACTTTCTTGTGTTCTTGCAGTGCTGGCAGGTGGTGAGGGCGTACATGATGGGCTTTTCGGAAATGGGATTCATGCCGAGTGCATAGAGTTCCTGATCTCCCTGAACCTTTCCGTCATCGCCGGGCTTGTCGGAAGCGGAGCCGGAGGTTGTTTTCTTCCGCAGAACGATCACCGCAACGACGGCGATGACGACGATGGCGGCCAGGATTGCAACAGTGGAATTCATGGGATGGTCTCCTTGCAGGGATGATCCGCCTGCGGCGGATGGAAAAAGTATGCTCCTTTTGAGAAAAAAAGCCAGAGGCAATATGCTTCGTGCCCCTAAAAAAGCGCGGACACGAAGGGATTTCAGTCCTTGCGGAAGCGGCGGCTTTCGCGGCGGTCCTTCCGCTTCGGGGCGGAAGAAGCGCTGTTTCGGCTTTTTTCCGCGGGGTGCCGTTCTTCTCCGGTCCTGTACGGCTTTTTCCCGGAATCGTCGCGGCGTTTTTCCGCGAAGGATTGGCGGAACTTGCGCGGCTCGTCGGATCTGTGCGGCGCTCTCCGGGATGCCCGGGGACTTCTGTCCTCGCGGCGGGTCTCTTCAAGGGTGAGGATGATCGCGCGGGACTTCATGTCCCTTTCGCGGGTGGGATGCGCCGTGCAGAGCGCTCCGGCCGGGAGACGGGAGGAGTCGGGAATGAGCGTAAGTCCGAGGGGAGAGCAGGCATAGCGGGCGCGTCCGGGATAGCCCGGCACCACGAAGGCGTCGGAAATGATGCGCGCGGGCACAAGAGGAGTGCGGGGCTTTTCGGGCGGCGTGAAGTTTTCTATTTCCTCCAGGCTCATGCGGCGCATGAGCAGGAAGGAGAGGCTGATGGAATCCTTGTCGAGGCCTGCGTGTGCGGAAAGCGTGCGCAGAGCCTCGGGCGCATGCTCGGCCGGAGCGTTGACGTGGCACCAGGCCGTGGTGCGGCGGTCCAGCATGGGACAGCTTCCGGCATGCGGGCACGGGGAGAGCGGCATGAAAAGCGGCGGCAGGCCGAAATCCTCCATGTCGTCGTCCCAGTCGTCGTCATCGTCCGTGCGTCGTCCGGCCTGCTCCTCGCGCAGGGCGAAGGCCGTGAGATCCTCGTATTCCGGTTCTTCCTCCACGCCGCCGAGCGCGCTCTTGCGCAGATGGGAAACAAGGCGTCCGCCCTGCCTCGTGCCCGGTTCCACGGAAAGCACGAGTCCGTTCTCGCACAGCATTTCCGCGGAGCTTTCCAGAAGTTCGCGCATGCGGTCCGCCATCTGATGTCCGGGCTTTGCGCGGCGCTCCTCCATTTCGTTGAGCACGTTGCCCATGCTTATCATCCACAGGCTGCCGGGCTTTGCGTACACGCGGCGCGGGGCCTGCGTGACCGAGGCGCGCATGGTGCGCACGGTCCAGGAACATTCGGGGAAGAGCTCGGCGCACAGGCCTTCGAAGATCTTCCGGCCGAGTTCCAGGACGTGCGGCGTGGTGTCGCTGGCAATGAGCGTGACGGGGCGCTCCCGAAGGTCGGGACGCGACATCCAGAGCGCTATGGGCAGGGTGAACGGACCGCTGCCCATGTCGAGAATGACGGGCGATTCGGGAATGCGCCCGAAGTCGAGACCGGGCAGCAGCGCGGAAAGACGCACGAGATTCCAGGGCAGAAAATAGCGCAGGTACGCCGAGGTGAGGCGCGGCGAGGTCCAGTACGGACGGGCAAGGGCGTCGCGTTCCGTGGTGAGCATGGCGGAAAGGTCCCGGCAGGCCATGGAAAGGTCGCGCCGTTGCGGACCGTTCATGGGCATGACGCTGTCGAGAATGGGAAAAAGCCGCTCCAGCGCGCGCCGGGCAAAGCTGTCGGGATCGGAAAAGAGAGGTTTCATCATGGGAAGTCCTGTGCGGAAAGA
>CAJJMX010000185.1 GCA_905192935.1 uncultured Mailhella sp.
CTACGTTTCGCGCGGCTATCCCTTCATGGCCGTCACGCCCGGGCAGCTGGAAAAGGAAATAGCGTCCCTCAGCGCCTTTTTCCCTGAAGATGCGGCCGTATACATGACCGGCTCCAATCCCTTCGCCCTGCCGACGGAGAAGCTGCGCGAGTATCTTCTCGTCATCGGCCGTCACGTCCCGAGGTTCAGACGCGTGAGCATGCAGGGCCGCATAGCCGACATCGCCGCCAAGAGCATGGCGGAACTGCGGGAACTGCGCGACATGGGGCTCAGGCATCTCTACACAGGCACGGAAAGCGGCAACGACGAGGCGCTCAGGCTCATGAACAAGGGCCAGACCGCCGCGCAGTCCGTGGAGCAGCTGCACAGGCTGGACGAGGCGGGCATCACCTACACCGCGTTCTACATCCTCGGCATGGGCGGCCGGGGCGCCGGAAAAATCAGCGGCGAAGCGACGGCAAGGATGTTCAATGAGGTGCACCCGAAGCTCATCACCACCACGGGCATGACGGTGTTCAGGCATACGCCTCTTGCCGACATGGCCGGCCGCGGCGAGTTCATCGAAGCTTCGGAACGCGAAAAGATAGAAGAGCTCCGCGCCTTTCTCCAGAACCTGACCATCGACGTCTTCTACGACGGCATCCATTACCTGAATCCTCTGAACTACCGCTTTTCCAACAGCGATGCCGGGGCAAAGCGCCGCGTCCTTGCGGACATCGACGACGTGCTCATCTCAAGCTCGGACGAAGAGCTCGAGCTCATGGTGAGCCGCAGGCTCAAGCAGTCGCTGTAGCTCCCGGCTTCGGAACGCATTTTTTCATGCAGTCAGCCGTCCGCGCCCCCAGGGACCGGCAGCTTCATCATCCACATTTTTTGCACAAGGAGAAAACTCATGAGCAAGAACATCCTCATACTGAACGGAAGTCCCCGCATGAAGGGCAATACCGCCATGCTGTGCGACGCCTTTGCCGAAGGCGCAAAAAGCGCCGGTCACGCGGTCACCCGCTTCGACCTGCAGAAAATGAACATCCACGGCTGCCTCGGCTGCGTGAAGGGCGGCAAGGATCCTTCCAGCCCCTGCGTGCAGAAGGACGACATGCTTCAGATCTATCCCGCCTACAGGGAAGCCGACATCGTGGTGCTTGCCTCGCCCATGTACTACTGGGGCTTCTCCGGTCAGCTCAAGACGGCCTTCGACCGTCTTTTCGCCGTGGCCGAATGCAATCCCGGCTACGCCAATCCTAGGAAGGACTGCGCGCTTCTCATGGCGGCCGAGGGCAACAGCGCCGACAACTGGAAGCCCGCGCTCGACTACTATCAGGCGCTTCTCGGCTTCCTGGAATGGAAGGACCTCGGTCATGTGTTGGCCGGCGGCGTGTTCGATGCCGGAGCCGTGGCCGGCACGCCCGTGATCGACGAAGCCTTCCGCTTCGGCGCCTCCCTGTAGCCGTATCCGCCATGAGCGAATCTCAAAAAGATGCCGGACGCTCCGGCAGAAGCCTTCTCTCGCGCCGCGGACTGTTCTTCGGCGCGGGAGCGGCCCTCATGGCCGCGGCGGGCACGTTGCTGTACCGGCATGTGTCCTCCACCTCAGCCGTAAAGGTGGAATCCTTCATGCCCCCGGCCTCCGGACGGAAAAAGCACATCCTTCTCGTGACCGGCAGCGGCAGAGTGCAGGGCAACAGCGATCTTCTGGCAGATGCCTTTGCCGAAGGCGCCCGGGAAGCCGGACACACGGTGGACATCTTTGCCGCCGGACGCGATCCCATGCCCGCCTGCATGCACTGCGAAGGCTGCTGGAGTACCGGCAGGCCCTGCGTCATGGAAGACAGCTTCGAAAGATTTTACCCCCTGCTCGAGAAGGCGGACATGCTGGTCTTCTGCAGTCCTCTCTACTGGTACAACTTCAGCGGACACATCAAGTGCGTCATGGACAGGCTCTATCCCTACTCCAAGAAGAACAAGCTGCGCGACACCCCGGTGAAGGAAACCATGCTGCTCATGTGCGGAGAGAGCCATTTTCTCCGCTCCTTTGCCGGAGCCGCAGAGGCCTACCGGCAGATGATCGGCCTCAAGGGCTGGAAGGACCGGGGCCGTCTGTTCGTCACCGGCGTCAACGAATACGGAGCCATGAAGGGACACGGCTCTCTTGCCGATGCAAAAGAAATGGGACGCCGCGCCTGATCCATGCCCGTCCGTCAAACACTTCACGCCCGAGGCGTGAAAGGAGTCATCATGAAAGCGCTTTCTCTCATCGAAGCGGCGAAGCTCACTTCGCCCAATCCCGTTTCCCTCGTCTGTTCCCTGACGCCTTCGGGAGACACCAATCTGGGCACGGTCTCCTGGTGGACCTACCTGAGCCTCAATCCCGAGCTCATCGGCTTCGCCATGATGAAGCCCTCCTACACGGGGGAACGGGTCCGGGAAACGAAGAAGGTCGTGCTGACCGTTCCGGGCGAAGAGCTCGCCAAACAGGTCATGCAGTGCGGCTGCTCCACCGGCAGGACCAGAAACAAGGCGAAGGAATTCGGCATCGCCCTCAAGAGCCTTCCCGGCTGCGACATCCTGATCCCCGAGCACAGCGCCGTCGCCGTGGAATGTTCCCTGCGTGAATTCATCGAGGTCGGGGATCACTACCTCTACATCTGTTCCGTGAACAACGTGTACGGCGACGAAAAGGAAACTCCCCTCTTCGCCTGGAACGGCTATTCGAAGATCGCTCCCGCCAGGCTCTGATGCCCGGCACGCAGCCCCGCCCTTCCCCTCCCCTCTGAAAGGATCGGACAAAAGGCATCATCCTTTGTCCGGTCCTTTCGTCGTCATGCGCTCAGACTATGCCGCCGCATACCATATAAGCATTTGCCATTCCCCTGCCGTCTTCTTATATTGGCCTGCAGGACAGGCTGTTTTCCGCGCTCCCCGGACGCGGCAGAAAAGTCTGCCCCATACGGAAGCCGTCGCCCCGGACAATCCGCTCTTCTGTTCCGCAGGCACGAAAAGCCCGCCACGACGCAAAGGACAGCAGCATGAGCACCGACGAGACAAACGACAAGACATCCCCGCAGAGGAAAACCGTCCGACATCAGACGATAACCTTCCGTAACCGCTACGGGATCACGCTGGCGGCCGATCTTTACCTGCCCGCACGAAGCGAAGGCAGAACCGCGGCCCTCGCCGTCAGCGGCCCTCTGGGACAGGTCGGAAGGCAGGCCTTCTGCCGATACGCCCATGCCATGGCCGAGCGCGGATTCATCACCCTCGCCTTTGATCCCTCCTGCACGGACGAGGGTAAGCATCATCCCGCCGCCTCGACGCTGACCTCGGAAAACGTCAGTGCGGCCGTGGCGTATCTGACCGCGCGCAGCGACGTGGACGAGACGCGCATCGGCATCTGCGGATTCGGCGGTCAGGATTCCTCCTCCGAGAGCACGGAAGAGGAAAAATCCCTGCATGACGGCCTGTGCCTTTCCTCCGGCGAGAGTTCCGACGCCACGGACATGCCCGCGCACCCCGGTCTCTCTTCCTGCAGCCGCTGCCCGTGCGAAACGCTCTTTGCCGGAAAGCCCTCCCTCAGCGCCGATGAGGAAAAGCTCGCCAAGGACTTCTGCGCCTACATGAAATCACGGCAGTAACGTGCGCCCCTCCTGCATTCCCGGGCGTCCGAAAAACGCGCGTCCTCACCTCGGAAAATGTGCGGCGAAAGGCCGTCGCCGCCGTCAGACGCGGCGGAGGACTTGCGGCCGTGGACGCCATGAACCACTTCTTCCTCAATCATGAAATGGTCGTGGCCGGCTCCCCATACTGGAACATGGTCTACGGCAAGATGCCGGGCGAGGTCGAAAACGACGAGGAAGGCATGGCCGACATGAAGAATCTCGGGGAAAACATGGCCTGGCTCCTGAAGCGTCCGGCTTCATGAGCCTCGCCCTGCTTCCATCGGAGCGGAAGACGGACGGATGAGCCCCATCAGGCGTCCGTCCGCTTTTTTTTCCGCAAGGAGCGCATTGCCGGGGATGCCCCCCTCC
>CAJJMX010000186.1 GCA_905192935.1 uncultured Mailhella sp.
AGGCAGGACAGAGAGATCCTGACCATGGTCAACAGAATTCTGGAATGTCCGGACAAGGCCCAGAGCCGTGTGTTCGACGCCAACCTGCATCCTCACGGCATCAAGGGACTGGTGATTTCCCGCGTGTCGCGGGTGGCCTATGCGGTCATCAATCTGCTCACCAATCTGGAAGTAGGTCAGGCCGACGACCGCATCATGGCGCTTCAGGCCCTGTACGACGAGGTCATGAGCAGCGCCCACTCCATGCTGCGCCGCAACACGGCCCGCGTGCTGCTTCAGATCATGAAGGATCTCGTGCGCGCGCAGGATTCTCCGCTCACGCAGCTCAAGCTGGCGCACGACTTCCGCAAGGCGGCGCAGGGCACGCCCCGCGTGGTGCGCAAGATGCTTGCGCGCTATCATCTGCCGGAAATGCCGGAAGAGTGGAACCAGCTCTCCTTCGACGACCATGTCTACGACGCCCATTCCCGCGGCCGCAAGACCCCCACGCATCTCATCATGGACGCGTGGATCAAGGGGCTGCGGTATCTTACCGGGGTGTATTCCAACTACATAGACTACGCGGCCGCCAGGGAAATCCTCGATGCCGCCGCCATCATGGGCATCCACGTGCGCGTGGGGCTCGAAGTGCGCTGTCCCTTCCGCGGCCGCTATGTGAGCATGGTATGGGTGCCGCGAGGCTTCAGCGCGTCCGGCGACTTCCTGGAATTTCTGGAGTCGGACAAGATGCGCGCCCTCACCGAACAGGGCCGCGCCGCCGTGGAATGGCGCAAGCAGAAAACCCTCGAGGCCCTCGACCGCTGGAACACGGGCAGGCGTCTTGAACTTTCCCGGGAGTGGGGCACCGAGATCCCCGAGATCAGGCCCGGGCGTCTCATGGCCTGCGTGGGACTCGGTCAGCCTTCCTTCGAGCATCTTGCCGAGTGCATGCACGGTCATGTGCTGCCCTTTGCCAAAGAGCGCGCCCGCGCCCTCAAGGAACGCGTGGCCGCCGGCGACGACGAGGACGGCGCCGCGGAACGCGAGATCCTGGAACTTGAGAATCTGACGAGCGCGGTCATCGCGCGCGACTGGCTGGAAGGCTCGGATCTGCCCGTCATCGGAGAGGGCGGAAAGGATCTGCCCGTCATGTTCACGCGCACGCCCGCCGAAATGGTGGAGGAGCTCTCCACCCTGCATACCGGCTACCGGCTCATCCTGAACCTTGCCGGTCTCAACGTGCGCGACGTGCTCGAGCTGCTCTACGACTGCGACTGCTGCATCACGCATCTTGAGCTCTTCAATCTTAAGGACTGGCACGAGGGACTTCTCAACGATCTGCCCGCCATCAACGAGCTTCAGACCGTGCTCAACGAAGGCCGCGGTCCCCGCATCAAGCAGATGGTGCACGAGATCCTCGACAGCCTCGAAGAGCAGGGCGAACTCGAAAGGGCGGAGAAGTTCCGCAGCATCCAGAGCAACATACCCACGCTCTGGGAATACTACCGCAAGAACCCCCTGAAGAGCCGCATAGGTTCGAACTCCGTGCGCGACAACAACGGCCGCTCCTTCGGCATGGGCTTCGTCTATGCCGAGACCCTGCCGTCCCGCGCCAAGAAGACCCTGCGCGAGAACAGCCGCTATGTGGGCGAGATCCCCGTGCATACCCGCATCGAGGAGCGCGTGAGCTACGAGGACGACAGCGAAAACGTTTCCGCCTTCACCCGCGCCATCCGGCACATCCCCGGCTTCCGCCACTTCCTCCAGCCCAGAAACCGCGCCTGGCAGCCCGATGACAACAGCGAGATCACACGCTCCGGCAACGTGGTGAGCCTCGGCGGCATCAACACGCCCCCGGCCAACGCCCTCCTCGAGGAAAAGCAGCCCCAGAAGGATGACAAGCCCGGCTCCGCCTACCTCAGCACCACCGTGACCAACTGCATCAAGGTCCTTGCCGGCTTCATTCCCTCGGTGGCCTCCTTCCTCTATACTCAGGACTGGTGGTTCCTTGCCTGGTTCGGCACCTTCATCTGGTTCGGCATCACGGGCATCCGCAACATCATCCAGATGGTCGTCGCGGGCAACGGCACCACGCGGACCACGCTTCTGCGCTGGAAGGATCATGTGAGCATCAGCCGCATCTGCGACTCGCTCATGTACACCGGCATTTCCGTGGCCCTCCTTGAGGTCATCGTGCGCGTGTGGCTGCTCGAGGATCTGTGCGGGCTCAGCGTGCGCGAACATCCCGGCATCGTGTTCGCCGTGCTCAACTTCGTGAACGCCATCTACATCTGCACCCACAACATCTACCGCGGATTCCCCCGCGAGGCCGCCATCGGCAACCTCTTCCGAAGCGCCCTCGCCATCCCCGTGTCGTCCTGGTACAACCAGGCCTTTGTGGCCATACTGCTTCTGTGCGGCGTCGAGGATCCGCTCTTCTATTCCGTGCCGAGTGCGGCCATCATCTCCAAGCTCGCCTCCGACACCGTCGCCGCCGTCATCGAAGGCTACGCCGACAGCCAGAACAACCGCCGTATGCGCCGCTGGGACTACGACGGCAAGATCGCCCGCGTCTTCGCCTGCTACACGAGACTCGAGCTCCTCTTCCCCGAAGAGGACATCCTCATCAAGCTGGCCCGCTCCGAAGGCCGCGTCGATGAACTCTACGGCGAGGCCAGAAAGCTCGAACTCGCCCTCATCATCAACGCCCTCGACCTCATGTATTTCTGGTTCTACCAGCCCCGCGCCCAGGACGCCTTCCGTCGCATGGTCAGAAACATGAGTCAGGCCGACAGAACCGTCTTCGCCCGCTCCCAGCTCGTGCTCCTGCGTGAGCGCGACATCAGCCAGCTGTTTGTGGACGGCCTTGTGGGCAGGAACTTTTCGCAGCCTCTGGCCTTCTATCTCGACAAGCGCCGCGATTACCTCAACGCCATGATGAAGCTCTGCCGTCCCGGCCGCAGGACCGTTCAGCAACTGCCCTCCATTACCTTTGAAGGCGACGTCCCTTCCTCCGAAGCAAAAAGCGCTTCTTCCGCACAAGGCTAAAAAAGACCGCACTTTGTATTGCTTAAAGGTCGGAAGTATAGTACACGAAAAACAGACTCGCATATGCGGATAATCAACTGCGAGCCATGACATTCCCGTTTGGTTCGCGGGGATGCCGCAACGTGTATGCCGAAGGCGGCATACCTGAACAAGTTCTGAGGAGGACTTATGAAACGCTTTGTTGCTCTTTCCCTGATCATGGGTCTGATGATCGGTGCCACGGCCATGGTCGGTACCGCCCAGGCCGCCAAAGTCATCAAGATCGCCGGCATGAAGGCCGAAGGTGAACCCGAAACCATCGGTATGCACAAGTTCGGCGAATATCTTGAAAAGCTCTCCAACGGCAAGTACAAGGTAAAGGTCTATCCCAACAGCTCCCTCGGCAAGGAAGACAAGTACATCGCCGATACCCGTCGCGGCACCATCGAAATGTGCGCTACCGGCACCCAGGTGGCCTCCTTCCATCCCGCCATGGCCATGATGGAAACCCCCATGCTGTACGACAGCTATGAACACGCCTACAAGGCCATCAACGGCGGCGTCTTCGACCTCCTCACCGACGGCTTCACCGAAAAGTCCGGCCTCCGTACCCTCAACATGTTCCCCCTCGGCTTCCGTCACTTCTACACCAAGAAGCCCGTGCACAGCATCGACGACATCAAGGGCCTCAAGCTCCGCGTGCCGAACATCACCCTGTACACCACCTTCGCCAAGGAATGCGGCATCAACGGCCAGGCCATGCCCTTCGCCGAAGTCATGAGCTCCGTTGACCAGGGCGTCATCGACGGCGGCGACAGCCCGCTCTCCGACATCACCTCCACCAAGGTGTACGAAAAGTGCCCCCAGATCACTCTGACCGGCCACATCCTCGTTATCCACAGCCTCTTCATCAACGAAAAGCTCTATCAGTCCCTGCCTGATCAGGACAAGGCCTGGTTCAACGAAGCCGCCAAGATGGCCGCTGAAGACGTCTGGAAGCTCG
>CAJJMX010000187.1 GCA_905192935.1 uncultured Mailhella sp.
CCGCTGGAAAAGCAGCTCTCCACCATCGCCAGCATCAAGAACATGACCTCCACCAACAAGCTCGGCCGTACCACGGTGAGGGTGGAGTTCGAACTCGACCGCGACATCGACGGCGCGGCCCTCGACGTGCAGTCGGCCATATCCATCGCCTATTCCCGCATGCCGGACACCATGACGCAGATGCCCCGCTTCATGAAGCTGGACCCCGACTCCCTGCCCGTCATTCAGATCGCCCTCACCTCCAACACCCTGACGCGCCAGCAGCTGACGGACTACGCGGAAAACTATGTCTCCCAGCGGCTTTCCATGGTGGCGGGCGTGTCGAAGTCCGACGTGCGAGGCGCCAAGCGATACGCCGTGCGCGTCAATCTCCGTCCCGACCTCATGCAGGCCCGCGATGTCAGCGCGGAAGAAATCCGCAACGGCATCGATGCCGCCAACGTCACCCTTCCCACCGGCAAGCTGGAAGGCGCCGACCGCATACGCAACATCAAGGACAACGGTTCGCTCGTCAAGGCCGAGGACTTCGCCAAAATCGTGGTGGCGTGGCGCAACGGCGCTCCCGTACGCCTGAGCGACGTGGCCGACGTGGTGGAAGGCGTGGAAGAAACCAACCAGGCCAGCTTCATCAGCGGGAACCCCGGCGTCATCGTTCAGGTGACCAAGCAGCCGGGCGGCAATACCGTGCAGATCGTGAGCGACATCCTCGACCTGCTTGCCGACATCGAAGACACGCTTCCGCCTTCCATCAACATGGACGTGGTGGAAGACACGTCCATCCCCATTAAAGAGTCCGTGCATGAAGTGGAGTTCACCCTGCTTCTCACCATTCTGCTGGTGGTGCTCGTCATCTATGCCTTCCTGCGCGACGGCATGGCCACCATCATTCCCAGTCTGGCTCTTCCGCTCTCCGTGGTTGCCACGTTCCCGCTCATGTTCTCTGCCGGGTTCAGCCTCGACAACATGTCTCTCATGGCGCTCATTCTCGTGGTGGGCTTCGTGGTGGACGACGCCATAGTCATGCTGGAAAACATCATCCGGCACAGAGAAATGGGGAAATCGCCGTTCAATGCCGCCATGGACGGCGCCGGAGAAATCGGCTTCACCATTCTCTCCATGACCATTTCCCTCGGCGCGGTGTTCATTCCGCTGCTGTTTCTGCCGGGAACCGCAGGCCGCATGTTCTTTGAATTCGCGGCCGTCATCATCATTGCCATTTCCATTTCCTTCTTCATATCCATCAGCCTCACGCCCATGATGAGCGCGCTTTTCCTTACGGATCAGTCCGTGCACGTCAAGCACACGGGCCTGAAGGCGGCCATGGAGAAAGGATTCGTGGCTCTGCTCTCCCTCTACTCGCGCAGCCTTCACTGCGTGATGCGTCACCGTCTTCTCACCTTCGTGGGCTCTCTTCTTCTCATCGTGGCCACATGGTGGCTCTCCACGCTGGTGCCCACCGGCTATTTTCCGGCCATCGACGGCGGCCGCATACGCGTCTTTGCCAGAGCCGAGGAATCCATTTCCTTCGAGGCTCTGACCCGGGCCGTGGAAGAGCTGCATCCCATCATCTCCGCTGATCCGGCGGTGCGCAGCTTCACCGCAACCATAGGCGGCGGCACGAGAGCGGACACCCACACCGCAAACATCATGATACGCCTCAAGCCCATCTCCGAAAGAGACAACATCAACGTGGTCATAGACCGGCTCAGAAAGGCTCTCGACACGAGTCCCACGCTCATGGTCTCCCTGCGCAACGCCAACATGCAGGGCGCAGGCGGCAGCTCGACCGGCATCTACAACTACACGCTTGTAGGCAGCAATACCGCCGAACTTTACGCGGCCGCGAGAGAAGTGGAGGAAGCCCTTCATCATGTGAAGAGCGTACGCGACATTGGTTCGGATCTTCAGCTCATGAACCCGTCCATCCGTCTCATCGTGGACAGGGACAAGGCCACCATGCTGGGGATCACGCTCTCGCAGATAGAAAACTCCCTCTACTCCGCCTTCGGCACCAGGGAAATCTCCACCATCTACACGGATGTCAGCGACTATACCGTCAAGATGGAAGTGGCCCGCGATCTTCAGGACAGCGCAAGCATTCTGGAAAGCATCTATCTGCGCTCCGGCAAGGGAAAGCTCGTGCCTCTGGAAACGCTCGTCACGCGCCAGTTTGAAGCCGGACCCCTTTCCGTGAACCACAGAGGTCAGTTCCCCTCCGTGAGCATTTCCTTCAATGTGGCCAGCGGCTACGCCATGGGCGAAGCCATGGCCGACGTGGAAAACGCCGCACGCGACATCCTGCCCGCCTCGGTTACCGGCAGTCTCACCGGCACGGCCCAGGACTTTCAGGATTCCGTGCATGACATGATCCTCATCATCATCGTGGCGCTGCTGCTCATCTACATCGTGCTCGGCATTCTGTACGAAAGCTTCATTCATCCCATCACCATTCTTTCCGGTCTGCCGTCCGCAGCCTTCGGAGCCCTGTTCAGCCTGTGGCTTTTCGACTCGGAACTGAACATGACCGCCTTCGTCGGCATCATCATGCTCATCGGCATCGTTAAGAAAAACGCCATCATGGTGCTGGACTTCGCCCTTGCTGCCGAGCGCAGCGGAAGCCTGGACACGGAAGACGCCATCATTCAGGGCTGTCTCATCCGCTTCCGTCCCATCCTCATGACCACGCTTGCCGCCGTCATGGGCGCGCTGCCGCTGGCTTTCGGCATCGGCGCCACGGGCGCGGAAGCCCGTCAGCCCATCGGCATATGCGTGTCCGGCGGCCTCATCTTCTCCCAGCTCGTCACCCTCTACATCACGCCGGTGTACTATGTGTACCTCGACAACTTCGGCAAGTGGGTGAGCAGGCACATGCGCCGCATCTTCCGCAAAAGTCTTGCCGAGAGCGCGCCGGAAATGTCTTCCGCCCGCTGAACAGGACTTGCGCTTTCTCGAAAATTCAGGGAAAACACATCCGCCGAACACAAAACAGGGCCTTCCGACCAGCCGCCGGAAGGCCCTGACATATTCCAGAAATGCAGGCAGACACACCTCTCAAGGGAGTTTTTCATGCTGAACGAATACGAAAAACGCTTTCTCTCCTCGGAAGTTCCTCCCCGTCCGGCCGAAGAGTCCCGCTTTCATGTCATTCCCGTACCCTATGAAGCCACGGTAAGCTATGCCGGAGGGACGGCCCGCGGTCCCGAGGCCATTCTCGACGCCTCCGACCAGCTCGAACTGTATGACGGCACAAGCTTTCCCGGAGAAAAAGGTATTTTCACCCAGCCTCCCGTGGACTGCTCCGGCACGCCGGAAGAAGTCATGGAGCGCATACGTCAGGCCGTGCTCGCCGCCCTTGACGCGGGTGCCATGCCCGTGGTGCTCGGCGGAGAACATTCCCTCACCTACGGTGAAATGATCGCGCTCAAGGAGCGCTTCGGCCTGTTCGGCGTCGTGCAGTTCGACGCCCATGCCGATCTCAGAGACAGCTACGAGGGCAGCAGATGGAGCCACGCCAGCGTGATGCGCCGTGCGGTCAAGGATCTCGGCCTGCCTCTCGTTCAGCTCGGCAACCGCATCTTCTGCCGTGAGGAACTCGACGCCCGGAAGGAGCACGGCGTCATAAGCTGGGACGCTCCGTATCTGTGCCGCAACGGCATGCCGGAACATCTCATCCCCGAAGATTTTCCGAAAAACATCTTCATCACCTTTGATGTGGACGGGCTCGATCCCTCCGTCATGCCTGAAACCGGCACGCCCGTTCCCGGAGGTCTCGGCTGGTATCAGGCTCTTGAACTTGCCTCGCGTGCCGTCCAGGGACGCAGGCTCCTGGGCTTCGACATCGTCGAGCTTGCCCCGCGGGAAGGACACATCGTCTCGGACTTCACGGCCGCAAGCCTGACCTACGCCCTCATGGGCATCGCGGAGCGGAACGGCGACGTGAAATGATGCGGTGATTTTCGGACGAAACGCAGGAGGCGGAGGAAAACATCC
>CAJJMX010000188.1 GCA_905192935.1 uncultured Mailhella sp.
TCCGCTTGTTTCGAGCGGAAGGCGCCGGCCTCTCCATTTCAGGCGCGGGGAGAAGCTCTCCCCCTGCCTTTTAGTCGTTTATGGCGTTGTTGATGCCCGTTTCGATGTCGGGAGCGATGATGGGACGCTCCTCAAGGTCTTCCAGGAACTTGTCGGGGCGTTCCTTCTGTTCCGGAACTTCGATGTTCTGGTTGACGTATTCGCGATAGCCGGTACCGGCAGGAATGAGGCGACCGACGATGACGTTTTCCTTGAGGCCGCGCAGGTAGTCGTGCTTGCCCTTGAGGGAGGCCTCGGTGAGGACCTTGGTGGTTTCCTGGAAGGAGGCGGCGGCCACCCACGACAGGGAGCTCAGAGAGGCCTGCGTGATGCCGAGCACCAGAGGTTCGGCCACGGCGGGCTGACGGCCCTCGGCAATGGCCTTGTCGTTTTCTTCCTTGAATTCCACCTTGTCGACCTGCTCGCCCACGAGGAACGTGGTCTGGCCCGGATCGAGGATGGTGACCTTCTTCAGCATCTGGCGGACGATGACTTCGATGTGCTTGTCGTCGATGCCCACGCCCTGGAAGCGGTACACTTCCTGGATTTCGTCCACGAGGTAGCGGGCCAGATACTTTTCACCGCGGGTATGCAGGATGTCGTGAAGCTCGGGATGACCTTCGGTCACGGGCTCGCCGGCCTCCACATAGTCGCCGTCGGAAGCCGTGATGTGCTTGCCCTTGGGAATGAGGTATTCCTTGGGCTCGCCCACTTCAGGCCGCACGATGAGGCGTCTTTTGCCCTTGGCTTCGCCCGCGTATTCCACGATGCCGGAGATTTCCGAGACCACGGCCATTTCCTTGGGCTTGCGGGCTTCGAAGAGCTCGGCCACGCGGGGAAGACCACCCACGATATCCTTGGTCTTGGAGGTTTCACGAGGCTTACGGGCGATGATGTCGCCGGCCTGAACGGCCTCGCCGTCCTTCACCATGATAAGGGCGCCCACCGGCATGGTGTAGGTCGCCGGGATGGAGCCGGTGCCCTGAGCCGAGGTGCGGGACTTGATGGTGCCGTCCTCCGCCGTGATGTCGATGGCAGGACGGAAGGTGGTCGTGCGGTATTCCATGATGGTGCGGGTGGACTGGCGGGTGGCCTCGTCCATCTTTTCCTGCACGGTCTTGCCTTCAATGATGTCCTTGAAGCGGATGAAGCCGTCGACTTCCGTGATGAAGGGTTCGTTGAACGGATCCCATTCGGCAAGCATCTTGCCCTTCAGCACTTCCTCGCCGTCGGTGACGTAGAGACGCGCGCCGTTGGGCAGGATGTACTTCTCGGCTTCACGGCCCTGATCGTCCACGATGGTGAGCTGTCCGCTCTTGCCGATGACCATGGCGATGCCGTCGCGGTTGATGACGGACTTCACGCGGGTCAGGCTGATGCGGCCGGAGTTCTGGGCCTCGAAGCTGGACTTGGCGACCTGAGCGGACGCCGTGCCGCCGATGTGGAAGGTACGCATGGTCAGCTGCGTACCGGGTTCACCGATGGACTGAGCGGCGATGATACCCACGGTTTCACCCACGTTCACGAGGTGTCCGCGGGCAAGGTCACGGCCGTAGCACAGGGCGCACACGCCGCGCTCGGCCTGGCAGGTGAGCGCGGAACGGATGGTCACGGTGCCCACGCCGGCCTCGTCCAGAGCATTGGCAACCTTTTCGTCCACCAGCGTGTTGGCGGGGAACAGGAGCTCCTTGGTGGTGGGATGCATGACGGGGTACAGCAGCACACGGCCGATGATGCGGTCGCGCAGAGGCAGCTTGATCTCGTTGCCTTCGCGCAGCGCGGTCATTTCGATGCCGTCCACGGTGTTGCAGTCTTCCTGAGACACGATGACATCCTGAACCACGTCCACCAGACGGCGGGTGAGGTAACCGGAGTTTGCGGTCTTCAGAGCGGTATCGGCCAGACCCTTACGGGCACCGTGCGTGGAGGTGAAGTACTGCAGCACGGTAAGGCCTTCGCGGAAGCTCGCCGTAATAGGCGTTTCGATGATGGCGCCGGAAGGCTTGGCCATGAGGCCGCGCATGCCGCCGAGCTGTCTCATCTGGTCCGCGTTGCCTCGGGCACCGGAGTTGGACATCATGTAGATGGGGTTGAAGCTCGTGTCGTCGGCTTCGCGGCCCGTCTTGGGATCGACGACGTGATCGACGGAGATTTCCTTCATCATTTCCTTGGAAATGGTGGTGGAAGTCTGCGACCACACGTCAACGACCTTGTTGTACTTTTCGGTACGGGTGATGATACCGTTGCGGTACTGCTGTTCGATGTCGTCCACTTCGGCCTGGGAAGCGGCAATGATGGCCTTCTTGCGGGAAGGAATGGTCATGTCCTTGAGGCCGATGGAAATACCCGCGCGGGTGGAGAACTCGTAACCGATGTTCTTCAGCTGGTCGCACAGGATGACGGTGTTCTTGATGCCGGCGGCCTTGTAGGCGATGCCCACGAGCTTGCCGATGGCCTTCTTGGTGAGCACCTTGTTGACTTCCTCGAAGGGCAGCACATGAGGCAGACGCTCCCACACGAGCACGCGGCCGCAGGTGGTGTCGGCGATCTTGCCGTCTTCCATGCGCACGCGGATGCGGGCGTGCAGGTCGAGCTGCTTGGCGTCGTAGGCGGCTTCCACTTCCCAGGGACCGCAGAAGACCATGCCCTCGCCCTTGCAGAAGGAGCGGTCCACGGTCATGTAGTACAGGCCGAGAACCATGTCCTGCGAAGGAATGATGACGGGGCTGCCGTTTGCGGGCGAGAGAATGTTGTTGGTGCTCATGAGCAGCACGCGGCATTCGATCTGGGCTTCCACGGAAAGCGGAATATGCACGGCCATCTGGTCACCGTCGAAGTCGGCGTTGTAGGCCGTACACACGAGCGGATGCAGACGGATGGCCTTGCCTTCCACGAGCAGGGGCTCGAAGGCCTGAATGCCCAGACGGTGCAGCGTAGGAGCACGGTTCAGAAGCACGGGGTATTCGCGCACCACTTCGGCGAGGATGTCCCAGACCACGAGCTCTTCGCGTTCCACCATCTTCTTCGCGCTCTTGATGGTGGAGGCGTAGCCTCTCTTCTCGAGTTCGGAGTAGATGAAGGGCTTGAAGAGTTCCAGGGCCATCTTCTTGGGAAGACCGCACTGATGGAGCTTGAGCGAAGGACCGACGCAGATGACGGAACGACCGGAGTAGTCCACGCGCTTGCCGAGCAGGTTCTGACGGAAGCGGCCCTGCTTGCCCTTGATCATGTCGGACAGGGACTTCAGAGGACGACCGTTGGTGCCGGTGATGGCGCGGCCGCGACGACCGTTGTCGAACAGGGCATCCACCGCTTCCTGAAGCATGCGCTTTTCGTTGCGGATGATGATGTCCGGCGCGCCGAGTTCCTTGAGGCGCTTGAGACGGTTGTTGCGGTTGATGACTCGACGGTACAGATCGTTGAGGTCGGAGGTCGCGAAGCGGCCGCCGTCCAGCGGAACCAGAGGACGAAGATCCGGCGGAATGACGGGAATGACTTCCAGGATCATCCATTCCGGCTTGTTGTTGGATTCGAGGAAGGCTTCCACGATCTTGAGACGCTTGGTGAGCTTCTTCTTCTTGGTCTGGCTCTTGGTTTCCTGCGACTCTTCGCGCAGCTTCACCTTGAGGGAGGGCAGATCGAGCTCTTCCAGAAGACCGCGGATGGCCTCGGCGCCCATGCCCACCTTGAGGGCCTCATCGCCGAAGCGTTCCAGGATCTGAAGGTACTGGTCCTCGGAAATGACCTGCATGCGGCTCAGATTGGTGGAACCGGGATCGAGAACCACATAGGAGTCGAAATACAGCACCTTTTCCAGGTCGGCCATGGTCATGTCGAGCAGGGTGCCGATCTTGGAGGGCAGGGTCTTCAGGAACCAGATATGGGCGACGGGCGCGGCCAGTTCGATGTGGCCCATGCGCTCGCGACGCACCTTGGAGGCAA
>CAJJMX010000189.1 GCA_905192935.1 uncultured Mailhella sp.
AGTTCTCATATGTGCGGAATCATTGGCTACAGCGGGCATCGTCCCGCCGTTCCCCTGCTGGTGGAAGGTCTGCATCGACTGGAGTACCGGGGCTACGATTCTTCAGGCGTGGCCTTCGAGCAGGCGGGCCGTCTTCACGTGGTGAAGGCGGCGGGCAAGCTTTCGGCGCTGGAGGCAAAGCTTGAGAACAACGCCTATCTTCTGGCCACGTCCGGCATAGGCCACACGCGCTGGGCCACGCACGGTCTTCCGGTGGAGAGGAACGCCCATCCGCACCTTTCTCAGGACGGGGACATCGCCATCATCCATAACGGCATCATCGAGAACTTTCAGGAAATCAAGGACGAGCTCACCGCCAAAGGACACACGTTTCTTTCCGATACCGATACCGAGGTGCTGGCGCATCTCATAGGCGAGGAGAGAAAGACCGCTCCCAGCCTGCGCGAAGCTTTTGCCCGGGCGCTGCGCCGCGCACACGGAGCCTACGCCGTCGTCATGATGGGCGTGGAGGAGCCGGGCGTCATCTATGCCGCGCGCATGGCGGCGCCGCTGCTCATGGGCGTGGGCGTCGGCGAGTGCTTTGTGGCTTCCGACATTCCTGCCTTTTTGCCCTACACCCGTGAGGTGGTCTTCCTGGAAGACGGCGAAGTGGCCCGCATCGAGGAGGCGACCTGGGAAGTCTTTTCCCTTGCCGATCTTTCGCCCGTGAAAAAGACCGTGAGCCATGTGCCGTGGGACATGCAGGCGGCGGCCAAGGGCGGCTACAAGCATTTCATGCTCAAGGAAATCATGGAACAGCCGAGGGTCATCACCGACTGCCTGACCGGCCGTGTGACCGAGGAGGCGGACGGGAGACTTTCCGTGCACCTTCAGGAGCTCGACGCCCTTCCCGTACCCTCGCGCCTGCATATCGTGGCCTGCGGCACGTCGTACAACGCCGGGCTCTGGGGACAGCAGCTTCTGGAAAACGTGGGCGGTATTCCCACCGATCTCGATATCGCCTCCGAGTTCCGTTACCGTGATCCCATCATTTTGCCGGACGAGGCTGTCATGGTCATCAGTCAGTCCGGCGAAACGGCGGATACTCTGGCCGCTCTGCGTCTTGCCAGACAGAAGGGCGCCAGGGTCATAGGACTGTGCAACGTGGTGGGGTCCTCCATAGCCAGAGAGGCCGACGTGGTTCTCTACACCCAGGCCGGTCCGGAAATAAGCGTGGCATCCACCAAGGCCATGTGCAGTCAGATGGTGCTCATCGCGCTTATGGCGCTCTATTACGGCCAGCGCCGCAACCCGGCCGTGGTCGACAGAGATCTTCTTGTGGCGTTGCGCGAGCTTCCCGAAAAGCTTGCCGCGGCGCTTCCCTCCATGCAGGAGCGGGCAGGGCAGCTTGCCCTGCGTTTCGCCTCTTCCCGCAGCTTCTTCTATCTCGGCCGCGGACAGTGTCATGCGCTCGCACTGGAAGGCGCGCTCAAGCTCAAGGAACTTTCCTATATCCATGCCGAAGGCTATGCCGCAGGAGAAATGAAGCACGGTCCCATCGCCCTCATCGATCCGCAGTTCCCGACCTTTGCGCTGGCGCTCGACAATGAGCTCTTCCCCAAGGTGAAGTCCAATATTCAGGAAGTGCTGGCACGGCAGGGAAGAGTGATAGCGCTGGTGCAGGAGCGGGACGGAAAGGTGCCCGATCTTTCCGTGGAGGAGACCTGGGTGCTGCCTTCGGCAAATCCCGTCGTATCCTGCTTCTTTGCTCTGCCTGCGCTTCAGCTCTTCAGCTATCAGATGGCCGATTACCTCGGCAAGGACGTGGATCAGCCGCGCAATCTTGCCAAAAGCGTTACCGTGGAATAGCCCGGCGCTGAGAGTTTTCTTGCCATGGAAGCCCATCGGGGCTACCATGGTCTTTCCGCGCCTCTGTGCGCTTATGCCGGCTGCCCGGCTTCGGCAGCCCAGAACCGCCAACGGAAGTAATCTATGAAGAAACTTGATCTCCGGCAGATGATGGAGAAAAACCAGTTCGCCGTGAACTACAAGCGCATGTGGCCGTTCATCAAGCCATTCTGGCCCATGGCGCTGCTGTCTCTGCTCATCTGCATTCCCGTCGGCAGCCTCGACGCCGTCATCGCACTCTTCCTCAAGCCCTATACCGACATCGTGGTGGTGGGCAAGAGCATGGAGTCTCCGTGGTACATTCCGCTGCTCATCGTGGGATTCACCACGGTGCAGGGACTTCTGAACTTCGGCGGCACCTACCTCAATACCTGGGTGGGCGGCAAGCTTACCATGGGACTCAAGGCAAGGCTTTATGAGAAGCTGGTGGAAATAGAACCTTCCTATTTCGATACCACGACTTCCGGCGAGGTGCTCTTCCGCTTCAACTCCGATGCCGAACTTGCCTGTTCCGGCCTGCTCGGCAATCTGAAAAGCTTTCTTACGAGGATATGCTCTTCGCTGGCCCTCATAGGCGTTCTGCTCTACAACTCCTGGCAGCTTTCCATTCTGGCCATCGTCATTCTTCTTGTGGCCGTGGCTCCTCTCACCAAGGTGAAGAAGCTGCTCCTTACGCTGGTCACGCGCAACAATACCTGCATATACCAGCTCAACACCACCTATAATGAAACCTTTTCCGGCAACCGCACCATTGCGGCCTACAATCTGCAGGACCGCCAGAAAAGCCGTTTCAACAGTCTTCTCGACGACGTGTTCACCCTCAGCGTCGCCATGACGCGCCGCACGGCATGGATCACGCCGTTCATGCATTTCGTCATTTCCATAGGCCTCGGTCTTGCCATCGCCATGGGCAGCTGGCTCATTGTTCAGGGAACCATTTCTCCCGGCAACTTCGTGTCGTTCATCACCGCGCTGCTCATGCTCTACACGCCGCTCAAGAACATCACCAACGTGGCGGTTTCCGTGCAGCAGTCGTTCCTGGCCATCGAGCGCGTGTTCTCCATTCTGGAGCGCCCCTCCCAGCTCGTGGAAAAGGAAACGCCCGTTCCGCTTTCCGGAGTGAAGCACGGCGTGACCTTCGAACATGTGCATTTCGCCTACACGGAAGGCGTGGAAGTGCTGCACGACATCAATCTCGATGTGCGTGTGGGCGAGATGCTGGCTCTCGTGGGCAATTCCGGCGGCGGCAAGAGTACGCTGGTCAGTCTGCTTCCCCGCTTCTACGACGTGACGGAAGGCAGCATCAAAGTGGACGGCACGGATATCCGGGACTTCAGTCTCAAGGATCTGCGTCAGAACATTGCCATGGTCTTTCAGGACAACTTTCTCTTCGACGGCACCATCAGGGAAAATATCCTTCTCGGCAATCCCGACGCCTCCGATGAGGACGTGAAAAAGGCCCTGCACAGCGCATGCCTGTCCGAGTTCATAGACTCGCTTGAAAAGGGCGTCGACACCTACATAGGCGAGCGCGGCATTCTGCTTTCGGGTGGTCAGAAACAGCGCGTGGCCATTGCCCGCGCCTTTGTGAAGAATGCTCCCATAGTCATTCTTGACGAAGCCACCTCCGCTCTGGACAACAAGTCGGAGGAAATCGTGCAGCGCGCCATAGACAACCTCATGCGCGACAAGACCGTGTTCGTCATTGCACACCGGCTTTCCACAGTGAAGAACGCCAACCGCATAGCCGTCATTCATGAGGGCAATCTTGCGGAGCTCGGCACCCATGAGGAGCTCATGGCCATTCCCGGCGGTCAGTACCGCACGCTCTACAACATGCAGTTCAAGGCTCCCGTCCATCACGGAGAAACGGAGCAGACGGCGGAAGAAGTCGCCTGACGCGATATCCTTACACTTTCTGAAAAAGGCGGCATGACTCGGCTCCTGCCGCCTTTTTCTGTCCGACTCTCGAATGTCCGGCGCTTCAGTCCCGAAGAGAAGACTTCGGAAAAGAAGGGAGGCTCTTGAGCTTTTTCGGGCAGATTGTCAAATGAATTGCAACATAAAGAGATTCCCGTCTTCCCATAAAAA
>CAJJMX010000190.1 GCA_905192935.1 uncultured Mailhella sp.
ACCGCTCGTAAAAAGGCGCACGGCATGGTCATAGGCGTTCTCACCGTGGAATACGCACTGCACGGCAACGACTCGCTCAAGGGCAAGCGCCGCGTGGCGAACAGCCTGAAGCAGAAGGTGCGCAACACCTTCAACGTCGCCATAGCCGAAGCCGGCACCGAGGAATCTCTGGTCAGGCTCCGGCTGCAGGTCGTGTCGGTAAGCAACAGCGAGCGGCACATGCAGTCCCGCATGGACAAGTGCCTGCTTATGATGGAAGCCGTGTGCGAAGAAGAAATGGTCTACAGCGACCTTGAGTTTTTCTATGACGACTGAACATACTCCCGTTCCCGAAGAGCTTCTTTCCGCGCTTCGGAAGCACAAGCGCGTGCTCATCGCCGCGCACGCCCGCCCGGACCCCGATGCCATGGGCTCAAGCCTGGCCATGGCCTGGGCGCTGCGCTCCACAGGACTGGACGCACTCGTGTTCAACGAAGACGGCCTGCCGCCCTTCCTGAACTTTCTCACGCTGCCCGGTCCCATGCTCACGAGCCTGGACCGCCTGCCCTGCGACCCCGATCTCGTGGTCTGCCTCGATTGCGGCGACAGATCCCGCCTCGGCGAGGCCATCCAGCCACTGCTCGACCGCGTGCCCAGCGTGAACATCGACCATCATCTCGACAATCCGCTCTTCGGCACCGAGGCCAACTGGGTGGAGCCCGGCATGGCCGCCACGGGCGAACTTGTGGCGTACATCGCGAAAGCTCTCCGCGCTCCTCTGCAGGGGGCGCTTGCTGAGGCGCTGTATGTGGCCATTTCCGCCGACACCGGCAATTTCAGCTACGGCAACACCACGCCCGGGGCCCTGCGTCTTGTGGCTGAGATGGTGGAAGAAGGACTCGATTTGCCGCGCCTGCGCGAAGCCATGGAAAACAACTGGACCGAAGCGCGTCTGCGCCTCTGGGGCCGCATCATGCAGAAGGTCCGTATTCTGGAAGACGGGAAACTCGCCGCCGCGCTCATCACGCTGGAGGACATGAAAGCCTGCAACGCCGGCCGCGAGGATTCCGAGGGCATCGTGGAACAGCTGCGCCGCCTCTCCGGCGTCCGCGTGGCGCTCATGCTGCGCGAAGAGGAAAAGGACGGCAGAATCCAGGTCAAGGCCAGCCTCCGCTCCTCCGGCAGGGACAACGTTCAGAAGGTGGCCGCACAGTTCGGCGGAGGCGGACACCGCAACGCCGCCGGAGCCACCATCGCTCTCGACGCCGAAAAGGCGCTCACCGTCATGCAACCCTATATCCGGTTCGTGTGGAACCGGCTTCAGTAAAGCATCTCCTGCGGGCCGCAGCATGCGGCCCTTTCCGGATCACTACCATGAAAGACATTCGCTTCCATAAAATGCACGGCTGCGGCAACGACTTCATCTTCATCGACAACAGGGAGGCCAAAGTCAGCGTGCCTCAGATGGCTTCCTGGGCCGTCATCCTGTGCAACCGCAAGACGGGCATCGGCGCCGACGGCCTGCTCTTCCTCGACAGCACTCCCGCAGACAGGCAGGGCGACTACATCTGGCACTTCTACAACGCCGACGGCTCCCGCGCGGAAATGTGCGGCAACGCCTCCCGCTGCGCCTCCTGGCTCGCCGTGGATCTCGGACTCGCCGGACGCACGCAGTGCTTCGGCACCGACGCCGGACTCATCCATGCCGAGGTCGACGTGGAAAACATGCGTTCCCGCGTGGAACTCACCCACCCCGAGGGCATGGTGCTGCACACGCCTCTGGAAGCCGACGGCAGAACCTGGGACGTCAACTTCGTGAACACCGGCGTGCCGCACGCGGTCATCGTGTGCGAGGACTGCGACAAGGTGGACGTGGACCGTCTCGGCCGCATCTTCCGCTATCACGAACACTTCGCCCCCAAGGGCACCAACGTGAACTTCATCACCGTCACCGGGAAAGACGCCATCCATGTCCGCACCTACGAGCGCGGCGTGGAAGGCGAGACCCTGGCCTGCGGCACCGGCGCGGCGGCTTCCACTTGTATCGCTCATGCACTTGGGTTGACGGACAGCTGCGTCAATGTCACTACTTCAGGTAGGGAACTCTTGGGCATCGAACTTCAGGGCGACTCGGTCTTCCTTTCCGGAGCCGTGGCCCGCGTGTTCACGGGCGTCATCGATCCCTCCATGTTCAGCCTTTTGAAATTCTGACCGTCCGGGGCCCAGTCGTCTGGAAATCTCTCTTCATTCAATTCATCCCGCTCGGAGAAAAACATGTTTCACGGTACGATAACTGCTCTGCTTACCCCGTTCAAGAATGGCACCATCGACGAAGAGGCCTACCGCGCCCACATCGAGTGGCAGATCGAACAGGGCGTGAACGGCGTGGTGCCCTGCGGCACCACCGGTGAATCCGCCACCATGACCCATGCCGAACATGAGTCCGCCATCCGCATCTGCGTGGACCAGGTCAAAGGACGCGTTCCCGTCATTGCCGGCGCCGGTTCCAATAATACCGTGGAGGCCATCAGCCTGACCCGCTTTGCCAAGAAGGCCGGCGCCGATGCGGCTCTGCTCATCTCCCCCTACTACAACAAGCCCACGCAGGAAGGCATCTTCCAGCACTTCAAGGCCATCAACGACGAAGTGGCCCTGCCCATGTTCGTGTACAACGTGCCCGGCCGCACCGGTTCCAACGTACTGCCCGCCACGCAGGCCCGCATGGCCCGCGAACTCGAACACGTCATAGGCTGCAAGGAAGCCACCGCCAATCTGGTGCAGATCTCCAACATCCTTGAACAGTGCCCGGCCGACTACATCCTGCTTTCCGGCGACGACTTCACCGTGCTTCCCACCTACGCCGTGGGCGGCAAGGGCGTGATTTCCGTGACGGCCAACGTGCTGCCCGACATGATGTCCGCCCTCACCGCAGCCTGCGAGCGCGGCGACTACGAGGAAGCCCGTCGCCTGCACTACAAGCTCGAACCCATGAACCGCGCCATGTTTGCCGAAAGCAATCCCATTCCCTGCAAGACCGCGCTCTCCCTCATGGGCCGCATGGAACCCGACGTGCGTCTGCCTCTCTGCAGCGCCAGCGAAAAGACCGTCGCGCTTCTGCGCGAAGTTCTCGCCTCCTACGGCAGGATCTGATCGCGTCATACAGAAGTTCCCAGGGCGTCTCCCGAAAAAAGGGAGACGCCCTTTTTTTGTGCCGGAACATGGTTCTCCCCTCCCTCACTCGGGCCGGGACCGTCTTTCCGCAGGCCCGCCGCCCCTCCACCGGAAACGGAGAGCACGCCGTCCCGCACCGCCGCGCCCCGGCCGGAAGATAGAGCGTATCACATTGACTTTCTTAGTGTTTTATCTCGCGTCGCAATGTGAAAACATATTGAAAAAACAGGGAGCAAGGACGACCATTTTTAATGGCGGAAAAATTTCTTTTTTCTTATTAGGAATTATTCTTGACAAGAGAAGCGTTCATGTCCATACTGTATTCAACAACGATGCCTGAGGAGAGGCGATTCCGCCGCCGCTCCGAGTTTTCTCCCATAAAGGAGTTGACCATGCAGTACAATACCCCCGATCAGCTCAAGGCCTTCAGCCGCCTTCCCATAGAATGGAACCTCGACCCTGCCGACGCCGTGACCCTGTACCTTGAATGGGGCAACAACGACTGGAGAGCCGAGCATCCGCCCGTCCGCTCCAAGGACGACTTCGCCCATTACTTCGTGCTCGACAACTGGACCGACCATCCCACGCTGCGTCTTGTCATGCGCAATTCCGAGGCCACGGAAGATTTGTGGGTCTATCCTCTGCCCAAGGAGCTCGAAGGCGACTTCAAGCAGGAATTCGGATCGCTGAAAGGCGTATTCATGCCTTCCGATCCCATGAAGAGCTGGCTGAAGAAACAGCTTTACGCCGCGTAGTCATACGCATCCCTCGAAGAGAGCCCGCCGGAACATCCTCCGGCGGGCTTTTTTGGCGGCGGGATCTTGT
>CAJJMX010000191.1 GCA_905192935.1 uncultured Mailhella sp.
GCCGCGTCGGAACGGCAGTGGAAGGGCACGGTGGTGCCTGCGGCGCCGGTGTACACATGCAGATGATGGGCGTCCTTCAGAGGCGAATCCTGAAGCGCCCTGTCCACGACCTTTTTGGCGAGATCGAGACTCACGGGCTGGGCGTCGCAGTGGGAGCGTCCGCCTCTCGGTTCCATGTGCGAGACCACGTACACCGCGCCCACGCGGCGGCGCAGATCCGTTTCATAGGCCGTCACCTTTTCATGGGCTTCGGCAAGGGGCATGTCGTCGGGCAGTTCGATGTGCACTTCCACATGCATGCCGTCGTCCTGCATGACGAGGCGCAGGTTATGGATCATGAGGCCGTGCAGGGAGGCCAGACGGTAGGACGTGGCATAAAAATCGCGGTGGTTCTCGTCTTCGGGCTCCATGTGCACCGTGGTTTCGGCATCGGGAAGCACGCCGCGCACCACGTTCTCCAGCATGGTGGAAATCTCGTGCGCCATGTCCACGCGAAGATCGGAAGGCACGGAGACCACGAGTT
Organism: uncultured Mailhella sp.; assembly: GCA_905192935.1. GTDB lineage: Bacteria > Desulfobacterota > Desulfovibrionia > Desulfovibrionales > Desulfovibrionaceae > Mailhella. The sequence goes on from CAJJMX010000191.1 coordinate 524, forward strand.
CCACGAAGTGCCTTGCGCCGCTTTCCCGCACGCGCACGCTGCGGGCCGCGTAGGCGGGAGCGTTGGCGGCAAGGGCGGCGCGCACGAGACGGGCCTGTTCGCTCATGCCGCCGTCCATGAGGGTGAGCACGGCGTTGCGGGCCATGTTCCAGCTCACAAGGAGCACGATGCCGGCCACGCCGAGAGCGGCCACGGCGTCGGCCTTGGTGAGGATGCGGTAGAGCACGGACTCATGATCCACGAAGGAGGCAAGTCCCACGCAGGTCAGACCGGCAAGGACCACGGCCGAAGACCAGATGTCCGTGGTGAAGTGCATGGCGTCGGCCTCGAGGGCCTGCGACTTGTGTTCCCTCGCCACCTTGCGCAGCATGGCGGAACGGCTCATGTCCACGGCCAGGGAAACGATGACCACGCCGAAGGCCCACCAGGAAGGCTCCACGGGCCCGGCCGAGAAGAAGAGGCGCTCCACGGCCTCGATGATGATCCACGCGCACGTGACGAGGAGCAGCACGGTCTCGGCCAGGGCGGCGAGACTTTCGGCCTTGCCGTGTCCGTAGGGATGGCGCTCGTCCGCAGGCTGCGCGGAAATGCGCACCGCAAGACAGGTGATGCCTGCGGCCACGAAGTCGAGCGTGCTGTGCAGGGCCTCGGAAAGCAGACCGAGGCTGTTGGTGGAAATACCGGCTATGAGCTTGATGACGGTAAGAAGCGCCGACCAGAGCACCGAAGACACGGCGGCCTTCTTCTTGGCGGCGTCGGCAAGAGCGGCCTCTTCGGCGGCCAGACGTTCCTGTTCCAGTTTTTCCTGTTCGACCCGCTCAAGATCGGCGAGGGTCGTATCATGGTTTTTGCTGCTGTCCATGACAATCATCTCTTATGGTATGAATTTTCTTCGTCTTGCGACGGGACCCCTTTTTTAATAACGCGAAAACCCGTAGTCAAGCACCCCTCCGCCCTCCCCGCCCCGGACAGCGATCTTTGCGCATCTTCCGCCGGGCCCCGCCTCTCCCTTTCTCTTCGCCTCCTTCTTCCGTCCCCCGCGCTTTCTGGCGTCATGCCCCCGCCCCCGGCATCTTCCGCGCATCGTTCGAGGCTCCTTGACGCCGTCCGGTCCAGGGTGATTCCCCGCCCTTCAGGCAGCGCCCTTCCGCGTCGTCTCCGGTTGCCTTGCCCCTGCAAAACAGCTATCGTTGCCCCGTTCATTCATCCCCAGCAAGGAGTGTTCCATGCCCAAGCACATACTCATCACCGGCGCGACCTCGGGCTTCGGCCTTGCCACCGCGCGTCTTTTCGCCGCCGAAGGCTGGCACGTCGCAGGCACGGGCCGCCGGGCCGACCGTCTCGACGCCCTGCATCAGGAACTCGGCGACGCCTTCCTGCCCATTCCCCTCGACATGCGCGACAGAAACGCGGTCACGGAGACCCTGGGCAACCTGCCCGGCGAGTGGAGCGACGTGGACGTGCTGCTCAACAATGCCGGAGCGGCCCTCGGCCTCGATCCCGCGCAGAAATGCAGCCTCGACGACTGGGACACCATGGTCGACACCAACATCAAGGGCCTGCTCTACGCCACGCGCGCGATACTGCCCGGCATGGTTGAGCGCAACCGCGGCCACATCGTCATGCTCGGCTCCATTGCGGGCAACTATCCCTATGCGGGCGGCAACGTGTACTGCGGCTCCAAGGCCTTCGTGAAGCAGTTCAGCCTGTCTCTGCGCGCCGATCTTCTCGGCACCAACGTGCACGTGACCAACATCGAACCCGGCCTTGCGGAAAGCGAATTCTCCATCGTCCGCTTCCACGGCGACACGGAAAAAGCCGCGGGCGTCTATGAAGGCACGAGCCCCATCACCCCGCAGGACATCGCCGAGACCGTGTTCTGGGTCACGCACCGTCCTGCCCACATCAACATCAACCGCGTGGAGATCATGCCCATCTGCCAGTGCCCGAGCGGTCCGCTGGTCAAAAAGGGCATGTAGGAAAAAACGCGCGCGGCGGACGACTCCCCTTCCGGGACCTGCCCGCGCAGGGCATGCGCGGCCCGGCCGCCCGTCAAAGACGGACCGGAAAGCGCTCATGACCGGAAAAAGGGCTCTGCCGCGCGTCTTCTCCGCAGACATACCGCCCGCCTTTCACGGTCCGACGGCAGCAGGCCGCCTTCTTCTCCGCATCCCTGATCCGCATCCCTGACAGGCACGGAGAAAACGGCCTCCGCCGTCCGGATCTTCCCTGCGCGGCTAAGAACGCGCACGCCTCTTCTCTCTGGCGCGGAAAAACGCGTTCCGCGGGCCTTGTCGCCCGTCTTTCCGGGGAACGGAAGGCCGTGCCTTTTTCCCTTCATCCCTTCATCGTTTGCGAGGACAACAGTTCATGGAAGAGACCTTTGCCGAAGTCTGGCTTCCGCACTACGTTTCCTATGGCGAGACCGACGCCATGGGAGTCGTGTACTATGCCGAATACATTCACTTTTTCGAAAGAGCCCGCGGCGCGATGTGCCGGGCGGCCGGACTCGGCTACGGAAAGATAGAGGAAGCGGGCTTCATGCTGCCCGTGCGCGAGGTGGAATGCCGCTACCGTTCTCCCGCGCATTACGACGACCATGTGCAGATACACGCCCGCATCGTGGAATGGCGTCGGGCCTCGGTGCGCTTCCGCTATGAGATATGGAACGAAGAGCGCACGAAGCTTCTGTGCGAGGGCATGACCCTGCACGCCGTGGTCAACCGCGAAGGCCGTCCCGTGGCCGTGCCGGAATGGATAAAGGAAAAGCTCTCCGGCACCATGGCCGAGGAGACGGACGACTGAGCCCCCTTTCTGCGCCGAAACGCCGGACGGCACGAAAAAATGCCGGCAAAGGCCGGACGCGGTCGAAAAAACGCCCCGTCCGGAAAGAGCGTGCGGAACGATTCCGGATTTCAGGCAGATGCCGGTCCGGCCGTTCCGCCGTTTTTTTGTGCGCAGCGGCGCAAAAGGCGCGGCCGTCGCCGCTTCCGCCCGGGCTTTGTATTGCCTGCCGGACTTTTTTTCTATATATTCACCCGCAGGGAAAATCATCACTTTCAATCTTTTCGTGAGGCTCACATGAAACGTCTTTCCTGCTTCCTTGCGGCCTTCGCCGTGCTCTGCATGGCCGTCGGCGCCCAGGCGAAAACCTATGTCAACGGCATCGACGCCAACTATCCTCCCTTCGCCTACGTCGGCGAAGACGGCAAGCCCGCCGGCTTCGACGTCGATTCCATGGACTGGATCGCCAAGCACATGGGCTTTGAAGTCACCCATCAGCCCATGGACTGGGACGGCATCGTGCCCGCCCTCATGAACAAGAAGATCGACATGGTCTGCTCCGGCATGAGCGTTTCTCCGGAACGCGCCGCCGTGGTGGCCTTCTCCGAACCCTACTACTCCATCCAGAAGGTCATTCTGGTTCCCGCCGATTCCAAGCTCACC
>CAJJMX010000192.1 GCA_905192935.1 uncultured Mailhella sp.
CTTGCGTTCCCTCGCCGCATGCATGATGATCTCACCGTTGTCCATAAGGTCGAGAGCCTCCACGGCGCGCATCAGTTCATGCGCGTTGCGGACGCTCACGGAAGCCACGGATTCCTTGCGCAGATCCCCCAGATACTTCAGGCCGGCCTTGAGAAGATTTTCCGACCGCACGTTGTAGGGACCGGCAGCGGCATAGGATGCCATGATCTGCTGAAGACCGAGATTGGCTTCCTTCCACGTGCCGCCGTTCTTCCTTTCCATAAAGCGGCTGTAAAGCTCCGCCCGTTCCTGCACCCAGGAAGAATGCTCCACGTCACGGAAACTGCCCTGCTGCACCGTGGAGGCGGCGTGATTGCCGCAGATCCACCCGTACACGGCGGCACCGGAAATGTCCGCGCGGAAGTTGCCCACCATGTCGCCCGTGCCGTACAGACCGGGAATGGACGTTTCGCCGTTGATGTCCACCTCAAGTCCGCGGCCGATAAGGTGCGGTTCATACTGCATGAACTCAAACGCGTGCTTCGTCACGTCGAGACCGGAACGCTTCATGTAGTCCACGACGGTGGTCAGGCCTTCGCTGACCATGCCCTGCTTCATGAAGTCCAGATCGTCCTTGCTTATGCCCGTGCAGTCGATGTAGGCAGGACCGGTGCCGTTGTGCAGCACGTCGGTATAGGCCGTGTTCCACACGTCGCAGGTAATGTCGCCTATGTAGCGGGTGGCCTGTTCCACAAAGGGGCCGAGAAGTCTGCCGTCGGGATAGCGGTACACGCCTATCCATGTGGACTTGCCCGCGCGGGCAAAAAACTTGGGGCCGGCATGCCTGTTGGGCATTTCCATGTTGACCATCTTTGCGCCAACACGCCACGCCTGCGCCTGAGCCGCGCCCGTGCAGGCCGGACAGAACGCCGTGTTGAAGGGACTGCCCGGCGTGCCGGCTGCGGGGTACAGTCTGTTTGCCGTGCCCGTGGCCAGAATCACCTTCTTGGCGCGGATCAGACGGAAGGCAGGTTCTTCGCTGCTGACGTCAAGCGCAAGCGCGCCGGCTATTTCTCCGTCCACGGTGATGAGCTCCACCACGGGGCTGTGATTCAGGATCTTCGCTCCCGCCTTTTTGGCCTGAGCCGTAAGAATCTGCTTCTGATTGTGGCCGTCGTACTTCAACCATATTCTGGGGCGTCCGGGGAAGGCGTGTCCCATGAATTCATAATCCGGTCCGAAAGGACGCATGTTTATGCCCCACTCCAGCCACCTGTCGGCCATGGCTATGGATTCCTGCAGAAAGCGAAGCGTCAGCTTGGGGTCGTGAAAGCCGCCTATCTGACTCTGAAAGGTTTCCTGCAGAATAGGCATGATGTCGTTTCCGTGGGCCTTGGGATAATAGCAGAGGAAGTGATCGTTGCCCGTGGCTCCCGAACCGGAACGCCGGGAATCGGACTTTTCCGCCACCAGCGTGTCCGCTCCGGAGCGAGCCGAAGCTATGGCAGCGCAAAGGCCGCCAATGCCGCCGCCAACGATGAGCACATCCGTCGTTATCGTATCTTTAAAACCTATCATAACTTTCTCCTGAGTCCTGACTTTATGAAAGCATGGTCACTGCAAAAGCGTCATCATGCTGCAATCAGAAAAAATGCAAAGGCATGACATGACGCCATGTCACTTTTTATGATGCCTACTACCTGTGAAGGCTGTCCGCATCGACATGAAGCATCATGTAATTGATGGGGAGCCTGAGTTCTATGGCCTTTTTGGGACAGTCAAGAACACAGGCATTGCAGTGCCAGCACTCCTCGGGATAAGCCACGACGGGAGTTTGTCCTTTGGAATAGGTAAAAATATTCAAGGGGCATATGCTTGCGCACGTGCCGCAGTGAGAACACTGTTCCGCGTTGATGATGGGAGGCATACGTTTCTCCTGATGCTGCTTGTTGAATGCGTACCTTGCGGCCGCGTTACTTGCGCTTTAAGGAGCAAAAAGTATGCCAAAAAATTTTTATTTGCAATTTCAATATATTATTATTTTTTATCCATTCAACCCATCTTGCTGAACTGAAAATATTCAAATATTATCATTAAAAATTAATATTAAAAATTGAACGTCCTCCCGCAAGGCTGAATAAAAACAACGACGCAACGAGGGAAGTTCATCGTCGACATAAAGGCGGAATGACTTTCGAGATCAAGCGAGGGCATCATGGACAAAAAGCAGCTGTTCGAATCGACCGTTGCCGCGGAATCGTGCGTAGCCATGTACAGAACCAGCGGACTGCGCAATCTGCTGCTGTTCCTTCTGGACATGCTGCAGCAGTTTCTGCCCGTGGCACGCATAAACGCGCTTTACTGCACGCTGAACGCCGACGTCATCGTCACCATGTCGGACACGAACAAGATCAACGTATCCAACAAGTTCGCCGTGGCCGGACATCTGCCGCCGCTCATCCTGCGCGAACGCATCACCGAAGACATTCTTCTGGGCGACATCAAATCCGTCATGGCGGAAGATGAAAAGGCAGACCCGACATTCGAGTACGACATGCCTTATCTTTTCCATAAGTCCATGCTGCGCATTCCGATTTTTCAGTCGGCCTCGTCCGTGTTTCTCATGTGCCTGTGGTCCAAGGAAAACAACGCCTTCGGGCCGGACGATCTTGAAGGCATTCGTCAGCTACTCTCTCCTCTTGCCGACGAGCTGAAAATCAACCTCTCCGGCATAGATCTCGACGAGCGGAAGGAACAGAAAACGGCGGAAGAAAGCGGCAGGGAAAAAATAACGCAGTGTCCGGGACTGCATGACGTCAAGGCACAGATAGAAGCCGTAGCGGACGTGGACACCACCGTGCTCATTCTCGGTGAGACGGGAGCCGGCAAAGAAGCCGTGGCCGACATGATTCATGAACTGTCGCCGAGAAAGGACGGCCCCTTCATCAAGGTAAACTGCGGAGCCATTCCTCCGAGCCTTGTGGACAGCGAGCTTTTCGGCCATGAAAAAGGCTCCTTCACCGGAGCTCTGACATCACGGGCAGGATACTTTGAAATGGCCGGAGGCGGCACGCTTTTTCTCGACGAAATAGGCGAGATGCCTAAATCCGCTCAGGTGCGTCTGCTCAGAGTGCTGACGGACGGAACCATACGCCGCGTGGGCGGTACGCGGGCTTTTCCGGTAAACGTGCGCGTCATTGCGGCAACGCAGGAAAATCTCATGGACAAACTGGAAACGGGACGTTTCCGACGCGATCTGTGGTATCGTCTTTCCACCTATCCCATCATCGTGCCTCCGCTGCGCAGGAGACTCAGCGATATTCCCGTGCTTCTGAACTACTTTCTCATGAAAAAAAGCAAAAAGCTCGGCATGGCCTTCGTGCCCGAGGCGGACGAAGGAGAATTGAACTCCCTGTGCCGATACGACTGGCCCGGCAACGTAAGGGAGCTGGAAAACGTTGTGGAAAGAGCCCTGCTCACGAGCAGGGCGCAGCGAAAGAAAACGCTTCACTTCGACCTCGGCCCCTGGACGGCCCGGCCGCTGTCACCGAACACGCATGACGCAGAACAGCCGCCGCATACCGAGAAAACGGACTGGCCTTCGTTACGGGAACACGAAGATGTCTACATCGCCGATGTGATACGATACTGCAACGGCAAGCTTTCCGGTGCGGGCGGCGCGACGGATATCTTGAAAATCCAGTACAACACATTGAAATCACGCATGAAAAAAATGAACTTCTCTCTACTGGACAATCGGGACTGACATGCTGGCGAAATTGCGGCAATGCTAAACAGCCAGGCGCCTTCCGAACAAGGCGCTTCTGCACGCTTTCCGCATTTCTCCCAACGACGGCCGACAATCTCTTTTCCGAAGAAAACTATAGGCCTGCCGCTGTGCCATCCGCCTGCGGAGGTGGGCAACTAAAAAGGCGGATGACAACGCACTGCGCCTTCATCCGCCCCTGTGTCGGAACTCCTTTCGTCCCG
>CAJJMX010000193.1 GCA_905192935.1 uncultured Mailhella sp.
GGGCATGTCGGCTATAGAGGGAGGAAACAACGCTTCACCTTGTGAAGCATGAGAGGATGTCATGGGCAGAACTTTGCGTCTTTTCGCCTCTGCGGCAGCCATGCTGGTTGTCGCCGTGGGCGTGGCCGCCTTTCTGAAGGATGAACCCGGGTATAAGGCCGGAAGTTCGGAAATATCGGGCAAGCTCGTGGGACTTACGGCGTTTCAGGAAGATAAGGCAGAGCTCTCGTCTTCGGGCACTGCGGAAGATGATCGGACACAGAAGCCTTTGCCGTCCGCCGTCCGCGCGGACAACGAAGCTGCGCCGGACACGAAGCTGTTGAAAAATGACGGTCGGGGAGCGATTTCCGCGCCCTTTGATACGAGGCCGGCAAGCGTGGAGACGGACAGCGCGGAGGAACCGCCTTCCGTCGCCGAGGCAAGTCAGACTGAAGATCCGGAGAAAAAGGCATCTCGTTCCGTCACATCCTCAGTCGTCAGGGATGGTTCTGCGTCTGCTGCCGGGAAGAAAAGCGAGGCGGAACAGTCGTCAGGACAGGAAAGCCGGGAAAAGCAGTCGTCAGAGGCCGTACAGGACAGAGACGGGAAGTCTTCCGGAGGCAATGCCGCAGGGACGCAGGCAAGGGAAAACGCACAGGAAAAGTCTTCGTCGGAAGACGGCCGTTCCGGGCAGCCGTATGAACGGGTCGTGACCTCTGCAAAATTTTCCATGCAGGGCAGTCAGATAAAGCTGACCCTGCAGGGCAACGCTCCCATGGTGGGACATTATTTCACGCTTGAGAAGCCTGATCGCGTGGTGCTCGACCTTGCCGGCAACTGGGAGATAGACGTTCCGCGCGTGCCGAGCAACAGACTCATAGAGGCCGTCCGCGTGGGCCAGCATGACGACAAGACCCGCGTCGTCTTCGACATGAAGACCACGGGAAAGGTCGCGCTTGTGCCCCTGAACCGCAATGCGCTTGAACTCTGCATCCAGTAGGTGTCCGGCATGAACGTGAACGGAACGCATTACCGCACCATATGGACGGAAGGCGAAGGCGCAGATGAAACGCTTTTCATCATTGATCAGACGGCTCTTCCCCATGAATTCAGGGTAAAGTCTCTGCGCAGCGTGGATGAGGTGTGTCTTGCCATTCGCGACATGTGGGTGCGCGGCGCCGGACTCATCGGGGCTGCGGCCGCATGGGGAGCCTGGGTGGCCGCACGCACGGCGCCTTTGGAAGATTTCGACGGATTCATGGCAAGGAGCATGGACAAGCTGCGCGCCACGAGGCCTACGGCCGGAAATCTTGCCTGGGCGCTCGAGCGCCAGAAGCGGGCAATGGCGGGACTTGGCAGAACCGAGGCCGTCCGTGCCGCCCATGCCGAGGCTCAGGCCGTTGCCGATGAAGATGCGGATTTTTGCCGCCGCATCGGGCAGCACGGCCTTTCCATCATTAAAGAAGCGGCGGCGCGTCATCCCGGACGGCCCGTGAACATACTCACGCACTGCAATGCCGGATGGCTGGCCTTCGTGGATTACGGGTCGGCGCTGTCCCCCGTGTATGCGGCCTTTGATGCCGGTATCGACGTGCATGTGTGGGTGGATGAAACCAGGCCGCGCAACCAGGGGGCGAGTCTTACCGCCTGGGAACTGGGCAGGCACGGCGTTCCGTACGATCTTATCGTGGACAACGCAGGCGGTCATCTCATGCAGCACGGCATGGTGGATCTCGTCATTACCGGAGCCGACAGGGTGACGCGCTGCGGGGATGCGGCCAACAAGATAGGTACGTATCTCAAGGCGCTGGCCGCCTTCGACAATAATGTGCCTTTTTATGTGGCCCTGCCGTCTTCCACGTTTGACTTCACGTTGCGCGACGGTGTGCGGGACATCCCCATCGAGGAGAGAAGCGCCGATGAAGTGCGTGTGGTTTCCGGCCTGTCGAAACGCGGGGAAACGGAAGGCGTTCTGATATGTCCCACGGACACCACGGCCCGCAACTGGGCCTTTGACGTGACTCCCGCCAGACTCATTACAGGACTTATTACCGAAAGAGGCGTGTGCCGGGCTTCGGAGCAGGGGATCCTTTCCCTGTATCCGGAACAGGGCGGCGTCTGAGGATGAACGCATGAGCGAGGAAGAAGGATACGTCAAATACCGCTGCGTGCATAACGTCGGACCGGCCCCCGATCATCCCGACTGGGCCGCGCTCAATGACCTCAGGTCCGACCTTGTGCGTGCCGGACTTGTGGGGCAGCTCGAGAACGGTGTCGGATACGGGAACCTTTCCCTGCGTGCCGGGCAGGGCTTTCTGGTCACGGGTACGGCAACGGGACATATTCCCGTGCTCGGGCCGGAGCACTACTGCCTTGTGACCCGCTGCGACATTGACGCCAATACCGTCTGGTCGGTGGGGCCCTTGCAGGCGAGTTCCGAATCCATGACCCATGCGGCCATATATGAGGCTTCCGTCGTGACGGGCTGCGTCATTCATCTGCATCACGCCGGACTCTATGCGCAGCTTCTTCAGGGCAAAGCTCCGGCCACATCTCCCGAGGCGGCCTTCGGCACGCCGGCCATGGCGCACAGCGTGGCCGACCTTGTGCGGCGTCACCCTGCGGACGGCATCATAGTCATGACGGGGCACAAGGACGGCTTTCTCATGTATGCGCCCAACGTCGAGCATATGCGTGATCTTCTGTATATGCTCTCGCAGGGCTACATTCCCTGTTAGGCCTGTGCCGAAGGGGCATGACGACGCAAGTGCGGAGACGGAGCATCTCGTGTCGGAGTTCAGGAGTGAATACTTCAAAATCCAGCCAAAAGACGGTAATTCCGCCCGAGCGCATCCTGAAGCGCATCGGTGTCGGGGACAGCAATAAGGAGACCTCGGTCATGCCGGGGAATCGGAAATCCGTGGACACAGCATCGACATCGGATAACAGCATGAACAAAATAGGTATTATCGGCGGCAGCGGTCTTGACGATCCCTCTCTTTTTGAAGTCGCCCGTGAGATCACGGCGACCACCCCTTTCGGCGAGCCGTCGAGTTCGCTCAGAGAAGGCAGCATCGGCGGCGTGCCGGTGATACTCATGGCGCGTCACGGCCGCAGCCATACCATTCCGCCTACGCAGGTGAACTATCGTGCCAACATGTGGGCGCTCCGGGAAGCCGGATGCACCCACGTTCTGGCCAGTACGGCCGTGGGGTCCCTGCGCGAGGAAATCGAAAGGGGAGACCTTGTCATTCCCGATCAGTTCATAGACTTCACCCGCCTGCGTCCCTTGAGCTTTTTTGAGTCCTTTGAACCCGGAAAGCCCGTGCATACGGCCATGGCGGAACCTTTCGACGCCGCCCTGAGACGGGCTCTTGCCGGAGAGCTCTCGGAGCTGGGCTATCGCTTTCACGACGGAGGCACCGTGATCACCATCGAGGGGCCTCGTTTTTCCACCCGTGCGGAATCGAGGATGTTCCGTCTCTGGGGAGCGGACATCATCAACATGAGCATTGCCACCGAAGCCGTCATGGCCAACGAGCTGGGCATCCCCTACGCCGCCGTGGCCATGAGCACGGACTATGATTCCTGGAAGGTGGACGATGCCGTGACCTGGGAGGCCATTCTCGCCGTGGCTCAGGATAATGCTGAAAAGGTGCTGGAGCTCTTCAGGCGTGTCGTTCCGAAGCTGGCCTGAGCCCGGCGGAAACGACGGTTTGACGGAAAGCGTCAGAAATCAGGGCCGGGGTGAGGCAGAAGGCCTTCCCCCGGCTTCGTTTTGCGGAACATTGGAAAGCGGTCCCGATGCAGGGGGAGAGCTCATGGTGCCGTTCCTGTTCTGCTGCGGCTGAGAGGTGCTTTTTCAGCTGTTTTTGCAGGTTCAGGGGAAATTTCGAGGCCTGCATACCGTCTGAAGGGGGTAAAAACGGCCCTGAAGACGAAAAAGCCGGTGAAAAAGACTGAAAATCGGCCGGAGA
>CAJJMX010000194.1 GCA_905192935.1 uncultured Mailhella sp.
TGCGCGACTTTCTCAACGATCTGGCATGGTGGAAAAAACAGTTCTCCTCGCTCTCTCCCGCCTCCGGGCCGGAGCGGACCTCCCCGTTCAGCTTCTCCTTCGGCGGGTTCTTTCCCGACGGGTCGTTTCAAGGATGACTATGCGGCCGTATCCTTATGCTTCCGCCCTCCGGCGCTCCTTTCGTCAGGTCCTCAAACGGACGGCGCTGACCTGTCTGTGTCTTCTCTTTTTCTGTGCCTCCGCTCTGGCTGCCGGACCGTTCCGCCATCCCTTTTCCTACTATGCCGATCATCAGGAACTCGGAACGGTGCTCATGAGCTTCGCGCAGGCCGAAGGATACACGGCCGCCGTTTCTCCCGCCGTCAAGGGCACGCTGAGCGGAAAATTTCAGGACGTGGATCCCATGACCTTTCTTGAGGGAATGCAGACCGCCTTCGACGTGAGCTGGTACACTCTGGGCCGGACGCTGCACTTCTATGCCGCAAAGGAAAAAACAAGAACGTTCATCTCTCCCCGTACCGGCACGGCAAGACAGCTTTACAACGCCCTCAAGAACTCCTCGGTCTTCTCCCCGCAGCTTCCGCCCTCTCTGGGGGAGGCCGGAGACGTCATTTCCGTATCCGGTCCGCCGGAATACCTCGACCAGATACGCAGCGCCGTCGCTGCCTTTGAAGCCTCGCAGACGGAACAGATCGTCATGCGGGTATTTCCTCTTAAACACGCCTGGGCCGAAGACATGACCGTCAGCAGCATGGACAAGACCGTGACCGTTCCCGGCATCGCGTCCATACTCCGGGCCATGGTCATGGGCTCTCCCGTTTCCGGCACGCGCGTCACGCAGGAAAAGGCCACCGTGGAAAAGCTCGGCGGCAAGGGACTGTCCGCGCTCGGCAATGTGGAAAGCACCGTTCCCCAGCCGGAAGCCGCCGCCACGCCCATAAGCACCGGCAGCATCAGCATCATGGCCGACCCCCGCGTCAACGCCGTTCTGGTAAGCGACGCCGCCTACCGCATGCCCTACTACGCCCAGGTCATCAAGGATCTGGACAAGCCCGTGGAACTCGTGGAGATCCATGCCGCCATCGTGGACATAGACACGGACTTCAAGCGGGAACTCGGCATCGCCTTTCAGGGGGCAGGCAACAACAGCGACGGCTGGAGCGGCGGAGGCACCATTTCCGGCTCCGCCGCGAATGGTACCGGCATGCCTTCCGCAGGCGTCATCGACAGCGCGGGCATGACCCTCTCCACCATCTACACGCACGGCAGCGACTTCTTCCTTGCCCGCATCCAGGCTCTGGAAGCCAACAACGAAGCCCGCGTCCTCGGCCGCCCCTCCGTGCTCACGGTGGACAATATTCAGGCCACGCTGGAAAACACCACCACCTATTACGTGGAAGTCGAAGGCTATCAGGCCGTGGATCTCTACAAGGTAGAAGCCGGTACGGTCCTGCGCGTCACGCCGCACATCATCCGCGAAAACGGCGAAACGTCCATCAAGCTTGCCGTCAACGTGCAGGACGATCAGGACAACAGCAGCAGCGTCACGACAAACAGCGGCGTGCCCCCCATCAAGCAGACAAAGATCAATACGCAGGCCATCGTCAACGCCGGACAGAGCCTGCTCATAGGCGGCTACTACTACGAGCAGAAAGGCGAGGATGAAAGCGGCGTGCCCGTGCTCATGCACATTCCCGTCATCGGCAACCTGTTCAAGACCAAGGCGAAACAGAGCAAGCGCATGGAGCGCCTCATTCTCATCACTCCGCGCATCGTCAAGCTCAACGACAACAACGTTCCTTCGCAGGTGGAAGATCCCACCTTCCACCGTGCCGCCACACAGGCCGACTATGAACCGCGCGTTCCTGCCCAGCCCCGCGGCGCGGGATGCTCACGAGCTTCCAGTACTCCCAAGGTCTCTGCGGCCATGGGCACGGAAAGGACGTTGTAAATGAACGGCGTGACGCTCAGAGTCTTCTCCGGCATACACCTCGGCGCAGAAATAGAACTGACGCCGGGGTCCTACGTCATCGGCACCGACGATTCCTGCGACCTCATTTTTGAAGACTCCTCCCTGGTGGCCCGCCATGCCGTGCTGCGCGTGTCGGAAGACGGAAACGGCCCCCATCTTTCCCTGGAACCTCTGGACGGCCCCGTCAGCATTGCGGACACGCCCCTTCAGCAGGAGCAGGCCGTTCCGCCGAGACATCCCTTCCGGGCAGGACTCGTCATCTTCGCCTGGACGGACGACGCTTCGGCGGGCAGCGCCGCATGGCAGGAGACGGAAGACATTCTTGCGCGCACGAAAGATTCCGAAGAGACCGACCGGCCGACCCCGGAATCAGCCAGACAGGCAACAGAACTGACAGGTGAGGCATCGTCCGCCAACAAAAATGGCAGTCCGGAGTCTCAACCGGAGCTCTCGCTTGAAGACACGGAAAAACAGAGCGAAGCCTCGCAGCCTGCGCCGAAGCGTTTCCGCAGAAACGTCGGCAGGGCCGGAGCCCTGCTGGCCGTCGTCCTTATCGGCCTTCTTTCGTTCACCTGGAATGACGGCCGGGAAGAAGCCTCACGGGAAGAGCGCGTCCGCACGCTTCTCAAGGAAGCCGGGTATGAGAAACTCAGCGTCACCGGCACGGAAAACGGCGTGACCGTCACGGGCCGCATCGCCTCCGACAAGGAACGCGGCCGACTGCTCAGACTGGCACAGTTCTTGCATTTTCCGGTGTATCTGGATGTGACCGTGCGCTCCGACTCCGCGGATGCGGTACGAGCCTCGTTCAACACGCTGGGGCTCTTCCCCGAAGTCACGGAGCTGCCGCCTTCCGCGCATCCGGGACTTACGGTCAGAGGATATATCAAAAACGGCGTTCTGGAGGAGCAGGCGCTCAGTGAAGCCATACGCAACGTCCCGGATCTTCAGGCATCACCCGCCACGGGCAAACCGAAACTGGAGCTCTTTCGCGACATACGGCACGAGTCCGACGTGCGGATGCTGCTTCTGCCCGCACTCGCATCGGCGGGACTCGATGCGGTAAAGACCGAGTATCTGCCCGGCAGAATCGTTCTGCACGGCGCCTTCACGCCGCAGACGAAGGCCGCGCTGGAAAAAACGACAGCCAAGGTGCAGGAGGATCTCGGCGTACCGGTGCGCTTCGACATCGTCAACGATTCCGAGACGCTCCAGCCCGCCAAAAGCGACAATATCTACGCCAGGGAGGAAGCGCGGCCGGCTCCGCAGACTTCCGCCGCTCCGGCAAAAAGCGACGCGGCAGACTTCCGCGTCTCCTCCGTTTCCATGGGGGCGCTCAGGTTCATCACGCTTGCCGGAGGCGAGCGCGTGTTTGAAGGCGGTGAACTTCCGGGCGGCTACAGACTGGAAAAAATTTCGGTCGACGAGCTCACGTTGAGCCGAAACAATCAGACAACAACCTACCCTCTGAGAGGTTCTCATGAGTGAATTTGTTTCCGTCCTCGACATCATGGAGAACGCCCCCTACGGAGCGCAGACCGCCGTAAGGGATGAAGTCGCCGCCATGGACGCCGAACTGAGGCGCACCATGGACCGGGGGCTCACCCCGGACGACATGAAGAAGGCTCAGGCGGCCAGGGCGGCCGCACAGGCGGCCGCGGCCATTCTCGACAAGCTTTTCGTCTGACAAAGGAGCATATCATGGATTCCATCAGCGGATTCAACGTTTCCCAGATGTTTGAAAACACGTTGCAGGGCATCAGCACCAAGGGTTCCAATCTCAACACAAAGATGGCGGAACTCGCCAACGGCGAGGAGCTGAGCAACGAGCAGATGATTTCCCTTCAGTTTGAAGTCGGCCAGTACAACACCATGATGGAAGCCCTTTCCACCGTGACCAAAAGCATGACCGACATGATGAAGAGTCTCGCGCAGCGCTCGAACTAGCCCGGGCCGAAAGCTCTTCGTCCGCCGTG
>CAJJMX010000195.1 GCA_905192935.1 uncultured Mailhella sp.
GGGCCCCGTCGGGGGCCACCCGGAGAGCCGCGCTGCATGATTCCACCATGTCTTCGGGCAGCTCCAGCGTAAAGAGCGCCCGGGCCCCGAGATCAGCCGCCACCGCGCGGGCCTGAAACCGGGGCAGCAGACGATGAAACCTGTCCACATGGGCATAATCCACTTCGGCAAGCGCCCGCACGAGCACCTTTTTTTCCGTCACCGGCAAAAGAGCAAGCGCCTGCTTCACGCCGTTCTGATACGCGCGCGTCAGTCCTCCCGTGCCGAGCTTGATGCCGCCGAAATATCTCGTCGTCACGGCCACAAGCTCACCTACGCCCCCATAAAGAAGCTGCGCAAGCATGGGCCTGCCCGCCGTGCCGTGCGGCTCTCCGTCGTCGCTCTGCCCGACTCTCGCCGTATCGCCGGGCCTGCCCACGGCGTAGGCCCAGCAGTTGTGCCGCGCGTCGGGAAACTCGCGGCGCACAAAGTCCACAAAGGCAAGCGCCCGCTCCCGGCTGTCGGCCCGGGCAAGCGTGGTGATGAACCGGCTGCGCTTTATCTCCTCTTCAAAGCGCACCCGGCACGTCTCCCCGTTCCCCCGGCTCAGAAGCGCTTCGTCAAACAGCGGCAGATCGGGAACCATGTAGGATGATGCCATAAAAAACCTTTCAATTTCCATGAATTATAAAAAAACAAAAAAAATGCCGCCACACGGCAAAAAAATCCTTTACAAAGTCGGCGTCCTGTCCTAAATAAGAATCGTTCCTACTAAGGAACCGCAAATCAAAAAAAACACAACGTCAACGTTTTTTCGCACAAGGAGTTCTTATGAGCAAGACCTATGACAACCTGATGGAAGCTTTCGCCGGTGAATCCCAGGCCAACCGCAAGTACCTCGCCTTTGCCGCCCAGGCCGAAAAGGAAGGCTGCAAGCAGGCCGCCAAGCTGTTCCGCGCCGCTGCCGAAGCCGAAACCATCCATGCTCTGGCCCACTTCCGCAACGCCAAGGAAGTGAAGAGCACCGCCGAGAACATCCAGGCCGCCATTGCCGGCGAGACCCACGAATGCGTGAACATGTATCCCGGCATGATCCTCGACGCCAGGAATGAAGAGGAAATGGCCGTGGCCAAGTACCTCGACATGGTCTGCAAGGTGGAAGGCGTGCACGCCGAACTGTACAAGGACGTGGCCACCGATCCTTCCACCGACGCCGAAGACTACTACATCTGCCCCGTGTGCGGCTTCATCAGCAAGGGCAAGTTTGAAGGCAAGTGCCCCGTGTGCGGCGCTTCCGGCGACAAGTTCTACACCGTGAAGTAACGCTTCCGCGCGGCTCTTCAGGCAGCGCACCTTTCAGGCCGCCGGTCTTCCGGCGGCCTTTTTTCGTGTCCGGAGCCGTGCCGATTCCTCTCCCCGCCCCCTCTTCCCGACGCTGCGCGACCGCGGGACCGGGTCCCCCCGCCGCAGGGCTCCTTTTTCCATTTACAAATACCCCGCCCAGGCATAACAATCATGCCTCACTCTTTTTTCGAGGCAGTCATGGACACCGACATTCTCATCACGGCAGCGGCCTGGTTCACGGGCGCGTTCATCAACGGGCTCACCGGCATGGGCGGTGCGCTCATAGCCCTTCCCCTGATCTCGCTTTTCGCGTCCTCCAAGGACGCCATCATCGTCAGCATGCTCTCCGGCTTTCTGGTCGGACTCATGAGCCTCATGCTCTACTGGCGCTACATCAATCTGCGCGAAGTCGCAGGATTCTGGCTGGCGGCCGTTCCCGGCATCCTCCTCGGCGTATGGACATTGAAGTCGGTGAACGTCGCCTGGCTGGAACTTTTTCTCTGCATCCTGCTCGTTCTTCACATCGTCGTGCAGCTCATTCAGGACTGGCTCGGCACCTGCATGGCCCCGCGTGAGATCATGAAATACATCTGCGGATTCGGCGCAGGATTCTTCAGCGGCTCTCTCGGCGTGAACGGCCCGGTCATGGCCATATACGCCTCGCTCATGTGCATGGAGAAGAACAGGGCCAGAGGCTTCTTCACAAGTTCCATGATCTCCTCCTTCATAAGCATGACCGTGCTCGTCGGCAACGGACTCGTGACGGATCACGTCCTTCATGCCGTGTCGTGGGTGGCGCCCGCCGCCGTGATCGGCTTTCTCTGCGCCTGGCCGCTGGCAAAGCGCATCCGTCAGGAGACCTTCCATCATGCCCTGCTCATTCTGCTGGGCGTGGCCGCCGTCTCCCTGTTCTTCCAGCTTCTGCCCTACTTCACGAAATAGCCCGGCTTACGCCCCGCTGAAACGGCCGCCGGATCCGTCCCTTCCGCCCCCGGGCCGCAGGGGCTTTCTGTTCGGCCGCCGTCCGGCATACCTTCTTCATTCTCCACCTCTTTCCAAGAATCTCATGGTCAGCGATCTTTTCATCATCGGCGCGGCATGGATAGTCGGCGCCTTCATCAACGGTCTCACGGGCATGGGCGGCATGCTCATCGCCCTTCCCCTCATCACGATCTTCGTATCCTCCAAGGCGGTCATACTCATCAGCTTCATCGCCTCGGCCATGGTCGGCCTCATGTCCTTTGCGCTCTACTGGCGCTACATCAGCGTGCGGGATGTCATCGGCTTCTGGCTGCCCGCCGTTCCCGGCATACTGCTCGGCGTCTGGACGCTGAAAATCGTGGATGTCGAAGTACTGGAACTTCTGCTGTGCGTCATCATCGTGCTGCACATCACCGTGCAGCTCATTCAGGACTGGCTCGGCACCTGCATGGCTCCCCGGGCCGTCATGAAATGGGTATGCGGTTTCTTTGCCGGTTTCTTCGGCGGCTCCATAGGCATCAACGGCCCCGTCATGGCCATGTACGCCTCGCTCACCTGCATGGAAAAGAACAGGGCCAGAGGCTTCTTCACGAGTTCCACCCCGGCCACGCTCATCAGCCTCGGCGTCATCGTGAGCAACGGACTCATCACGGAAGACATCCTCCGGAGCGCCTCCTTCGTCGCGCCTGCCGCCGCCGCGGGATTTCTGTGCGCCATGCCTCTTGCCCGCCGCATACGGCAGTCGACCTTCCACAACGCCCTGCTCATTCTGCTGGGCGTGGCCGCGGTATCGCTGTTCATGCGCGTCATGCCCTATCTTTCGCGCTGGATGGAGCAGTAGCTTTCCGCTCGCTCCGGCTTCTTCCCCGTCCCGTCGCGAAGAAGCCTTCGTCCATGAACGCCGAAGGCCGCGTTTCCCGCATGCTGCGGGTAGCGCGGCCTTTTTTGTCCGAAGCCGGTGCAAAAAGGACGCCGAAGCGCCCCTGCGCAAAAAAGGCGTCCGCCATGTACGGGACATGACGGACGCCTTCCGGAACCGGTCTTTTCAGCCTGCGGAAGCTTCTGCAGCGACCCCGGGCCGAAACGGCGCTTTTTCAGCGTCTGAAGCTAATCCTTGCGGTAATGGCAGCCGAGGCTCTGCTTGTTCCGCAGCGCGGCCTGCGTGATGAGATAGGCCGTCTGGCAGCCGTGGAACAGATGCACGAGGGACTGCGTGAGCGGCGTGTGCTTGTAGAAGTCGTGCAGATGGCTCGAAAGGTCGCGCAGATCGGCAAAGGCGCGGCGCAGACGGCTTTCCGTGCGGATGATGCCCACATAGTTCCACATGATGTGGCGGATGGTGGCCCAGTCCTGCGCGATGAGAGCAGGATCGTCGTTGTGCTCGTTGCCGGGGTGCTTCCAGTCCGCGATCTCGGAGAAGATGCGGGCGTCGAACTCTTCCGAGGCGATGCGTCCGGAAATGTCCCTGCCTGCGGAAATGCCCCAGAGCAGCGCTTCCAGAAGCGAGGTGCTCGCCAGACGGTTCGCGCCGTGTATGCCCGTGCAGCTGC
>CAJJMX010000196.1 GCA_905192935.1 uncultured Mailhella sp.
ATCCCGACCACATGAAGGCCGTGCAGGTGCGTCTGCAGCGTCTCTGCGACAAGGGCGACATCTATTTCGGCGAATACGGCGGTCACTACTGCTACGGCTGCGAGCGCTTCTACACCGAGAAGGAACTGGAAAACGGTCTCTGCCCCCAGCATCTGACCAAGCCCGAGTACATCAGCGAGAAGAACTACTTCTTCAAGATGTCCAAGTATCAGGACGCCCTGCGCCAGTACATCCTCGATCATCCCGACTTCATCCGTCCCGAGCGCTACCGCAACGAGGCCCTGGCCATGCTCGAGGGCGGCGTGCTGGAAGACCTGTGCATCTCCCGTCCCAAGTCCCGCCTCACCTGGGGCATCGAACTGCCCTTCGACAAGGACTACGTGAGCTACGTGTGGTTCGACGCTCTTGCCAACTACATCACGGCGCTCGGCTGGCCCGACAATGAAAACGACGAGTCCGGCAACTATAAAAAATACTGGCCCGGCGAACATCTTGTGGCCAAGGACATCCTGAAGCCCCACGGCATCTTCTGGCCCACCATGCTCATGGCCGCGGGCCTTCCGCTCTACAAGCATCTCAACGTCCACGGCTACTGGCTCGTCAAGGACACCAAGATGTCCAAGTCGCTCGGCAACGTGGTCGATCCGCTCAAGGCCGCCGAGCACTTCGGCCTCGACGCCTTCCGCTACTTCCTCCTGCGCGAGATGAACTTCGGCTCCGACGCCTCCTATTCCCCCGAAGCCATCATCACCCGCGTGAACGCCGATCTCGCCAACGACCTCGGCAACCTCTTCAGCCGCGTGCTCTCCATGAACGCCAAGTACTTCGAGAGCAGGATCCCCGCGCTCGGCAATCAGCTCGAGGCCGACGACATCCTTTCCGAGACCACGGACAACGCCGCCGCCAACTTCGTGCAGCTCTTCGGCGAACTGCGCTTCTCGCAGGCTCTCGAAGCCCTGTGGACCGCCATCCGCGCCATGAACAAGTACGTGGACGAGCAGGCCCCCTGGACCCTCGCCAAGAACGGCGACACCGAGCGCCTCGGCACCGTCCTGCGCACGCTTCTTGAAAACATGTACAAGGTGGCCTATCTCATCTGGCCCGTCATGCCCGCCTCTTCCGCCACCATGCAGGCCCAGCTCGGCCGTCCCCAGGGCCCGCTTTCCGAAGCCGCGCTCAACGACGTTCTGCACTACAGGATGCACCTTCGCACCGGTCTTGAGATCGCCTCCGCCTCCAACCTCTTCCCCCGCCTCGAAATGGAAAAGGAAGACGCTCCGGCAAAGCCGAAGAAGGAAAAGAAGGCTCCTGCGCCCAAGCCCGCTCCCGCGGAGACCGGCCCCAAGGCTCCCATCGAGTTCACGGACTTCCAGAAGCTCGACCTGCGCGTGGGCACCATCCTTGCGGCGGAGCAGCATCCCAACGCCGACAAGCTGCTGCGCTTCGACGTGGACCTCGGCGAGGAAAAGCCGCGTCAGATAGTCTCCGGCATCGCCGCCCACTTCAAGCCCGAAGACCTCGTGGGCAAGAAGGTCGTGGTGGTGGCCAACCTGCCTCCCCGCAAGCTGCGCGGTCTTGAATCGCAGGGCATGATCCTCACCGCCGAATTCGACGGCGGCCTCTCCCTGCTCACGGCCGACGCGCCGAGCGGCTCCTCCATAGCCTGACCTGAAGCTTCATGAACACAAAGGCGTCGCTTCTTCGGAAACGACGCCTTTTTTGCGCCCTCCGCGCATCGTAAAAAGCCTCCCGGCGCGTGGCGTCCCCTACAAGGCGGACAAAGAACGCCGTCACGCCCCCCGACGCAACGCCCCCCGTCGCCGGAAGGAACACGGCGCTTCTCCCGGTCCGGCCCCGTCTTCCGCGCTTTCGGCAGACAGACGCTCCACATCCGCGCTCCGACATGCGCCCTTCGCCGCAAAAAAGGCACGAAAAAAGGCGGAAGAGCCGCGCTCCTCCGCCCGTACTTTCCATCCGTGAAGGACTTACACCTTCATGTAGGCGAAGCCGGAATTCTGCAGCTGCACGAGGTCCAGCGTGGCGGAAGGCACCACTTCCACGAAGGACCAGAGCATGTCCTTTTCCACATGGTAGGAGTTCATGGCGCACTGCCCCACGTGGATCTTGAGACCGTTGGCCACGGCATTCTGCGCCTTGCCCAGAAGTTCGGTGTTCTCCTTCACGAGCTGCTGCACGGCGGGACCGTTGACGACCATGACGAGCTTGAAGGTCTCCGGCTCTTCCAGTGCCATGAATCCGGCCTTGGCGGCAATGTCCTGAGGGGAAATCTTATGGCGCTTGAGCAGCGCTTCCTTCTTGTAGTTGGCGGCCTGACTGAAGGCCAGGCTGAACACGTTGGGGTCGTTGGTGTTCACATGGATGACCAGATCAAACTTCATGACATTCTCCTTGAACCAGTGCTGTTTCAGTCCGTGACCGGCGTCGCGCGCCGGAAGACCGGGCCGACGAAGGCCGGTACCGCACCCTTGAAGCACAAGGGGGCACGGAAAAAGAATTTCATCGGCGCAGCCTTCTGTCAATCCATTTTTCTTGCTCCCCCGCAGGCCCGGAACAAAATGTCCCCCTTCCGTCCCCGAAGCCGCTCCCCCTTCAGGATCCCGGCCGTTTCCCCGTGCCGCAAAGACCGGGCCCCGTCGCGCGCCTTCATGCCGTTCCTGTCAGGCGCATCGCCCCGCGCGGCGGCCCGACGCATGACGCATCCCTCACCGGTCTTCCCCCTGCGGAACACGGTTCGGCTCGTGCCTTGTGATTCGGTTCGGCACAATGTCCAAAAATGCGCAAAATCAAGACAAAAAAGTATCAAATTTAGTATGTTGACAATATTCCGTCACAGGAGCAAGGTTCAAAACCTACTCCGTGACAGGGAATTGCGGTTCTCCCTGCACGGCAAGGCAGAGGTCGGGTACGTCTGCCGGGATCCCGCGGCGGAAAGAGTCCGCCCGCCTTCCTTTGCAGGCCATCCCTGTTCCGCCGATTCCCCGGGCGGAACGATTTCGTGTTCCCGCGGCCGCAGAGCCCGCGGACAAGCCAGCCCTTTGGAGAGGGCACTGGAGGACCGGCGCAAGCCGGAACTGTTATGCTTGGCACCCTTTATTTCTTCGGCTGCTGTGCACTGCTCATTGCAGGTTATGCCGTGTACGGCGCCTTTGTGGAACGTGTGTTCGGGGCCGATGCGTCCCGGAAAACTCCCGTCATGACCAGAAGGGACGGCGTGGACTTCGAGCCCATGCCCCTCTGGAAGCTCTACATGAGCCAGATGATCAACATTGCCGGACTCGGCCCCGTCATCGGCACCATTCTCGGCGCCCTGTACGGTCCCGTGGCCCTGCTGTGGGTGGTCTTCGGCTCCATCTTCGCCGGTGCGGTGCACGACTACATCGCCGGCATGATTTCCATACGGGAAGACGGTATCAGCTACCCCGAGATCATCGGCCGCAACCTTGGCTCGGGCGTGCGAATTTTCATGGAATGCTTCACCGTCATTTTCATGGTCATGGTGGGAGCCACCTTCGTGCTGGCTCCGGCCGCCCTGCTGGCCAGCCTGTTCCCGCACTTTCTCACCGATCTGTTCCCGTCCGCTCCCACGCTGGCGTGGAGCGTGCTCATCTTCGCCTACTACTTCGTGGCCACCATCATTCCCTTTGACCGCATCGTGAGCCGCTTCTATCCCATCGTGGGCGTCATGCTCATCTTCATGGCCCTGGGGCTCATCGTGGCGCTGTTCGCCAAGGGCTACACCATCCTGCCCAACACGGACTTCTTCACCAACGTGCACCCCGCCCACAC
>CAJJMX010000197.1 GCA_905192935.1 uncultured Mailhella sp.
CAAGATCAACATGATGACCTTCGACACCAAGGAGGAGGCGCAGGCGGAGAACATCCGCAAGATGATACTCTCCATGGCGCACGACATCCGCGTTCCCGTGGTCAAGCTGGCCGACCGTCTGCACAACATGAGCACCCTGGATTTCCAGAAGCCCTACAAGCAGCAGCGCATCGCCCAGGAAACCATGGACATCTACGCGCCGCTCGCCAACCGTCTCGGCCTGCATCTTTTCAAGCAGAAGCTTGAGGATCTGAGCTTCCGCTATCTCCAGCCCGACGCCTATGCCGAAATCACCACCTGGCTCAAGGACAACCAGATAGTCGAGCGGCAGCTCATTTCCAAGGTCATCGCCAAGATCGAGGCCATCATGACCGAAAACCGCATCAACGGACGCGTTTTCGGCCGCATCAAGCAGACCTACAGCATCTACCGCAAGATGATGGCGCAAAAGACGCCCCTCGACGAGATGCACGACATCATCGCCTTCCGCGTCATCGGCAACGATCTGCGCGACTGCTACGCCATGCTCGGCCTCGTCCACGTGCTGTGGAAGCCCGTTCCCGGCCGCTTCAAGGATTATATCTCCATGCCCAAGGCCAACGGCTACCAGTCCCTGCACACCACGGTGATAGGTCCCGAAGGCGAGCGCATCGAGATCCAGATACGTACCGAAGAGATGAACAACATGGCCGAACACGGCGTGGCCGCGCACTGGATGTACAAGGAGCGCAATCACGCCATAGCCATGCAGGACATGCCCCAGTTCCAGTGGCTGCGCGATCTCATGGAGCGCCAGAGGGACGAGGCCGACTCCCGCGAGTTCATGAGCTCGCTGCGCATGGACCTCTTCAACGACGAAATCTACGTGTTCACCCCCAAGGGCGCGGTGAAGCAGCTGCCCAAGGGCGCCACGTCCCTCGACTTCGCCTTCCTCATCCACTCCGACGTGGGCGCGCACTGCGTGGGCGCAAAGATCAACGGCAAGCTTGAACCCTTCGCCACGCCGCTCAAGAACGGCGACATGGTGGAGATCATCACCGACAAGAACCGCCATCCCCACCGCGACTGGCTGAAAATGGTGAAGACCTCCAAGGCCAGAAGCCGCATCCAGCACTACCTGCGCACGGAAGAGCGCGTGGCCGCCGTGGCTCTCGGCAAGGAGCTTCTGGAAAAGGAAGGCCGCAAGATGGACTTCAACGTCACCAAGGCGGCCAAGGACGGCAGGCTTCAGCTCGTGGTGCCGGAGTTCTCCCTCAACGTGCTGGACGACCTCTTCGCCGCCGTGGGCACGGGACGCCTGACGCCCCGCAAGGTGCTTCAGCGTCTTGTTTCCATCCTTACGCCCAAGCATGAACTCGTGCCCGAGAGCACGGCCGCCAAGCCGGACGGCACGGTCAAGAAGCCTTCCGACGGCATCACCATCAAGGGCATAGAAGATACGCTCATCCATTTCGCCAAGTGCTGCAAGCCCGTGCCCGGCGATCAGGTGGTCGGCTTCATCAGCCGCGGCCGCGGCGTCATCGTGCATACCGCCAACTGTCCGCATCTGCAGAACATGGAATCGGAACGCCTCATTTCCGTGACCTGGAACAATGAGGAGAGCAAGCCCTTCCCGGCCGAGATCAGCATCCTCGGTCTCAACGAAAAGGGTCTTCTGGCCAAGATCAGTCTTGTGTTCGTGCAGCAGGACGTCAACATCAACGCCCTTCAGATCAAGTCCACCGTCGACGGCCGCTCCCAGATGGACTTCACCGTGGAAGTGCGCGACGCCGTGCATCTTTACCAGACCATAGACAAGCTGCGCGGCATCGAGCACGTCATCGAGGTGCGCCGCGGTACCTCCGTCATGGAGGAGTGAGCCGCATATCTTCAACGCTTCGGGCCGGGGGCAAGTCCTCCGGCCTTTTTTGTGTCCCGTGCCGCTTCGGCGAAGGTCTGCCGGGAAGAAAGGAAAACGGCCTTCGCCTTGTCGGGAGGCGGAAAACGCGGGACATGCGCGGCTTCTGCGCAAGAGAAAAAGGCCGGACGCCCCTCCCAAAAGAGGGGGAAACGAAAATTTTCCGGGGAATTCTCAGGCACAGGCGCATCCGTTGCGGCCTGAGGGAAAACGTGCGTAGCGCATGGTCTCTGCCGGCATGACCGCCGCTTTTGGCGGGGGATTCAGCCGGAAAGGCGTCGAGGCGGTAAGGGCCGAGAGGAGCGCGGCAACGGATCCTGCGGGCGGGATGAAGGGGCGTTCCTCTGGAAGGCGGGGAAGAGAGCCGGGGGCCGACAGCGCGAGGCGGCATGGATGGAAGAGCCCTTCGGGAGCACGGCTCGTCTTTTTCGAGGCCGCGTCGAGCCCGGCCCGGCAGGTTATGAGCGCAGGGGAGTGCGGCAGGCGTCGGCACGACGAAGGATTGCCGGACGGAAGGCCCTATCCCGCGGCGCATGGATGGGCCCGGGCCCCCTGCATCCGGCTTCCGTCCGGCAAAGAGGAAAAGGCATCGGTTCAGCGGTCCCGGCCCTGTGAAGCACGATCCTCGTTATTTCCGACGGCACGCCGATGCGGCAGGAGAAGCCGTTCCACAGTCCCGTGCCGGGATTGACGTAGACAAGTCCGCCCTGCGGGGTGGAGTAGAGGCCGTTGACGTAGCCGCCGTTGTAGAAGCCGATGAGAGGCGCAAGAAAGAAGATGAGCCCGCCGTGCGTATGACCGGAAAGCTGGAGAGTCACGCCCGGCGCGGGGATGTTATCGCCCGTCGGCTTGTGGGAGAGCAGCACGCGCGGCCCGGAAGGCGCGCCGGCAAAGGTTTTGTCCACGTCGGCGCCGTCGTGGCCGAAGCGCCCGGCCGAAACGTCGGGCACGCCGCCGAGCACCAGACCGCCGGGGAGCACGCGGTGCTCGTTGTTCAGCATGGTGATGCCGAGACGTTCAAATTCCGTGATCCAGCCTTTCGCGTTGTAGTAGTATTCGTGGTTCCCCGTGACGCCGAACACGCCGCAGCGGGCGCGAAGATCGGCAAGCGGCGTCATTTCCCTGCGCACGGCGTCCGGCAGGCCGTCGATCATGTCGCCGGTGATGACCACGGCATCCGGGGTGAGGGCGTTGGTCTTCCGTACCACTTCGGCAAGCCAGGCCTTCTTCTGCACCGGGCCGATATGAAGATCGCTGAGCTGCACGAGAGAGAAGCCTTCAAGTTCTGCCGGAAGGTCGGCAACGGCGATGTCCACGGTATGCACGTCGGGCACGCGCACGGCCTGCCAGGTGCCCCAGGCGCCGCTGGCAAGAGCCAGACACATGAGCACGGCACAGCGCATGCCCGCCGTGGAGGGCAGACGCCACGAGGTGCCGGCAAGATGGGAGAGCCGCAGGAGAAGTCCCGCGATGTCCTTGGCGAGAGCAAGGACGAAAAGCACCATGAGCGCGCCGTACAGCGCTTCCGCCGTCAGCATGACCGGTACGGGCAGGTCGGGCCGGAAAAAGCCTCCGCCGACGACCTGATAGAAAACATACTTGAGCGCGGCGGCCATGAGCGCGGCGCCGAGCAGGGCTTTGGCGAATGGCCCCGCCTTCAGGGGAAGGACCAGGCTCAGGAAGGCATAGACCGCCATGATGATGGAAGGAAGAAGCAGGCGCATGAATGATCCGGTTCCTGCCGTCCGGCCGTCGGGCAGGGGTAAGAGTCGACGCAGGGGAGACAAGGACGAAGAACATCCTCTTTTCGTGCGGCGCGTATGCAAATACCGGCGGGGCCGGACGCCGGAAGCCGTCGGACCCCTGCATGATGCAAGGGGCGGACGCCCAGGCCTGGGGCATGAC
>CAJJMX010000198.1 GCA_905192935.1 uncultured Mailhella sp.
AACTTTAAGTTGACAATGAATTTCAATTTCTTTATTACCTGGAAAAAGTTTGCTGAATAAAACTTTTATACCTGCCAACATGAAGCGAGGAATGAATGAGCGCCGTCATGGAACAGAATATTCAGGAACGGCCGGATTCCGAGACTCCGCGCCTGAACGGCATGGCCGTGGCCTCTTCCGGGATAAAAGAGCGCCGGGGTCTGGAGAGATATTTTGCAAGGGAAGGTGTGGACCCTCTTTCCCGTGCGTTTGACGGGAAAATTGCGGTGCATCCCGGCGTGGGCGGCGGCATGGTTGCGCCTGACGCCGTGGAGGAGAGCCTTGAGCGGCTTCTCGACATCCCGCGGCGCCGGGACAGCGTGGCCTATATCCATGTGCCGTTCTGCGAGACGCACTGTCTGTACTGCGGGTTCTACAACCGTGGCTACAGCCGGGAGGAGAGTGCACGCTATGTGGACACGCTGCTTCGAGAACTGCGTATCTGGGAAAGCCGCGTCGCGCAGCAGCAGGGGCCCGTGCATGCCGTGTACTTCGGCGGGGGCACGCCCACGGCACTGGAAGCCAAGGATCTGGAGCGGCTTCTGAAGGGCGTGCGCGCATATCTGCCCCTTGCCAACGATTGCGAGATCACCGTGGAAGGGCGTCTGCACAATTTCGGGCCGGAAAAGATGGAGGCCGCTCTTGCCGGAGGTGCCAACCGTTTTTCTCTGGGCGTGCAGAGCTTCAACACGAAGATACGGCAGAGCATGGGGCGTCTGGCCGCCCGGGAAGAGGTCTTTCGCAGGCTGGAGAGGCTGAAGAGCTACAATCAGGCGGCCGTCATCGTCGATCTTATTTTCGGTTTTCCCATGCAGAGCATGGACGTATGGCTGGACGACATTGCCGCGGCCTGTTCGGCCGGACTCGACGGCCTGGACTGCTATCAGCTCAACGTCTATGAACGGACGCCGCTCGGCAGGGCCATACGGGAAGGAAGGCTGCCTCCTGCGGCGGACATTCCCCTTCAGTCCTCCATGTTTGCCGCAGCCGTGCAGACGCTGGAAAAGGCCTTCTACCGTCGGCTTTCGCTCACGCACTGGGCGCGCACCAGCCGGGAGCGCAATTTGTACAATCTCAAGGTCAAAGGCAGTGCGAACTGTCTGGCCTTCGGACCCGGAGCGGGCGGCAATCTCGGCGGATGGTTCTACATGAACGAGAGCAGCTATGCCGTGTGGCAGGAGCGTGTGAACGAAGGCCGCAAGGCTGTGGCGGCGCTCATGCGTCCGGACCCGAATTTTTATCTCTTCCGTGCCGTGGCCGCAGCCATGGAGCAGGGCTGGCTGGATATGGCGGCTCTTCATCGGGCCTTCGGGCTTGATCTGCGCGGGGCTCTCGAGCCCCTCCTTGAGCAGTGGAGCCGCGCGGGGCTTGTGGAAATGCGTGAAGATGTGATGGTGCTTACCCTTGCCGGTCAGTTCTGGCAGGTGAATCTTTCCCAGCTCATGCAGGATTTTCTCAAGCATGAGCTGGAGGAGTCGGGCAGATAAGAGAAGAGGGGCCGTGCTGTCGTCAGGGGCAGGGCGGCTGCGGACCTCTCTTCAGGGAATGGGCGGAATCTTCGCAGCACGGGCGGCCGAAGGGCGTATCCGGCCGTCGGAGCAGAAAGGCTTGCGGAGCGGCTCATACCCGGAAGCAACGATGCTTCCTTTCGGGAAGCGCAACGATAAGGAATGGAAGATGAAGAAGACGACGATGACGTGGGCAGGCTTTTCGGCCGTGCTGCTTGCCTGCGCTCTGCTCCCCGCCCCCTTTGCCCTTGCGGAGGATACCGTGAAGGCCGGGGACGTGTACGTGACGGCGACGAGAGTGGAAAAGGAACTGCAGCAGGTTCCCATGAGCGTGACCGTGATGACCTCCGAAGACGTGAAGCGTTCCGGTGCGCGCACCGTGGGCGAACTTCTGGAGGACGTGCCCGGCGTGCAGGTGCAGAACGACGGTTCCCAGGGGCTCAAGCGCATTTCCATACGCGGTGAAGACGCCTTCCGCACGCTGGTGCTCATAGACGGTCAGAAAATTTCCGAGCACAAGTCCATGTCCGGTTCTCCCATGCTCATTGATGCCTCGCGCATCGAGCGCATTGAAGTCATCAAGGGACCGGCTTCCGTGCTCTACGGTTCCGATGCCATAGGGGGCGTGGTGAACATCATCACGAAGAAGGGCGGAGAGAAGCCCGTGGAAGGCGAGGTGTGGACGGGCTTTTCCGGAGCGTCCCGCGGCTTTTCCGAAGGTGCGGCCGTGCGCGGCAACATCGACGGCTTCAAGTACAGCCTGTCCGGCTCTCACTCGGATCAGGGCGACATCCACACTCCCGAAGGAAAGCTCGACAATACGAACTTCCGTCAGACCGACGCTTCGGCCTTTCTGAGCTACGACTTTTCCGAGCATTTCACCCTCGGCGCGGGGCTGGATTACTACAAGGGCGCGTTCAATTCCACGTCCATGAAGGACAACGGAAAAGGCAACCGCTTTTTTGTCCGGGTGCCCAAGTGGGCGCGCACCAAATACTCCATGTTTGCCGAGGGCCGGGACATCAGCGAATACCTGACCCGTGTACGTTTTGATGCCTGGTATCAGAAGAACGAAAAGGACATGCGCAACTACGTGGGGCAGGCGGGCGGTCCGGGCAGCACGAGCATGAACGGCAGGCCCGTGTCCTACATGGCCTCCAACGTGGTGATGGACAACTTTGCGCACAACATCATACGAAGCCGCGGCCTGTCGCTTCAGACGGACTGGCAGCTGGGGGCGGATCATTATCTCATAGCCGGGTATGAGCTCAATGACGACAGGCTCAATTCCGACGGCAGAACGTACCTGAACAACAGGATATCCATGTCTCCGGCCATGAGCATCCTCATCAACAAGGTGACCGACAAGTATTACGACGGCAGTCAGCTCAATCAGTCGCTGTTCGCATCCATGGAAAGTCAGCTCCCGTGGAATCTGGCTCTTACCTACGGCGTCCGCTGGACGCACGTGCAGACGAAGCTTACGCGCGGCGAGGAAATTTCCGATCCCTATACCGGCAAGATGCAGATGGGCGGCATGACCCGGCCCATGTTCGACAACTCCGGCTCCGTGGACAGAAAGGCCCTCGGCGACGACACCGATTCCAGGCCTGTGTTCAACGTGGGGCTCGTATGGACGGGCATCGAGGACCTGGCGCTTCGGGCGAGCTGGGCGCAGGGATTCCGCGTGCCGAACCTTACGGAAAAGTACATAGGCACAGCCATGGGCGGCGGCACCATTTACGGCAATCCGAATCTTGATCCGGAGACCTCCAACAATTTTGAGGTGGGCGCGCGCTATAATCACGGGGATCTGGATGTCGATCTGGCCTTCTTCTACTCCCTGGCCGACAACTACATCGCGTCCGTGCCGGTCAGTGCCGGCAGCGCCGTGTATACCTACACCAACGTGGCCGACGCCACCACCTTCGGCTCGGAACTGGCGGCAAGCTACCGCTTTGCCACGGACTTCGGTGATGTTACGCCCTACGCCACGCTCACCTGGATGCGCCGTCAGTACGACGACGGCAAGGGCTGGAAGACCTGGGACACCGCCACTCCCGAGTGGGTCGGGCGCTACGGCGTGCGCTATGCCAGGGCTCTTGCCGAAGATCTGGATTTTCGTGCCGACGTGTACGGCCGCAGCCAGTCCGCCACGGTGTACCGTTCCGCCTCGGGAAGCAGCAATTACGATCTCGGCGGATTCACCACGGCAAACATCGCCCTCGGCTTCGACTTTGGTCCGGAAAAGC
>CAJJMX010000199.1 GCA_905192935.1 uncultured Mailhella sp.
TCTCCTCCACGCGCTCGCCGAGCACGACCAGACCCCGCTTCCGGTAAAAAGATACGGCCCTGCCGTTTTCCTTGTACACGCTGAGGGTCAGATCAGGATGCATCCGGCTTGCAATGCGGAACATTCTGCTCCCGAGCCCCTTTGCCTGAGCCTGGGGAACGACGAAGAGCGCGGCAAGATAGGAATCGACAAAAGCCAGAAAAGCATCGACTTTCCCGGTCTGATCGTCGATATGCAGAACTATTTCATCGCTCAGGGGAAGATAGAGCGTGCGCATGTCCTCTGCCACGGCTTCCCAGTATGCCCGGGGGATGAACCCGTGGGCATCCACGGAAGCCTCCAGCCATACGCGCACCACTTCATCAACATCATCGTTGCAGAAAGGACGTATCATGCAGCCTCCGCGCCGATATTGTAACATAACAGCAGGAATGGCAAGGCGCACATCTCTTCCGCCATGCTTGCACTTGCCCTGCGCTCGTGTCATGCTGACCGCGCAAAACGGAGGACTTCCTCCGTTCTGCATTTCGGCATATGTCTGTTTCCGCAGAATCCGCCGCGGCGATCTCTGCGTCAATTCCCTGTTCAGCCCGGGCTTCGGAAAGACAAAGACACCATCTCCCCTTCCGGCCGTCTGCGGACGGTCCTGTACGCCTGAGCAGAGAAAACCGTCCGTTTCGACAACGCTTTCAAGAGGTACTTCATGAATATCGCTGCTTCCGGGGCTGCCGCCCTCATTCTCGCTCTTTCCTGTTCCATGCCCGCTCTCGCCATGCCCGGCGCCGGGGAGGGCATGCCCCCCTCCGTCTCCGATCCCGCCGCCAGGTTCGACCAGATGGACGCGAACCATGACAAAAGCCTTACCTGGGAGGAACTTTCCGCCGCCAGACCGAACCTCAGCCGCAATGCCTTCGACATCATAGACACGAGCCATGACGGGACCATCCATCTCGAGGAATGGAAGGCCTTTTCCGCCGGACACGGAGGCTCCATGAGCATGCCCGACATGGGTGAAATGATGAAGGCCATGCGCGGTGCAGGCGACCGCGGCGCGGCGGCTCCCGCAGGCGCAGGCATGCCGCTCATCATGCCCCCCGCGCAGAAGAACGCTGATGTCCCCTCCTCCGACAAGCCCGTCAGGACCGGTGCGGGCATTCCCCTCATCACTCCCCCTGCGGAGGCAAAGTAGCATGAAGGACGCCTCCATTCTCGTTCATGCCGGACGCGCTCCGCTGCGGGTCGGCGGTCCTGTGAACATGCCGGTACATCGGGCATCCACCATTGTGTCCCCGACGCTGGAAGAATTCGACGCCAACGAAGCCGGAGACGCCAAATTCCGCAACGTCTGTTACGGCGCGCTCGGCACGGAAAACGCCTTTGCCCTGTGCGAGGCCGTGAACAGTCTGGAACAGGGCGCCGGATCCATGGTGACGAGTTCCGGGCTTGCCGCCTGCACGCAGGCGCTTCTCGCCTTTGTCGGCGCCGGCGATCACGTGCTCATGCCCGACAGCGTCTACGGCCCTGAAAGAATGTTCTGCGAAACCATCCTGCGCCGCTTCGGCGTGGAAACGACGTTCTATGATCCGCGCATCGGAGCGGACATCGACATTCTCATCAAGGCGAACACCAGGGTCATCTATACGGAGGCTCCCGGCTCCCTCACCTTTGAGATGCAGGACATTCCCGCCATAGTGAAGGCCGCCCACGCGCACAGCGCCATCGTCATCATGGACAACACCTGGGCCGGCCCCCTCTACTTCAAACCTCTCGCCGCGGGCGTGGACATCTGCGTGGAAGCCGCCACCAAGTTCATTGCCGGTCACTCCGATCTCGTCATGGGCATCATCACGGCCCGCACGGACGAGCTCTATCGCCGCATGCGCGCCTTCTGCGTGCAGATGGGAGAAATCGCCTCCCCCGACGACTGCTACATGGCCCTTCGCGGACTTCGCACCATGAAGGTCCGCATGCAGACGCAGTTTGAACAGGCCCTCACGCTGGCGCGCTGGCTCAAGAGCCGTCCCGAAGTTCTGCAGGTGCTTTATCCGCCGCTGGAAGGAGACCCGGGGCATGAACTGTGGGCCCGCGACTTTTCCGGAGGCGGATCGCTCTTCTCCATCGTGCTGCCGAAGATGGAGAAAAAGGCCGTGGCCGCCATGCTGAACGGCTACAGGATGTTCAGCATAGGCGCAAGCTGGGGCGGTTACGACAGCCTTGTGGAACACTGCCATCCGCAGCGCACGGCCCTGAACCGCATATCCCCCGTCTGGAACGACGACAACTGCACGCTTGTGCGCTACGCCATAGGCCTGGAAGACGTGGAAGACCTGAAGGCCGATCTGGAAGAAGGCTTCGCCCGTCTGAATGCCGCCCGCGCCTGACGCCGCGCTTTTCCCGGTCCGGACAGGGCGTCCCCCCATGCGCACGCCCTGCCCGGGCCGGAAACCGTCCGGTTTGTACGCAGCCTTTGCCCAGGGAACAAAAAAGAGGAAATGCTCTTTCCTTCCATTGACAAAGTCGAGAACGATTCCTATTTTTACCGAAACCACTTTTCTGGAGATGTACATGATCAATCTTTCCGATGCTGCCCGTCAGGAGCTTGAGGCCTTTTTCGCCGACAAGCCCAGAACCGGCATCCGCATTTACCTGGCCCCCGGCGGCTGAAGCGGTCCCCGTCTTGCTCTGGCTCTGGACGAGCCTAACGACAATGATCAGGCCTTTGAAGTCAACGGATTCACGTTCTGTCTGGAAAAATCGCTGCTGGAACGCATCGGCGGCGTAAAAATCGACGTAAGCTATATGGGCTTCATCGTCGAACCTGAACTTCCGCTTCAGGGCGGGAGCAGCTGCGGTTCCTGCGGCAGCTCCTGCGGCAGTCACTAAACAAGAGTCCGCTTCGAGGTTCAGGGGATTCACTCCCCATATATCCACCCCTTACCCTAACGGAGCATTCCAGTGTTTACTCTTACCGAAAGCGCCCGCACCGAACTTGACGCCTTCTTCGCCGACAAGGAAAAATCTGCCATTCGTCTGTATCTCGCTCCCGGCGGATGCAGCGGTCCCCGTATCGGCCTTGCTCTTGATGAACCCAATGAGCAGGACTTCGTCACCGAACAGGACGGTTACACCTTCTGTGCGACGAAGGAACTGTGGGCCACCATCGGTGGAGCCACCGTCGACGCGAACCCCATGGGCTTTCTCGTCACGCCCGAAATCCCCCTGCCCAACATGGGCGGAGGATGCGGCTGCTCCAGCTGCGGCACAGGGACCTGTGGCGGCTGCCACTAAACCTCATCAGCGGTTTTCGGAAGCCTCTGCCGACAGTCGGCTTCGCCCAGGACTTTCACCTTCAGGGAAGTACTGAACAGGAAACCACTTCACAGACGCGTCATACGGATTTCCCGTCAGGACGCGCAGGCTTTCGAGATCATATTCAGGCCGCCGTGCTTCTGGCATGGCGGCCTTTTCATTGACGGCGTCGGATATGCCCGTCAGCGGACCGCCGAGGCGCTCACAACACGCTTGACGCCCGATGCCCCGCCGGTGCGACTTTCTGTCTCGTCTGACAGCACAAGGAGAAAAGCCATGTTCTCGTTCTGGAAAATGACTCCGGGAGGAAACCCCACCATTCTTTTAAAGGCCGAGGACATCCCCCCTTCCGTACGGGCCATGGTCGCCAATGCCGTCATGAGCGATCAGCACCATTGTGGGAGAAAGCGGAAGTGGCAAGACGACACTGATCCGGGCAATCCTCGGG
>CAJJMX010000200.1 GCA_905192935.1 uncultured Mailhella sp.
TGACTTTTCCTACCATGGGATCTTCATAAACGGCGAAGAAGCGGGAGGCGACGGCGAGCAGGGCCGCGGCGACGAAGCCGAGTCCGGTAAGAGCGAGTATGGAATAGAGAACCATGAGCAACGTCCTTGTGCTGACGATGAAAACCAATCAAAAAGGAAGCGGATTCCGCCTAGACCATGCCCTTGAAGGCCATGAAGGACAGGGACATGATTCCCGCCATGATGAGCGCTATGGGCGTGCCGGCAAGAGCTCTGGGCACGCGGCAGGTCTCCAGACGTTCACGCACGCCGGCCATGAGCAGAAGAGCGAGCAGAAAGCCTGCACCCGTGGCAAAGGCGTACAGCAGGGAGGACATGAGATCGTACTGCTCCCTCTGAACAAGGAGCGTCACGCCGAGAACGCAGCAGTTCGTGGTGATGAGGGGCAGAAAGATGCCGAGAGAGGCGTACAGAGGCGGAACGGCCTTCTTGAGGAACATTTCCACGAACTGCACGAGAGCGGCTATGATGAGAATGAAGACCAGAGTCTGGAGGTATTCCAGATGGGTGGGAACCAGAAGGTATTTCTGTACGAGCCATGTGCACAGCGTGGCCATGACGGTGACGAAAATCACCGACGTGCCCATGCCGAGAGCCACGCCCTTTTCCTTGGAGCAGCCGAGGTAGGGGCAGTTGCCGAGGTTCTGCGACAGAACGATGTTGTTGACGAATATGGCGGAAATGAACACTTCAAAAACGCTCATGGGCGTTCTCCTTGTCTTCCGGCCGGTGTTTTTCTCTCTGCGTGCGGGGAAAAACGACCGGGATGGGTTCAGTCTTTGTTACGGCCCATGGCACAGGCGCGGCAGCCTCCGCAGGGCGAGGGAAGTTCCTCGGCGCCTTCACGGCTCTTTTTCATGAGCTGCCGGTGCGTGCCGTAGTTCATGGCGGCGAGGGTGAGCCCCAGACAGAGGAAGGCGCCGGGCGCTTCCACCATGATGGTGAAGGGCTGGAAGCCGTCCCACATGACGGGATGACCGAACCATGTTCCCGCTCCGAGAATTTCACGGATGGAACCGAGGAAGGTGAGGGACATGGTGAAGCCGAGTCCCATGCCCAGGCCGTCGGCAATGGCGAGATGCACGGGATTTTTGGCGGCAAAGGCTTCGGCGCGGCCGAGGATGATGCAGTTCACCACGATGAGCGGCACGAAGATGCCGAGCTGCAGATAGAGCGGATAGGCGTAGGCCTGCATGAGCAGTTCCACGGCAACCACCAGCGTGGCGGAAATGGTGATGAAGCATGCGATGCGCACCTTGGAGGGAATGATGTTGCGCACCATGGAGATGAGCATGTTGGACAGGGTGAGCACGAACAGCACGGCCATGCCCATGCCTATGCCGCTCGACGCGCTCTTGGTTACGGCAAGCACCGGGCACAGGCCCAGAAGCAGCCGGAACGGAGGAAGCTCCTTCCACAGACCCTTGGTCAGTTCCTGCATGAAACGGTTCATGGCTCCTCCGTTATTTCCACGTCTCCAGAAGGAGAGGCTTGAGTTCCTTGTAAACGGCAACGGCACTGTCCACCGCGCCCATGACGCCCTTGGAGGAGACCGTGGCGCCGGAAACGGCGTCGATGTCTCCGCCTTCGCTTCTCAGCTTGACGGGAACGGCCTTGCCCGGAAACTGCTTGAGAAAGGCGTGCTCCTTCACCCGGGTGCCGACGCCTGCGGTTTCCTTCATGCTGGTTATGCCTATGCCTGCAAGGGTGTCGTTTGCCACGTTGAATCCGACGACCACGCCGAGATCGCCGCCGTAGCCGCTGCCGAACTGCTCCAGAGCCACGCCGGTGAGCTTTCCCTTCTTCAGACAGGGAAAGACGTTGACCTTTTTTCCGTCGGCAAGGGTGAAGGCCCGACGGTCGTTGATGGGAGAGTTGTCGGCGTCCTTGAAGACTTCCAGAATGGCCGGTCCCTGAACGAAGGTGAGCGCCTGGCTCTCAATGCGGGAAGCCGTGGTCATTTTCAGATAGGAAAGGCAGAAACCGGCCGTGCCGCAGATGAGCGACAACACGAGAATCATCTGTACGATGCTTTTCATGCGTGAGTCCTCCCTTCATTGCTGGAAGTCCGTCTGGCCCTTTTGGGACCGGTACCGAAGGGATGGGACCGGATGAGAGCAAACATGGGAGCAAGCAGGTTGATGAGCATGACGGCAAAGGGAGCGCCGTCCGTGTAGATGCCGAAAGTTCTTATGAGAAGCACGAGCACTCCGCCGGTAAGGCCGTACAGCAGCATGGGAAGACGCCGGTGCGGCGAGCAGGAATCTTCCGTGGCCAGGAAGAACGCGGCCAGCACGGTGGAACCGCTGAAGATGTGGAACAGCGGCCCGGCGTAAAGGTCGGGATTCACCAAATGAAGGATCGAGGCGGAAACGAAGACGCCGATGAGGAAGGAGCAGGGCACTTCCCAGCGGATGATGCCTCTCACGGCCAGGTACATGCCGCCGAGAAAAAGCGCGCCGGACTGCACCGCGCCGAGTCCCCCGAGCTGCCTGCCGAGCAGAAGGTCGATCAGGGGAATGTCCGCCACGGCCGCGCCTCCGAAGTATTTGGCCCTCAGAAGGGGATCGATGAGCGTGGTCTGCAGCAGAGAGGCGTTGGGGTCCATATAGAGAGGGAAGGATATGAATACCAGCGCCCAGCCCACCAGCGTGGCGTTGACCTGATTGGCGCCGTATCCGCCGAAGGCCATGCGGCCTATGCCCATGGCGCAGACCGAGGCTATGACGACGAGCCACCACGGGGCGGAAGCCGGCAGGAGAAAGGCCAGAAGAAGACCGGTGATGGCGGCGGTGCCGTTGTCCTGACTGAGCTTCTGCTTCATGAGGATCTGGCAGACGGCCTCGGTCACGAGGGCTGTCACCACGCAAAGAGCCATGACGCGCGCCGCGGGCATGCCCCACTGGATCAGGCTCAGAATGACGGCCGGGGCAAGGGCAAGAAGCGTGTGGATGCTGTTTTTGCGTATGGTCCGCCCGCAGTGCCAGAATGGGGGCGTACTGATGGCAAGAAGGATATCGTTGTTGGAATTGCTCATGTCTGTTCTCTCTGATGTGCTCGCGGTAATGCGTGATGGGCGACGAAGCTATTTTTTGCCGACCGGTTCCAGGGGCGTGAGATTCGAAAGTCGTTCCTCTTCCTCAAGCCTCTTGACGGCAAGGCGTATGTACTGGAGCACGGGGCGCCGTGCGATGCACACGTAGCCGCAGAGTCCGCAGTCGACGCAGAGCCGGAAGTTCTCCTTCCGGGACATGTTGTATTTTCCGAATTCCGCGTAGCGGCTGAGCATGCGCGGGTCGATGCGCGTAGGGCAGATCTGAATGCAGGCACCGCAGTTGATGCAGGGGCTGTCGCCTTCGATGGGCGGAACCTCGCCGGCGTTGACCACGAAAAAGCCGTAGGCGCCCTTGGTGATGCTCCGGTCCAGCCTGTCGAGACTTTCTCCGCGGAGAGGGCCTCCGCGAAGGATGGTGTCGCCGCTTTTCAGGGAAATGTGCGTGAATTCCAGAAGTTCACCCACGAGACTGCCGTTCTTGACGATGTAGTTCGCCCACTCCGTGGCCGTGCCTATGGTGATGACCGTTTCCGTGAGGGGCAGGCCCGTCGTGCCCGTGCGTCCGAGACTCCACGCGTTGTGCAGCCCCACGGCCGCCACGTCCGGCGGGGCTTCCTCGCCCGTGCCTTCCTTGATGAGCAGTTCGGTGGGGCTGG
>CAJJMX010000201.1 GCA_905192935.1 uncultured Mailhella sp.
GGCCGTGACCGACACCAACTGCGACCCCGATGTCATCGACTACATCATCCCCGGCAACGACGATGCCATCCGCGCCATCAAGCTCTTTGTGAACGCCATGGCCGAAGCCTGCCTCGAAGGCGCCGCTCAGACCAAGGAAGTGGCCGATCCCGAAGCTGCCATGCAGAAGGCCGCCGAAACGGCCGAAGCCGCTGAATAACCCCTTTTATCTGTAAGGAGCAAGACAATGGCTATTACTGCTGCCATGGTAAAGGAGCTGCGCGACAAGACCGGCGCCGGCATGATGGACTGCAAGAAGGCTCTCACCGAATGTGAAGCCGACGTGGAAAAGGCTCTCGACTGGCTGCGCCAGAAGGGTCTTTCCAAGGCCGCCAAGCGCGCCGACCGCGCCACGTCCGAAGGCGTGATCGCCGCCTCCACCAGCGCCGACGGCAAGGTTTCCGCCATCGTTGAAGTGATGACCGAAACCGACTTCGTCGCCCGCGGCGAAAAGTTCCAGGACTTTGCCAAGCATGTGGCCCAGGAAGTGGCTGCGAACAACCCCGAAAACCTCGATGCCTTCCAGGACAGCATGAACGAGCTGGCCGCCTCCACCGGTGAGAAGACCGTGCTCGGCCGCTTCGTGCGCATGAGCATCGAAGGCGAAGGCGTGATCGGCACCTACGTGCACTCCAACGGCAAGCTGGCCGTCCTCGTGGAAGTGGACACCGACAAGCCCGCCGACGCCACCGTGGCCGAATTCGCCAAGAACGTGGCCATGCAGATCGCCGCTTCCAATCCTCTGGCCCTCGACGCCGACAGCCTCGACCCCGCTCTTCTCGAGCGCGAGCGCGAAGTGTATCGTCAGAAGGCCCTTGCCGAAGGCAAGCCCGAGAAGATCATCGACAAGATCGCCGAAGGCGCCGTGAAGAAGTACTGCAAGGAAGTGTGCCTGCTCGATCAGCCCTACATCCGTGACGACAAGATGAGCGTTCAGGATCTGCTGAAGGCCACCGCCAAGGCGGCCGGCTGCACCATCACGATCAGCCGCTTCGTCCGCATCCAGCTCGGCGCGTAATCCTGCCTTTCGGCGCGACTTTTCCGGAA
This sequence comes from uncultured Mailhella sp., assembly GCA_905192935.1. Classification (GTDB taxonomy): domain Bacteria; phylum Desulfobacterota; class Desulfovibrionia; order Desulfovibrionales; family Desulfovibrionaceae; genus Mailhella. The sequence continues at coordinate 1,087 of CAJJMX010000201.1, forward strand.
AAGTCGCGTCCGTGAGCTTGAATCCGTCAGGAGTTCAGGATACAAGGGGAGAGAACATTCTCTCCCCTTTTTTATGCCCTTTTCACGGATGGCCTATGGAAGACGCTGTACGACTTACCGCCCTCATCATCACCCTGAACGGCGAAAGACTGCTCGACAAATGTCTTGAATCGCTTTCCTTCTGCGACCGCATCCTCATTGTGGACTCCTTCAGTTCCGACAGGACCGAAGAGATTGCGCGCGCTCACGGGGCCATATTCATCCAGAACAAATGGCCGGGCAACGCCAGGCAGATACGCTACGGCCTTGACTGGCTGGCCGCCAACGCTCCCACCGAGTGGGTGCTCATGCTCGACTGCGACGAGATCATTTCTCCCGAGCTCAGAAAGAGCATCCTTGCCGCGCTCGACGCTCCCGGGGACAAGACGGCGTTCTCCATGCCGCGGCGCACCTGGTACTTCGACAGATTCCTCAGGCACGGCGGAAGCTATCCCGACCGGCTGTTCCGGCTGTTCCGGCCCGAGGCCATACGCATAGAGAACAGCGGCGCGCATCAGAAGTTCGTGCCTGCCGGGCCGTACGGCGAACTTTCGGGCGACATGCTCCACTACACCTACTGCAATTTCAGAAACCAGCTCGACAAGCTCAACGACTACGCCGAGCGCGGCGCACGCGATCTGGAGTCGCAGGGACGCCGGGGCGGCGTTCTTGCGGGCCTGCTCCACGGCACGTGGCGCTTTCTCGACATGTACGTGCGCAAGATGGGCCTGCTCGACGGCCGGGCAGGCTTTCTCATGGCGGCGCACACGTCGTTCTACACGTTTCTCAAGTATGTCCGCATCCATGAGGGAGGCTGGGGCGCGCCCTACGACCACGGCCTTTCCGGGACGGACGATCCGACACACTCTGACCCCAGAAGAGGCTGACGATGAGCGAACTCAAATACCGGCGCGTGCTGCTCAAGCTGAGCGGCGAGGCCCTTGCCGGTGAAAAAGGCAGTGGCATAGACCCCGACACCGTGCACAGCATCTGCAAGGAGATCGCCGACGTGGCCAAGCTGGGCGTGCAGCTTGCGCTGGTCATCGGAGGCGGCAACATTTTCCGCGGCCTTTCCAGCTCTGCCAAGGGCATGGACCGCTCCAACGCCGACTACATAGGCATGCTCGCCACGGTCATGAACGCCGTGGCCGTGCAGGACGCGCTGGAAAAGATGGACTGCCCCACGCGCGTGCTCTCCGCCATAGATATCCGTGAACTGTGCGAACCCTACATCCATCGCCGCGCCATACGGCACATGGAAAAGGGACGCATCATCATCTGCGCGGCGGGCACGGGCAATCCCTATTTCACCACCGACACGGCGGCGGCCCTGCGCGGCACGGAACTCAAGTGCGACGCCATCATCAAGGCCACCAAGGTGGACGGTGTGTACGACAAGGACCCCATGAAATACAGCGACGCGGTACGCTTCGATCAGCTCTCCTACGATGAGACGCTGCGCCGCCACCTCAAGGTCATGGACGCCACGGCCATCACGCTGGCGCAGGAAAACAGCGTGCCCGTCATCGTATGCAGCATGTTCGGCGGGCACATCAAACGCGTTGTCTGCGGCGAAGCGGCAGGCACCATAGTAAAGGGAGAATAACATGGATATCGAGACCTTGCAGCTCGACGCCGAAGAACGCATGGAAAAAGCCCTCGTCGCCCTCGACCGCGACTTCGGCAAGCTGCGCACCGGCCGCGCCACGACGAGCCTTGTGGACAACATCAAGGTGGACTATTACGGCACGCTCACGCCCATCCAGCAGCTGGCCTCTGTGGCCGTGCCGGACAGCCGCACCGTGACCATCCAGCCCTGGGACCGCAATGCCTTCTCTCCCGTGGAAAAGGCCATTCTGAAGTCCGACCTCGGCCTCACGCCCATGAACGACGGCCGCATCATCCGCATCACGGTGCCGCCGCTCACCGAGGAACGCCGCCGCGAGCTCACCAAGGTGAGCAAGAAGTACACCGAAGATGCCAAGGTGGCGCTGCGCAACATCCGCCGCGACGTGAACGACGCGCTCAAGAAGCTGGAGAAGGACAAGGAAATCTCCGCCGACGAGCTGAAGAAGGCCATGGACGACGTGCAGAAGCTCACCGACGCCTTCGTGAAGAAGGCCGACGCGAAGGCCCAGGCCAAGGAAAAGGAAATCATGGAAATCTGACGACGTGAAGGCCCGCGTCCGGCATTTCGCGCCGGGCAAACGCGGGCCTTTCGCGTCATGCGGACCGGAGGGAGAACCCGGTCTGCGGGCGACGTGGAAAGGCGCATGGAAGAACGACTGCCGCAGCACATTGCGGTCATCATGGACGGCAACGGCCGATGGGCCGGAGAACGGGGCCTTCCCCGATCCGAAGGACATCTTGCCGGCGTGGACGCCGTGCGCACGCTCGTGCGTGAATGTCGGCGCAAAGGCATAGGGTACGTGACCGTGTATGCCTTTTCCAAGGAAAACTGGCAGAGGCCGGAAAAGGAAGTCAGCTTCCTCTTCGAGCTGTTCCTGCGCTTTCTGCGTCAGGAGCTGCCCGAGCTCATGCGGGAGGACATCCGTCTCGCCTTCATCGGCGACAGGAAGGATCTGCCCTTCACCGTGCGTCAGGCGCTGGACTAC
>CAJJMX010000202.1 GCA_905192935.1 uncultured Mailhella sp.
GCTTCCGCCCGGAGCCGAGATCCCGCAGTTCAACCGGGAGGAACCCGTCGAAAAGAAGGAAGAAAAGCCTGCGGCCGCGCCGGAACGTCCGCAGCATCCGAAAAGCCTCTGGGAGCGCTGGCAGAGCATGCGCGAGCATGTGCGTCAGTACGACGAGGGGCAGGAGGAGCCTGCCTCCCGCAACGACGGCCGACCCGACGGCGCTCCCTGGGAAAGCCCGGAATATTACGGCTTCTGGGGCAGCTTTTCCCGCACGCTGCTCGGCGTGCTCTTTCATGCCCCGGACTTTTTCCGGCATGTGCGTTGCAGCTTTTCGCTGGTCCGTCCCATCGTTTTTTATGTGCTTCTGAGCCTTTTCCAGATGCTTGCCTCACGGCTCTGGTCCATGAAGGCGCTGCAGGAGCTGACGATGACGGCTACCGACCCGAAGACCCTGGCCATGGCCGAAGCCCTCATGAAAAGCATGAATCTTCCGCTCATGCTCCTGGTCACGCCGTTTTTCTCCATCTTTCAGGCGGTGATCCTGGCGGGGCTTTATCATCTGATGATACGCATGGTGCAGCCCGACAGGGCGGACTTCTCCACCACGCTGCGCGTGGTCTGCTACAGCGCCGCGCCGCTCGTGTTCTGCATCGTGCCCATGGTGGGCAGCCTCATCGCGTCCGTCTGGTTCGTGGCGGCGGCCTTCATCGGCTGCAAGTTCGCCCTCAACCTTTCCTGGTCGCGCACGGTACTCGCACTGCTGCCGCTCTATATTCTCGAGTTCGCTCTCGTTTCCCAGATTCCTGCGTTCATGGCGGGCATGTCCTGATGCCGTTTCGGCAGTCGAAGGACTGATTCACGGATAGAAAAAACGGGGAACCGTCGTTAAGACGGAACCCCGTTTTCCATGCGCTTTTTTGAGAAGAGGCCCCGGCATCACGAAAGCCGGAGCGCGGACAACGAATCAGTGCCGACGATGGTGCGCAGATCCGGGAGCTCTGTCCGGGGTACTGCGGGCGGCATGTTTCCGTCATGCCTGTCCTGGAACGGCCGTGGCGGGACGGATGACGTTCAGCGTGGAAGGGTCAGGCAAAGAATCCCAGCAGCTTCAGCAGAACGAGGCATGCGCAAAGTCCCAGAAGACAGGAGATCATGAGCACGAGCGAGGAGAGAAGTTTCATGGCCGGGAGCTTTCGACAGCATGGTCGGAGTCTGGTTCACGGTTGTTTTCTGGCTTCCCGGAGCGCCGCGCGGTAGTCCCGAACAGCCCGGTTATGGTCGTTCAGATTCTTGGAGAACGTGTGTCCTCTGTCTCGTCCCGTAGCCACGAAATAGAGATAGTCGTGTTCTTCCGGGCTGATGGCCGCTTTGAGCGCCGACGTTCCGAAGGAGCATATGGGACCGGGAGGCAGGCCGGGATTCTGATAGGTGTTGTAGCGGTTGTTCGCATTGTCCAGCTGACTGCGCAGAAGCGGCCCGTCAAAGTCGCGGCCCAGACCGTAGATGACCGTGGGGTCGGCCTGCAGCAGCATGTTCTTTTTCAGCCTGTTGGCATAGACGCCCGCCACACGCGCCCGTTCTTCGGGAACGCTGGTTTCCTTTTCCACGATGGAAGCCAGCGTGACAAGGCGTTTCAGCTCTTCCGTCGAGGGTCTTTTCCCGTCGGGCCACAGTCTGTCCGCACGCCGCCAGAACATCTCCACGAGCCGGTTGGCCACGGCTTTTGCCGCATCGCGGTCCAGCTCGCGCGGCCTGGGCAGAAGATAGGTCTCGGGGAAAAGGAAGCCTTCCGCGGAATCAAAGGGAATGCCCCAGTGACGGAGAAATTCCGGGTCGTGAATGACGGAGGTGAAATCCGCGGCCTTGCAGAAGCCTCCGTCTTCCACCAGCTTGGCCACATCCCACCAGGCCAGCCCCTCGCGTATGGTCAGCCTGTAGAGCATGGCCTTGCCTGATACCAGCATGTCCAGCACGGTTTCCGGCAGCCAGCCCGTGCTTACCAGAAAGCGGCCGGCCTGAAGGTGCCGGCTCTTTTCCTCGTAGCGGACCAGCATCTGGAATCGCCAGGCATCGGTAATGACGCCTTCCTTTTCCAGCATGGCGGCTACCTGGGCAAGCGTCATGCCGGGCTCAATGTCCACGATGAGGCTCCTGCCCGGCTCCTGCGGCGGAGTGTCCAGAAAGTGGCGCGCATCGCGCCAGGCCCATGTCCCGGCTCCGAGACAGACGACGAGCACGAATACCACCAGCCAAAGCAGCGGCCGGCGTCTGCGGCGGGGAGGCTGCGGCTTTTTGTTCGGCTTCGCATGAGATCCCCCGGTCGAAGAGGCCTCGTCTTCGGTCGTGGAGCCCGCCAGGGGACTGCCGCTCAGGGAAGTGTCGTTTTCGTTGTTATCCGGGGTCATGCCCGCAGTCTCCTTTCTTCCGGCTGGTTCAGAAAGCTTTCGAGAATGAGCACGGCGGCCTGCTGATCCACCACCTTCTTTACTTCCCGAAAGCCCATGCCGAAGTCGTAGAGTTCATGTTCCGCGGCGGCGCTGCTCAGAACTTCATTCATCCAGTACACGGGAAGCGTCGTGCGGCGCTTCAGGGACTCCACAAAATGGCGTACCTGCACGGTGGTGAGACATTCCGTCCCGTCGGTGTACAGAGGAAGACCGACCACTATGGCGTCGGCCTGCTCCTTGTTCAGCAGTTCCATAAGCTCGGCGAAGAAGGCGGCCTTGGTTTCTCTTTTCAGGGTGCACCTGGGAAAGGCAAAGGCGCCGTCCATATCCGAAACGGCAATGCCCACTCGCTTGAGCCCGTAGTCTATGGCAAGATATTTCATGCTGTTACAGTGTCAGAGCGCCGGGAAAGGCCAGGTTGATGATGACCATGACCACGCTGGTGCACAAAAGAGCCCATACGCCGGCCAGCACATCGTCGATCATGATGCCCCATCCCGAAGGAAGCCAGCTTTCCGAGGCGTGCACCGGCCACGGCTTCAGGATGTCGAAAAAGCGGAAGAAAAGGAACGGAACCAGCAGAAACACCACGTCCTTCCAGCCGGAGACTGACGAGAAGCTGCCGAGGCAGAGCATGGCCACCCACTGACCGACAAGCTCGTCGATGACCACGCAGCCAGGATCCTGACGGTTCAGCAGGATTTCTGCACGGGACGCGGCAAAACCGCCGAGAATGAAAAGCACGAGCAGAAAGACGAGCCGCCACGGCAGGGAAAGGGGAAGATAGAGAAAAGGCGCGAGAAGCGTTGCGAAAAAGGCTCCTGCCGTGCCCGGGGCCTTCGGCGCAAGCCCCGCGGGGCCGAGACGGCAGAAATGCAGAATAACGGTATCGAAGGAGGTCATGAAAACTCCAGCAGGTCAAAGTTTGCCTCAGGATAGAAGCTCCCGTCCCTCTTGGCAAGGGGAGGAGAGACCGGCTGCTGACGGGAAGATGGCGGACTATGCGGAATCGCATTTTCCCTCAAGCTTTTTTCTTGTCATCCTTTGCCGGTGCTGGTACGAAAGATGTGTGCCCGGGTGGCGAAACTGGTATACGCAAGGGACTTAAAATCCCTCGTCCGCAAGGACTTGCGGGTTCAAGCCCCGCACCGGGTACCACGTGGTACTATAAAGGCCTCATGCTTCTGAAAGGAACATGGGGCCTTTTTCCGCATCAGGGGGAAAAGACGTACACCGTCCGGGATGGAATCTCCCCCGAATGTCTCCATCGTTTAAAATAAAAGCGTGTACT
>CAJJMX010000203.1 GCA_905192935.1 uncultured Mailhella sp.
GCCGCAAGCAGGCGGGATTCACTCCCGCCGTTAAGCGCAGCGGGCGTCGTGCAAGTCCTGCGTCCGTACAGTGTGTCTGGAGCAGACGGGCGGTTGTGGTACTCGGGTATCGTAAAATGTCGGGCCTTTGCGTCAGGCCCTTCTTCCTACAAAAGGAAGGTGGTCGCGAGACCGAGGAAGATGAAGAAACCGCCGGAGTCGGTGAGGGCGGTGAGAAAGATGCTGGAAGCCTGAGCCGGGTCTCGGCCGAGGGCGCGCAGCACAAGAGGGATGGCGCCGCCGGCCACGGCTCCGAGCAGCATGTCGAGCAGCAGCGCCGTGCCCATGACCATGGCAAGCATGCTGTTGTGGCTCAGGAACATGACGCCGGTGTAAGCCAGCAGCGCCATGAATATGCCGGTGCCGAGTCCTATCTTGCTTTCCCGGAACACGGCGCCCCAGGAGCGCTTGGCGTCGAAACTTTCCGTGGCAAGCTGACGGATCATGACGGCCAGAGCCTGCTGGCCCGTGTTGCCCGCCTGATTGGCCACCATGGGCATGAGTACGGCCAGAAGAGCCATCTGGGCGATGGAGCCCTCGAACATGGAAACGATGAAGGCCGACAGCGAGGACGTGCACATGTTGATGACGAGCCACGGCAGACGGATGCGCACCGAGCGCGTCCACGGCGTATCCACGTTTTCATCCTGACCTGCGCCCACCATGCCGAGCATGTCCGAACTCGCCTCGTCCTGAATGATGTCGAGAACGTCGTCGTGCGTGACCACGCCCATGAGGTGCTCCTCCCTGTCCACCACGGGCAGACAGAGGAAGTTGTAGTGGCCGAGAAGACGGGCGACTTCCGACTTGTCCGTGTCGTACTGCACGGAGATCACGTCCTGCTTGTTGACCATGCTCGCGAGCAGCGTGCCGGGACGCGCCAGCATGAGATCGCGCAGGGAAATGACGCCTTCGAGCGTTTCCTGACTGTCCACGACGTAGACGTAGTAGGGCATTTCCTTTTCTTCCAGCTCGCTGCGGATGAGCATGATGGCCTCGTCCACCGTGGAACTCGAGGACACCATGATGATGTCCGTGTTCATCACGCCTGCGGCGGTGTCGGGGTCGAAGCTGAGCAGCATGCGCAGCTCTTCGGCGTCGTCGGCGGGCAGATTGCTGAGAAGTATGTCACGGTGCCCCTCTTCCACCTCGTCGAGAATGTCCACGGCGTCGTCGGGGTCCATTTCCGCGATCAGGCGGGCCGCGTCGTCGGCGTCCATGTTCTCCAGAACGTCGCCGGCCACCTCCTCGTCAAGCTCGGCAAGAGCCTCGGCGGCTTCCTCGGTGGGAAGATGCGTGAGCACGCACAGCTGCTTGTTGAGCGGAAGCTGCTCAAGATGCTCGGCGCGGTCGGCCGGATGCACGAAGTCCTCGCTGTTGATGTCGCTGCCGCAAAGCTCGAGTCCCGCTTCCTGAGCGCTTGTTTCATAGAGGGACAGGTCTTCCTCTTCGCCGTCCTTTCCGGCCTCTTTGGGGGCCTCCGAAGACGATGCGCCGCTTAGGTCCGCCGCGTCGCTTTTCGGTTCCGCAGAGGAGACCGCGGCGTCGCTTTTCATGGGGCCGGTTGCGCTCTTTTCAGGGGCGCTGGTCTGAGCGTCGACGCAATCCGCTGTTTTTTCATTATTTTTCGGATTTGCGCCGTTCTTTTGACTTGTGTCCGTGCCTGAAGGGCCCTGAGCGGACGAGACGGTTCCCGTCTTTTCGGAAGAGAACTGTTCGGCAGAGGAGGGGATGGAGAGGGAGTCAAGATTACTATCCGCTTGTGATTGTGTTTTTTTACTCATATCCTGTATTCTCCCCAAACACTCTTGACGAATCGCGAGAGGTCGCCTAGCCTGTTACTTCACTCCATTGTGTGGAAAATATCTGCTCCGGGAAACATCCCGTAACGGAAGAAGTAAAGAGGCAGACATGTCCAAAGACGATATTGAATATCACGCCAAGGCCGCAGGAGCAAGCTCCAATATGGCCGGGCAGAGCTTTCCCGAGCTTCATGTGGATCCCCCCTTCGTCATTCCTGCCGATACCTCAGCTGTTTTTTCCGACACGGCCTGCGACTTTGCCGCAAGGCTCATCTGTCTGGCGCTGGAGGAGGACGGGCCCGATCTCACGAGTCTCGGCATATTTCCTCCGGAAGAGGAGGCAAAGGCCTTCATCGTGGCCAAGGAACGCACGCTGGTCGCGGGACTGCCGCTCATCAGTCTGGTGCTTTCCATCATAGGCATGGCGCCCGACTCCTGGAACGCCGAAGTTGAGGAAGGCAGTCTCGTGGAGAAGGGGACCGTGGTGGCCCGTCTGCACGGACACACCATTCAGCTGCTCAAGGCCGAGCGCGTCATCCTCAATCTCATGACGCATCTTTCCGGCGTGGCCAATCTCACCCGCGCCTATGTGGAGCGGCTGGAGGGCACCGGCGTGCGGCTGCTCGACACCCGCAAGACCCTGCCCGGTCACCGCTATCTGGAAAAGTACGCCGTCCGTGCGGCGGGAGGCGTCAATCACCGCATGAACCTTGCCGACATGCTGATGATCAAGGACAATCACATCGACGCGGCCGGTTCCATAACGAAGGCCGTGGAGGCCCTGCGCGGCCGCTATCAGCCCTGTCCGCCCATCGAGGTGGAGTGCCGCACCGCCGATGAAGTGCGCGAGGCCGTGGCCTGCCGTCCTGAACGCATCATGCTCGACAACATGGGACCGAAGCAGCTTGCCGAGGCCCTTCCCCTGATTCCCCGCGACATCGAGGCCGAGATAAGCGGCGGCGTGACGCTCGAGACCATTCGGGAACTCGCGCTGGCAAGCCGCGTCCGTCCGGCCGACTTCATTTCCGTGGGGCGCATCACCCATTCCGCGCCTTCCGCCGATTTCAGCATGAAGATGGAGCGCGGCTAAACAGGCATTCTCCCGGGGCGGAAGGCTCTGGAAACGTCAGAGGTTTGCTTATGGATATCAAGACCTGTGCGTCCGGTTCGACAAGTGCGCGCATCGAGGAGCTCAGAAAGCGCTTCGGCAGTGATCTTGTCATTCTCGGACATCACTATCAGTCCGACGACATCGTCCGGCATGTGGACATCGTGGGCGACTCTCTGGAACTCGCCCGCCGGATTCCGGACATCGAGGCCCGCAACATCGTGTTCTGCGGCGTGTACTTCATGGCGGAATCCGCCTGTCTGCTGGCCCGTCCCGGTCAGCGCGTCTTCCTGCCCGACCACGAGGCCGACTGCGCCATGGCCCGCATGGCCCGCGCAGAAGACGTGCAGCGCGTTCTGGAAAGACTCACCGCCGCCGGCCGCAAGGTCGTGCCGCTTGCCTATGTGAATTCCTCTCTGGCCGTGAAGGCCGTGGTCGGCCGCTTCGGCGGAGCCGTGTGCACGTCCTCCAACGCGAAGGTCATGCTGGAATGGGCGCTTGCCCAAGGCGAGACCGTGCTCTTCCTGCCCGATCGCAATCTCGGCCGCAACACGGCGAAGATACTCGGTATTCCCGAAGAGAAGCAGGTCGTGCTCGACATCGTTCACGACAATCTGGACACGCCTGAGGTGCAGAACGCCCGTCTTCTGCTCTGGCCCGGCTGCTGCCCCATCCATGAATCCTTCATGAAGCCCGACATGGTCGACGCCTTCCACTCGCATTTCCCCGGCTGCCGCGTGCTCGTGCATCCCGAATGCAGC
>CAJJMX010000204.1 GCA_905192935.1 uncultured Mailhella sp.
CGTCTGCTGCGGGAGAAGCTTTCCCTTGCGCGTGAAGAGGCGGCGGGATTCCTTGCGGATCTGGCCTTGTTCGGAGCTTCCGGCGCACAGGCTTCCACGATGCCTTCGCACGCTTCTGCCGATACGCCCGCGCCGTTTCTTTTTCGGCCGGGCAACACGGTGGAAGACCCCGATGTTGTACAGAATACGGAAGAAAGCCTTGAGGTGCTGCGGGATAATGTGAAGGCGATCGGCGCGGAACATGACAAGGAGCTGGCGCATTTTTTGTATGGTGCCTTTCAGAGCGGCACGTCGCTTCTGCTGGCTGGTCCCCAGGGCATGGCTGTTGCGGATGCGCTTTCCTGCGCCATGACGGGACGCCATGCCGCCGTGCTGGACTGCTGCGGAGCTTGGACGCCGGCGGCGCTGGAAGCCGTGATGCGTGATGATGCTGCCGTCATTGTGGTGAAGCATCCGTTTTTGCATCGCTGGATCGATCAGCTGGTTTCCGAACTGAGCGGTTCGGGAAAAATGTGGATTTTCGTCCATCCCTATGCCGATGATTTGTCCCTGGAGCCTGCGGGGCTGTATGCATATGTCTTTCCGCTGGTGCTCGACGTTTTCATCACCGGTAAGGGTTCCGGCGTCCTGACCGGATGCCGTAGAAGCAGCTGCTACAGGGAGCAAGAGAAGGGCAGGGATGTAACGGATATGGTGAACGCCATAAAAGGTCTGAGCCGGAAACCTGTTGTGAAGAACATGGTCAGAGAGCTTGCGGCATGGGCCTGTGCTTCCATGCCGGCGGGGAGCAGAGAGTTTTTCCGTGTCGCATGTCTGCTTTTTCCGCTGGCGGTGGCGTTGGATCGAAAGACGGAGTTTTTTGACAGGCTGGGAGCGGAAAATAACCTGAGTTCTGCGGAACGGCGACTTTTTGAGGACCTTTCGGGAGAACGGATCTGATGGCTGAGTCCGGAATTTTTGAGCACTTGTCCCGGGATCTGGGCATAGCCAAGGGAAGCCGTGAGCCATCGGAACACTGGCACTGCCGCCTTGTGTACAGCGTCGCCGCCGTGCGGGGGCTGGCCTCCCTCTGGGAGCAGGAAGAGGGGCAGGAGGAAGAAGGCGTATCGCTGCAGCATGTTGCCGCTGTCATGGAACAGACACTGATGAGCTTTCGCAAGCTGTTTCCTTATGTGGAAAAGGCGCTGGCCTCTTTCGAGGAGGCCACGAACGAAGGCCTGCAGGTGCAGATACGGGATGTTCTTCAGCGCGGCGGCTGCTTCTATCACAGATCATGGCGTGCCGCTCCCACGGTGCGGTCCTGCGCTTTTGCGAGCGGAATATCGTTTCTGCGGGGACTTCGGCCCGGGAAAACGTGGCCCATGAGCGGAGCGGGCTTTTACCGGAAAGGGGAGTCCGGCAAAACGAACAGGGATGTTTTTTCCATGTTCGGCCTTCAGGCGTTGCTCTCCCGGAAGGAGCTGGTGCGTCTGGGAGAGTCGTTGAACGAAGTGCGTCGGGATTTTCCGGAAGATCGGGAATTCTTGCGCCTTCATTTTTCCTGGTCCGGTCAGAAATACTGGAAGGATCAGCCTGACAAAGACGTACTTTCTCTCATGAGAAGAAAAGAAGGGAACAGCGCCTATACGTTGTATCGTTTTGACGGAAAGACGTTTCATTGTCGTGTTCTTCCTGAGTATTGGAATGAGCCCCCCCGTTATGCCGCCCTGGCCGCCGCGCTTCTCGCTCAGCGTGGGCTGACGTTCTTTGATGTGAAACATGAAGACAATCTGTTTTTTGTGAAACCCGATTACCTGCTCCCTCCTGCGGAAGAGGCTTTTTTCCGCCTGTACAGCTGGCCTGACATGGATCCTTCACAGAAGGAACGGGGCTATTATGCTTTCCGCATCATGGCAGGGGAGGTCTATCCCGCATTTCGTGACGTTATGACCCGTCTGGGCTACCGCTTTGAGGAGAGATCGCATGTCTGAAGGTATGTTGGATGCACACGCCGCACTCAAGGGCGCTCTGAAAGATTATATCATCACTCATCTCCGCAGAAGTCCCGTTCTTCTTGAAGCCTTGCAGAACAAACTGGACGACGAGGGAGTGCTGTTCCGTGAGCCGTATGTCGAATCGTCGGCAGAATATGAGAAAGTGCCGGACGGTATGTCCGCTGCGGATATTCCGGGCTGGATGCGGACCTTTTTTTCCTGTCTTGCGGCGGACGGACTCGGTGTTTATTTCAGTCCCTTCCGGCATCAGATCACAGCGCTGGAAAAAGCCGTCGCCGGTAAGGATCTGTTCGTATCCACGGGGACGGGTTCTGGAAAAACGGAGTGCTTTTTGTGGCCGCTTATGGCCGCGTTGGTGCGTGAGGCGCATGACACTCCGCGGACGTGGGCAAAGCGAGGCGTGCGCTGTATCATCATGTATCCCATGAATGCTCTTGTTTCCGACCAGCTGAGCCGTCTGCGGCGCCTCATGGGAGACGGGGAAGGGCGTTTTGTGAAGCACTTCCGGACTTGTGCGGGAGAAGAAGTCCGCAGGCCGCAGTTCGGCATGTACACGGGGCGCACACCGTATCCGGGGACGACACCGAAAGGCGATCAGGATAAGGAACTCGCCCGGACGCTGAAGCGCGTGGTCGATGCGGACGGTAATACCTATATCGGAGAGCTAAAAAAGCAGGGACGTATTCCGGCCAAAGCGGATCTTTCCGCCTTTGTGGAACATTTGGAATGCGGGCGTCATAAAATCGATCCCGAGGATGCGGAACTCATCACCCGCTTCGAGATGCAGGCCGTCACCCCGGACATTCTCATCACCAACTATTCCATGCTGGAATATATGCTGTTTCGCCCGCATGAACGCGGGATATGGAACGATACCCGCACATGGCTGGAGTCTTCACCGAAAAACCGCCTGCTTTTCGTCATTGATGAAGCCCATATGTATAAAGGGGCTTCGGGTGGGGAAGTGGCACTTCTGCTGCGCCGTTTGTTCCATAAACTCGGCATAGCCCGTGAACGCGTACAGTTCATCCTGACCACCGCCAGTATGCCCGATGCCGGGGAAGGGGACCGGAAGGCCGTGCGGGAGTTCGCAGGCAGTCTTACGGCTTCCGGGGGAGAAACATTTTGCTGGCTCACCGGATCAAGGAAAGCGCTGCCCGAAGCCGGTCTGGATATCCCATCGGAACATGTCGCCGCTTTTTCGGCCTTAGACTTCAGCGATGAGAAGGATGTGACGTCTGCTTTGAACAGATTTTGGGCGGCGTACCGGAAGGGCGCGCCTTTCACCTCCGTCCCGGAAGCCGGGGAATGGCTCTTTGAACACCTGCCGGAGTACCGGCCGTTCCGTGACCTCATGGCTCAGTGCCGGGGGACGTCGGTTTCTCTTTCAGAACTGGCTTCCACCGTTTTTCCCCATACCGCTCTGAGTCAGGCCCTGCCCATGACAGGCACGCTTCTTTCCATACTTGCGCTGGCCCGGAAGGGCAGGGATATATTGTTTCCCGTGCGGGCGCACATGCTGTTCCGGGGCATACAGGGTCTCTTTGCCTGCACCAACCCGGACTGTCCGCATGCCTCCAGCGCAGGAGGAATCACGCTGGGTGAGGTGACCTTGTCCAGCGGCCGGGCCGTATGCCCGCATTGCGGCGCCGTAGTCTATGAGCTGTACCACGACCGTCGTTGCGGGGCGCTGTTTTTCAAGGGCTACATTCTT
>CAJJMX010000205.1 GCA_905192935.1 uncultured Mailhella sp.
AGGAGACGCCGCTTCAGCGTCCCGCCGAGACCGGCATGACGCCGGAGAAAAGCCCCTCCCGTCGAAAGCCCTTGACGGCTTTCCTTCCCAACCATGACGGTTCATGACAGGGACCGTCCATCGCATGGAGACATCATGCTTACCGATTCCCAGATCTCCCGCCTTCTCGACATTGCCAACGCAGGGTGTCACAAGGGCATGGTTCTTGAGGCCCGCACCATCTATGACGGCGTCCTGGCCGTACGTCCCGGACACGTTCCGGCGCTTGTCGGGCAGGCTCTCAGCCACATCGTCATAGGAGAATACGACGAAGCCGAAAAACTGCTCCGTGACGGCATCCTGTCCGAGCATCCCGAAGACGCCGACGCCGCGGTCATGCTCGGACTCTGCCTCTGCCTTGCCGGAAAGAAGGAAGAAGCCAGAGACGTGCTCCTGCCTCTGACGGATGCTGAAGGCGACGCCTCATCGCTCGCCCGCTCGCTCATGGAACAGATGGATAAGGAGTAACCCTTCCGGACGGAGGAGAAAACATCCATGGACGCCGTCTCTCTTGCCTCGTCAAGCCGTCTTCTCGATGCCTTCGAGCGAATGAACGTCCCGCAGGGAGAGGGACTGGTCAGTTCCGGTCCGTCCCCCGTGCCGGAGTCTCTCTCCCGGGCCTTTGAGCAGCTTCTGGACCAGACCGGCCTCCAGAGCGCTCCCGGCGAGGCGGCCGGGCAGCCGGATGTTCAAAAGACCTCTCCGTCCCTCAAGGATGCGATGTCTGACGAAGACCTGGCCCCGGAACAGACCGCGGAGAGGTTCTCTTCCGCCTCCACGGCATCCGACGCGCCGCTCCTCACGCCGTCCGAACTTTACAGCCTTCAATTTCAGGTGGCCATGCTCCGTTTTCAGGCCGACTCGGGCTCCCAGGTCACCCAGAAGACGACGCAGGGACTGGACTCCCTGCTCCGCAACCAGTCCTGACAAGGAAATGCCGTCATGTCGTTTTTCCGCTCCCCGTATCGTTCCGCATCCCGCCGACTTCTGTGCCTCGTCCTTGCCGCGGCGGTTCTTCTGCTTGCCGGCTGCAAGGCTGAAATCTATCAGGGACTCAGTGAAAATCAGGCCAATACCATGCTGTCCGTCCTGCTCCGGCACGGCATTTCCGCGGAAAAGATCGCAGCCAAAAACGATTTCAGCATCGCCGTGGAAGAAAAACAGATCGTTCAGGCTCTGGAAATTCTGAAGGAAAACAGCCTTCCCCGGGAAGATTTTCAGAATCTCGGACAGGTGTTCTCCGCGCAGGGCATGATCTCCTCGACCACGGAGGAACAGGCGCGCCTGGCCTACGCGCTCTCTCAGGAGCTCTCCGACACGTTTTCACGCATCGACGGCGTACTTACGGCAAGAGTGCACGTCGTGCTCGGTCAGACCGACCTCGGCACCGGCAACGTCACGCTCCCGAGTGCCGCCGTCTTCCTTCGGCATACTCCGGAATCCCAGGTGACGAGACTCATCCCCTACATCCGCGAACTGACCGCCAACGCCGTTCCCGGTCTCATGCAGGACAAGGTCTCCGTCATGCTCGTGCCCGTGCGCGAAACGGTCAGCGTTCCCATGCCGGAAAACGGCGCTGCCGGAACCGACGACGAAAGACTCTACCTTCTGTCCGGACTTGCCGGACTTCTGGCTCTTGCCTGCATCGGACTTGCCGCGGCCGCCGTCATCTATGTGCGCAACCGCAGGAACAAGGCGCAGTAGTTCATGGATTACCGATTTCTTACCGAAGTCATCACGCAAAAGCCGGGACTTTTCCGGGCCATGCTCGATTTCAACCGGGAATATGCCGCGCCCGAGCCCGGAGAACTGACCGCTCTCGGCAAACCTTTCTCAGCGCTCTGGAACCGTCAGGATTTCCGGCGGGCATGGGCGTCTCCGGCCCCCCTGCCGCAGAAGGGATACTGGAATTTTTCCGAAGAGTCGCAGCGACTGGCGCTGCTTGATTCCGGCACGCTGGAAAAGGTCGGCCTTCTTTTCAGCGCGGCCGTGCATGCCGAGGAGCTTTCGCACCTCATCGCCCGCGACAGCGTTCTGGAAATGCGCCAGGCTCTCGGCGCAGACGTCTTTTCCTACGCGCTGAAGCGCGGACGCTATCAGGTCGGCAGTCTGCGGGGAGCCCTTCTTGTCCCCGCCTCGCTCGGCACGCTGGAACAGCGCATCAGGATGCTGGCCTCCGTCTCCATGGCCATCATAAGTTCAGGCTGGCCCGAAGAGCTCCGCGCTCTCGCCGCCTCGAGACTGCCCCGTCCCGGGGACTCTTCCGGGCCGGAAGAACCCTTTTCTCCCGAGCTCCCGAGAGAACAGCGCCGGGCGTTGTGGTTCACCATGAAAAAAATCCTTCTCAGGGAGGTGGCTCCGGAATGGGCACCATGTTTCGATTAGGTGAAAGTTCCGTGCGTCCCGCCGCAGGAACAAAGATCATCAAGGCTGAAGAATACGGCCTTTACCTCGAGGCCGCCTCTCTGCTTGACGCCGCACGCGAAAAGGCCGCCGCCATGGAAGAACAGGCGCAGGAAGCCTATGAGCGCAAAAAGGAGGAAGGCTACCGGGACGGCATTGAGGAAGGCAAGCTGGAACACGCGGAAAAGATGATGGAGACCATCCTGAGCTCCGTGGAGTTCATTGAAGGCATCGAGGATACGCTGGTCAGCGTGGTCAATCAGGCCATCCGCAAGATCATAGGCGAGATGGACGGCAAGGAACGCATCGTGCGCATCGTGCGCAATGCCCTGAACAACGTCCGCGGCCAGCAGAAGGTGACCGTGCGGGTGGCTCCTGCCGACGAGGAGGCCGTAGCGCAGGCTCTGGCCGCCATGACCGCCGGCTCCTCCGGGAGCGGCTTTCTCACCATTGTGGCCGATGCCCGTCTTTCCCGGGATTCCTGCATTCTGGAAAGCGAGCTCGGCGTCGTGGACGCGAGTCTCGAGACACAGCTCAAGGCTCTGGAACACGCCTTTCACAGCAAAATACGTCAGTAGCGCCTGCGGAGTGCAGCCATGGCATTCGAGTACATAGGAGCCCTTCTTGAAGAAGCGGTGCAGACGACGACCCCCGTGGACGTACGCGGACGCGTGGAACAGGTCGTCGGAACCATCATCCGTGCCGTCGTGCCCGGCGTGAAGGTGGGAGAACTCTGCATACTCAGCAATCCTTGGGAAAACTTCACGCTCAAGGCCGAAGTCGTGGGATTCGTCCGCAACGTGGCCCTGCTCTCTCCTCTCGGCAGCTGTCAGGGAGTCTCCCCCGCCACCGAGGTCATACCCACGGGAGAGATCCTTTCCGTGCCCGTGGGAGAAGAGCTTCTCGGCCGCGTGCTCGACGGTCTCGGCCAGCCCATCGACGGCGGTCCGGCGCTCAGGACCCGTCAGCACTACCCGGTTTTTGCCGAAGCCCCCAATCCCATGACGCGCAAGATCATCAGCCGTCCGCTCACTCTCGGCCTGCGCGCCCTCGACGGCATACTCACCTGCGGCGAAGGTCAGCGCATGGGCATCTTCGCCGCGGCAGGCGGCGGCAAATCCACGCTGCTCTCCAGCATCATCAAGGGATGTTCCGCCGAAGTGTGCGTGCTTGCGCTCATCGGTGAACGCGGCAGAGAAGTCAGGGAATTCATTGAAAACGACCT
>CAJJMX010000206.1 GCA_905192935.1 uncultured Mailhella sp.
ATGATGACCCTTTCCGCCGTGGCGGCCACAAGGCGCGTGGCGGAAACCATATCCCGTGCGGACAGGGCGCACGGAGGGGGCCTCTTCATGCACGGGCCCACCTTCATGGGCAACCCTCTGGCCTGCGCCGTCGCCTGCGCAAGCCTCGACGAGCTCTGCTCCTCGCCCTGGCGCGAGCGGGTGCGGCACATCGAAGAGACGTTGAAGCGCGATCTTGCGCCGTGCCGCGGCGTTCTCGGCGTGAGCGACGTGCGCGTGCTCGGAGCCGTCGGCGTGGTGGAGATGGAGAGAAGCGTGGACGTGGAGGCATGGCAGGATTTCTTTGCGGCGAGGGGAGCATGGATCCGTCCCTTCGGACGCACGGTCTATCTCATGCCGCCGTTCATCATTGCCGATGAGGAGCTTGCCGTGCTGACAAAAGCCGTGTGCGCGGCCGTAGTGTCCGCGGCTCTGCACGGCGGAACACCTTCAGAGGACAACGACAGGAGAGAGCTTTGCTGATATTCTGCCTTTACGCGGCGCTGCTGCTTGCGCTCGGCGTGCTGGACGCCCGCCGCAGGCACGGCGCGCAGGCCTTTTTCATCAACGACAGGAGCTCGGGCGCGCTGCACACGGGCTTTTCCCTGGCGGCGTCCTGCATAGGCGGATCCGCCACCATGGGCATGGCCGGACTGGCCTGGCAGACGGGTTCTCCCGCCTTCTGGTGGCTCGGTTCGGGCGCGTGCGGCCTTGCGCTGCTTACCGTTTTTCTGGCCCGCAAGGTGCGTGAATCCGGGGCGTACACCATGCCGGAAATGGTGGCCGCCTGGCTCGGTCCCCGGGCAGGGACGCTCATCTCCCTCATCATCATGCCCGCGTGGCTGGCCATACTCGCGGCGCAGTTCACGGCCATGGGCAAGCTCGTTACCGCGCTTTCGGGACTCTCTCCGGAGGCGGCGCTGCTGGCGGGCGCGGCGGTCATCGTGGCCTATTCATGCCTCGGCGGTCAGGCTTCCGTCATACGCAGCGACATGCCCCAGTGCGTGCTGCTGCTTGCGGGCATCATCGTCGCCTTCTTCTGGCTTCTCGGGCATGACGCCACGCCCCTTGAGACCCTGCCGCTCGAGCTCTTCAACGAGGATTTCGGGCCGGACAAGTTCACCTATTTCATGGTCATCATGGGCGGCAGCTATCTTGTCTGCCCCATGCTCTTCGGCCGCATACTGAGCGCAAGGAACACGAGGAGCGCGTCGCGCGGCTGCTGGATGGCCGTGTTCATGCTCTTTGCCTCTGCCGCGCTCATCGTGGCCACGGGCGTGCTCTGCCGCGGATTCGTGCCCGCAGGCACGGCCCCGGACGACGTTCTGAGCGTCGCCATGGGGCTTTTGCCCTCCTGGGCGGGCATGCTCCTTCTCGTGGCGCTGCTCTCCGCCGTGCTCTCGTCGGCGGATTCCTGCCTCGTCACGGCTTCCACGGTATTCTGCAACGACCTTCTCCGCCGCAGGAGCGTGGGGCTCTGCCGCCTGGTCACGCTGCTTTTGGGCGCGGCGGGTCTCATGCTTTCCGCACGGGGGCACGGCATACTCGAGCTTCTGCTCATGGCCAACGACATCTATGTGTGCGGCGTGGCCGTGCCCGTGTTCGCGGCCATGCTCATGAAGAAGGGGAGCGTGCATCCCGGAGCGGCGTTTCTCGCCGTGGGGATCGGCGGCGCGGGGGGGCTTGCCTCCGCCGTCGCGGGAGACATCGCCTTCGGTTATCTCGGCATGGCGATTGCCGTGGCCGTCATGGTCTTCGGAGGTCTTGTCCTTCGGACGGAACGGTATGTCTGCTCCGGGTCCTAGACGCGGAGAGGGGGGCAGCCCCGCAGGCTGCGCCCCGTCATATTCGGCCGTCATCCTGCGCGGCAAGACATGCGGCCCGTGAGGGCGCTTCTGCCGCAGGGAAAACAAAGACCGGGCGCGTGCGGCGCCCGGTCCGGCTGAGAAGCCGGAGGGGAGAGTCTCCGGCCGGGCGCGGGGTTCCCCGCGCCCTTTCTTTATTCACGCTACACGTCCGGTCCGGCATGACAGCCCTGATAGACGGCGGTGGTGATGGTGGAGGGACGCACGGCGTCGCCGATCACGCGCACGAAGGGCGCGGCGTCGATGAGCGAATCGTACCTGCGGGATCTCTGGCCCACGGCGCAGATGACGGTGCCGCCCGGGAGCAGTTCTTCCTTGCCTTCGGCGTCGCGCACGAGAAGTCCGTTCTCCTTCACGGCAAGGCCGGTGCAGGAGGTGTGCACGTCCACAAGTTCCTTCAGCTTGCGCAGAAGGATGGGACGGTGGCGTATGTTGGCGTCGGGCGCGACTTCGGGACGCATTTCCACGAGCGTGACCTTCTTGCCTTCCTGCGCGAGATGAATGGCGCATTCGCAGCCGGCCAGACCGCCGCCGAGCACCACCACGCTGTCCGCACATTCCGCGCTTCTCTTGTAGTAGTCGTTGACCACGATGACGTTTTTGCCGTCCATGCCGGGCAGCGGCGGCACGATGGGTTCGGAGCCCGTGGCGATGATGAGCGCGTCCGAGCCTTCCTTCTCCACGTAGTCGGCGGTGACGGTGGTGTTCAGACGCACCTCGACGCCCTCTATCTCCATCTGACGGGCCAGGGTGAGGCCGAGCTGATACATCTCATGCTTGAAGGGAATGGCCTGTTCGCTCCTGAGGATGCCGCCGAGCTCCGCGTCCTTCTCGCAGAGGATGACGTGGTGGCCGCGTGCGGCCGCAGTGGCGGCGGCCTTCATGCCGCCGCAGCCGCCTCCGGCCACGATGACCTTCTTTGCGCGGCGGGCGGGCATGGGAGGAAAGTCCTGTTCGCGGCCTATCTGCGGATTCACGGTGCAGCGGCGCGTTCCCGTGGTGGGACGCTCGGCCATGCACACGAAGCAGCGCAGGCAGCGCACGATCTCGTCGTCGCGGCCTTCCATCACCTTGGAGGGCAGGGCGGGATCGGCGATGAGGGCGCGGGCCATTTCCACCACGTCGGCCTTGCCGGAGGCGATGATCTCCTCCATCTGGGCCGGGTCGTTGAGCGCGCCGATGGTGGCCACGGGCGTGGACACGTGCTTCTTGATCTCGGCGGCAAGATACACGTTGCAGCCGTGTTCGGAGAACATGGGCGGATGGGTGTCGAAGAAGCCGAACTGGTAGGAACCGGCGGAAACGTGGATGAGATCCGCCTTGCCGTCGATGAGCTTCGCGATTTTTACGCCGTCTTCGAGGGTGTAGCCGCCTTCGAAGAGCTCGGAGCCGCTCATGCGCACTTCAATGGGGAATCCCGGTCCCACGGCCGCGCGCACGCTCGCGAGAACTTCGAGAAGCAGACGGGCGCGGCCTTCGAGGCTGCCGCCGTATTCGTCGGTGCGCTTGTTGAAATAGGGGGAGAGGAACTGGTTGATGAGCCAGCCGTGTCCGGCGTGGATCATGACCATTTCAAAGCCAGCGCGCTTCGCCAGAGCGGCCTTTTCGCCGTAGGATGCCACGATGTCGGCGATCTGCTCCTTCGTGAGGGCCTTCACAGGCCGTCCGTCGGGACGCACGCCGTCGCAGGGACGGTACTGGGAACGCCCGGCCTGCTTTTACTATCCCACCAGATAGGTGCCCGCGCACTGACCGGAACGGGAGAGCCCAACGCT
>CAJJMX010000207.1 GCA_905192935.1 uncultured Mailhella sp.
GGAGAGACGAGGGGCCTGTACTCCACGATGAACTCCTGCAGCTCCGGCCGGGGGAGGACGGCGACTCCGGCCATGCCTGCGTTCAGCTGTGCCTGGTGGCCTTTCAGATCCATGGAGCGGACGAAGACGGACGGGGCCCGGGCAGTCTTATCTCCGTCCATGAGAATGAATCTCGGCCTGCCGCCGTATTTTAAGGCAAAGGCGCGTATGAGCAGGCCGAGCTTCAGATGCAGCTTCAGACTGGCGGCGTTCCCCGGCCATACCGTGGCCATGGACAGGGTCCGGCCGCATCCTTCCGTCAGCATCATGTTCTCGCGTACGAGTCTCTCCGCCAGATGTTTTCCCCGTATGTCCGGACGGACGAAGACGGATTCAAGATGCCGGACGGTCTCAAGCCGTTTCGGAGGCAGGTTTAGCGAGATCCCGAGATTTTCCGGATCGTCCGCTTCGGGAAAGCGTATGACGCTTGCACCGGCCAGCTTTTCATAGGCGTCGAAGGCCAGCAGAATGTGTCCCGAGCCCGCAAGAATGGGGTCATAGAATTCCTTTTCATCCGTGGCGAACATGTCCCGGCTGGGAAGAGCCTTTTCCACCTCATGTTCCAGCGCCACGAGCGCGTTGAGATCAGCCGGTTCGGCAGAGCGCAGAAAAAAGTCGTTCATGCTTCCTCCAGACGGAAGGGAAGTGCCTGAGAGAAGAGGGCCCTTGAAAGAGCGTGATAATCCGGGGCGAAGGAGAGCGTCTGACCTTCACGGAGCTCTTCGTGACAGTCGGTCACGTCAAAGGACATGTAGGCCGACGAGGCTCCGGCAAACATCATTCCGGGAAGCGGCGGCGTGAGATTCTCCGGGGCGGTGTGAAACGTGCCCATATCGAGAAGGGCCAGCCGTCGTCCGTTTTTTACGCGGTTTTCCAGAATTTGTGCTTCCAGACGAAAGCCGTCCTGCCTTGCATCGGGGATGGGACGTCCGGAGAGCGGATACACGCCGAGCGTTATGCCGGTGCCGCAGCGGATTTCCGTCACGGCGGAGGGCAGGGAAGCATGCGCCGCAAACTCCAGCATGTCCGTCCCGCCGGCGGAAATGTCGGCATCCTGGGTACAGCAGCTGCGTATGCTCTGCAGTGCTTGGACGGCGTGCTGCAGGCTTTCGGACGTGGGTGCCTTTTGACTCAGACAGGCAAAGTTCACCATAAGACCACGAAGAGGAAGGCCGAAGCGGTGGGCGTTTTCACACAGTTCGGGAAGTTCCTCTGTTGAAGCGCCGTCTCTGCCGTCTCCGGCTTCCAGACAGAGACGGATCTGAGGGGCTTTTTCGTGCAGGCTTTCGGCAAGGGTGCGAAGCGTGAACAGAGAATCTATGTAGATGCAGGAACATTCCGCGGCCTGTACGGCAAGCATGGGGGACGGCGCGTAGACGTGATGTATTGTCGTACCGGCAATAACGGGAAACCGGTGATTCGGCCAGGCGACAAGGCCGAGTCGGTGCACGGGAGAGCCTTTCATGATTTCGGCCGTAAGCTCGGGATGAAGAGGGGCTTCCTTGAACACGAACATGCAAGCGGCGCCGGCCTTCAGGCACAGTTCGTGCACGACCGCGAGATTATGGCGCAGAGCCTTGGTGTTTATGACAAGACAGGGCATCAGTGTTCCTGCGGATGAGCGGATTTGCGGGGAAAGCTGAAAGCTATGAAAAGCAGAGCACAACAGGCGGTGCCGACGGCAAGAACCGTGAGGCCCGTGCGTGCATTCCATACGGACATCATGATGCCGAGACTCAGCGGACCGAGCACCTGCCCTATGCGCATGGCCACGTTGTAAAATCCCATGGTGCGGGCACGTCCGAAGCTGTGGGCCGCGGGCAGGGAGAGCGCGTAGGGCCCCTGTCCGTTGGCGGCTATGGACGTGTTGACGGCAAGAAGCGCCACGCTGAGCATGGCTGCAGCAATGCCGTCAAGAACGAGAAGGGCTGTGACGCTGAGCGAGACGATGACCATGGAAAGAAAAAGCGGTCTTTCCATGTGCCTTGTTTTGTCAAGCAGCGTTCCGAAGACCGGTCCTGCAAACATGACGATGACGCAGTACAGAAGAAAGACGCGACCTATGGTTGCAGGGGATGTTCCTGCCTGGCTCAGGGAAAGAGGCATGAAGAACTGGAACAGGCACACCGTAATAAGAGCATTGGGAATGATGAAAAAGAGCAGAAGCGTTCCCATGCGCCTGTCGAACAGAAACAGCAGCGCTTCACGAAGGGTAAGCCGGGAGGAGCTTTCCTCTTCGCCTTGCCAGGGTTCCCGGGGCAGCAGACGGAAAAGAACCGCAAGCGTAAGGGCGAGCATGACGGCTGAGGCCGGAAATACGGCATGGTAGCCCAGTCTGTCGGCAATAAGGCCGCCCATGGTGCTGCCGCACAGGGTTCCGGCGTAGAGTCCGGCGAACATGAAGGCAAGATTGCGGGCCCTGTTGTCTTCCGAGGAATGGGCAATGACGAAGATTTGGGCGGAAAGATTGATGAAGCCGTATCCGAGGCCGGACATTCCCCTTGCCAGAATGAAGGGAAGCGCGGACGGGGAAAGCCAGCTCGCACAGGAGCCGAGACAGGCCAGAGCAAGTCCGGAAAGCAGCATGGGCTTCCAGCCTGCCTTCTGACTCCAGAATCCGCCCAGGAACATGGCAAGTCCTGCCAGGAAGAGTTCACAGGATACGGGAAGTCCGGAAACCACGTCAGGCGGCAGCCCGAAGAGATCGAGTCCCAGTTCTCCTATGCGGATGGGTACGTAGGACATGGACATTTCCGTGGCAAATAGACAGGCGAAAATGATGGGTCGCATGAACTCCGGCGAGCGGGACATGGCCGTTGTCCCCTTGCGGCTCATAAGCAGAAGAAAGAGAAGTTCGGAAAGAAAAAGCGCGGCCACGACCGTCATGGTCAGATTGTCCAGCATGACGGAGCGCAGGTTGTCGGCCGCCGTGGCAGGATTCATGATGATCTCTACGGTTCCTGCGGGAGTGCCGTCGGCCGGATGCTGTATGTTCAGTGTTACGGGAGAATGGGCGGCGCAGAGAGCCTGCCAGGCGTCTTCCGAAAGTTTTCCGGCAGCGTCTGACGCCGCGTGCAGTTTGCCCGTCACGTCGAAAACGGCCATACCGAGAGTGGAGACGTGTTTTTGTCGTGTCGTCATCCAGTCTTCCATGCCGTGTATGCTGCTTACCGGCAAACCCATGCCCGAGAGGCGTTCAAGGTCCCAGATCATCTGCCTTGCAAGCTGGGTTCCCGTATGCGCCATTTCTTCTTCGTAGAGACGGGAGAGCGGTGAGTGGAGCATGCAGAGTATGAAGATCTGTCCGGCGATGAGAGGCAGCATGAAGCACACCCGCAGACGCAGGGAGAAATTTTTGGGAGAGGCGTGCTGACGTGGAACTGCAAAAACATGCAGAAGAAGGGCCAGCAGAAGGCACGCACCGAGAGTGACGCCGAAAAAGAGCAGAAGCTGACCCTTGGCGGCGTCGGCTTCCTCGGGCGACATTCGCACTTTGCCGAGCGCCACGCCATCACGACCGGCCACGACGCCAAGTCGTCCGGTACTGGGGCAGGCC
>CAJJMX010000208.1 GCA_905192935.1 uncultured Mailhella sp.
CCGTGTACGAAAGGAGCCCCGGGGATACGAGGCATGCGTTTTCGGGGCGGATGTGAAAACACGGGCAGGGTATGCTGCCTGAAGGAGAAGAGTATGAACGAGAATTTCAAATACGGCCTGTTCTTTCTCGGCGGCGTCGCGCTCGGCGCCATCGGCGCGGTGGCGGTGAGCCGCGGCAAGCTTGATCTGAAGCCCTTTGCCGCCGAGCTTGTGAGCCGCGGACTTGACGCGAAGGAGGCGCTCATGGCGAAGGCCGAGACCGTGCGCGAGAACGTGGAGGATCTTGGGGCCGAAGCCGAGGCCGCGTCCGAAAAGCGCCGCGCCCGCAGGGAAGAGGCGGAAGAGGCGTAGAGGGCCTTCGGCCTTTTTTTCATGACCCGGCCTTCCTTCGTCCGGCGGGCCGGGTTTTCTTTTTTGCGGCAGGGCAGCAGTCTTCAAGGCTGCGGCCCGTGCGTATCTTCGCAGGTCTATCGGAGCGGCCTTGGGCCGTCCTGCCGGAAAGAGACTTCGTTCTGGAGATGTTCATGGAATTTGTTCTGGTTCACCGCATTCCCGGCCGTGCGCGTCTTCGTCTGAAAGGCGTGTTCGGTCTGCGCACGGCCACGGCGCTGGCCGACGCGCTGGATGCTCTTGAGGGCATGGAGGGCGTGCGCGTCAATCCGCGCACAAAAAGCGTGCTGCTTCTCTATGCCGACGAGGGCGTCTTCGATGCCGCCGCCTCTCTGGTGCTCGGCGCCGGAAGGAAAAAGGAGCGGCATGTTCCGGCTCCGCCTTCCCGCGAGGTGGAAAAGCCCGGTCTTTTCCCGTTTTTCCGCTATCTGTTTTTGCGTCCGCTGCTGCCCGTCGCCGTGAACATGGTCACGGCCTTCACCCGGGCGCTGCCCTTTCTTCAGCGCTGTCTTTCCTCGCTGGCCCACGGCAGGCTCGACGTGGACGCTCTGGACGGCGCGGCCATCGCGGTGTCCCTGGCGCGGCGGGATTTCGGCACCGTGGGACTGCTCACGCTGCTGCTCGGCTTCGGCGACTCTCTGGAGCGCTACACGCAGAAGAAGTCGCTTGAGAATCTGGCCTCGCATCTGGCGCTTCAGGTGGACAGGGTATGGGTCCGGCGCGAGGGGAAGGAGAGTCTCATTCCCTTCTCCGAGCTTTTGCCGGACGATAGTGTCGTCGTGCGCGCAGGCTGCGCCGTGCCCGTGGACGGCGTGGTGGAAGAGGGTGTGGCGCAGGTCAACGAGTCTTCCATGACCGGCGAGCCTCTGGGCGTCATGCGTTCCGTCGGCGCCTCGGTGTACGCCGGGACCGTGGTGGAGGCGGGCGAGATCGCGGTCCGTCCCACGAGCGTGGGCAGGGACACGAGGATGCAGCAGATCGTGCGCTTCATCGAGAACGCCGAGCAGATGAAGGCGGGCGTGCAGGGCCGCTTTGAAAAGCTGGCGGACAGGGCCGTGCCCTTCACCTTCGCCCTGGCGGGGCTCGTGTGGCTTTTTACGCGCGATCTTACGCGGGCGGCCTCCGTGCTGCTCGTGGACTATTCCTGCGCGCTGCGTCTGGCCACGCCGCTTGCCATACTCTCGGCCATGAACGAGGGCGTGAAGCGCCGCGTCATGGTCAAGGGCGGAAGATTTCTTGAAGCGCTCTCCACGGTGGACACCGTGGTCTTCGACAAGACGGGCACGCTCACGCAGTCGCGTCCGGAAGTGGCCCGCGTGGTGGCGGCCGAAGGGTACGACGAGGATTTCGTGCTGCGTCTTTCCGCCTGTCTGGAGGAGCATTTTCCGCATCCCGTGGCGCGGGCCGTGGTGCACGGCGCCAAAAGGCGCGATCTGCGTCACGATGAGGAGCACACCGAGGTGGAATACGTGGTGGCCCACGGTATAGCTTCGCAGTGGCGGGGAAGCCGGGTGCTTCTCGGCAGCCGTCACTATGTGGAAGAGGATGAGGGCGTGGACGTGGGCGTCATGGACGGCGCGGCGGCAGAGCTTTCCCGCGAGGGCTATTCTTTGCTGTATCTTTCCGTGGACGGCTATGTCGCGGGCATCATCGCCATCGAGGACCCCGTCCGGCCGGAGAGTGCGGCTCTTGTGGAAAGACTGCGCGCCATGGGCGTTTCGCATGTGCTCATGCTCACGGGCGACGATGCGCGCACGGCCTCCGCCGTGGCCTCACGTCTGGGCATCGAGGAGTTCCGCGCCCAGGTCCTGCCCGAGGACAAGGCCCGCGTGGTGCGAGAGCTCAGGGAAGAGGGCCGGGTCGTGCTCATGATCGGCGACGGCATCAACGATTCTCCGGCGCTCTCCACGGCGGACGTGGGCGTGACGCTGCGCGACGGGGCGGACCTTGCCCGCGAAGTGGCCGACGTGGTGCTCATGGGCGGCTCTCTGCACGAGCTTGCCACGGCGCTCGAGCTCGGCCGCGGGACCATGCGGCGCATCCATGCCAATTTCGCGGCCACCATGGCGCTCAATACCGCCTTTCTGTTCGGAGGGCTGATCGGCCTGCTCCGGCCGGGCGCGTCGGCCGTATGTCACAACCTGACCACGCTCGGCGTGTCGCTGAACGCCATGCGTCCGGTCCTTCCCCGGGAGGAGTGATATGGATTCTGTTTCCCGCTGCATCGCAAGCTTCATCGACGGCCGCGTGCGCCTTCGTCATCACGCCCTGAAAAATCCGGAGCTTGCCGCCGTCGTTCAGGAGACCGCAGGCTCTCTGGAAGGGGTGACGAGCGTCACGGTCAATCCCGTCACGGGTTCGCTTCTTCTTTTCTACGATCCGGACAGGCTTTCCCGGGAGCAGCTCCTGGGCATGGCCGGAGAGTGGGCGGCCCTTCTGCCGCAGGAGCCGGAAAGAAGAAGAGGCGCCTGCTGCGGCTGCGCTTCGGCGCTTCTCGGCAGGAAGGCCACGCGTCTTGTGGACCGCGTGCTTCTCGTGACGCTTCTGGCGTCGCTTGCGGGCGCATCTTCGGGCATGGGCGGGCTGCACCGCACGGCGGGCGCGGTCTTTGCTCTGGCGAGTCTTCAGCATGCTCTCGCGCATCGAAGGGCCCTGTGGTGAGATTTTCTTCCGAAACGCTGAAAAAAGATCTGCGCCGCGCGGGGCGCGTCCTTGCGGCCGGCATCTGCGCAGCTCTTGCGCTGTCTCTGGTCTGCATGGCCCTTGCCGTGCTCGTTCAGGCTCTTGCCGTGCTCCTCGTCGCGCTGCTTGCGGCCGCGCTTTTCTGGCCGCATCCGCCGTCGTGGTATGCCGAGCAGTGCCGGAAGGCGGCGCGCGGGTTCTTCAACGGGATTATTTCCGTTCTTGCGGACGCGGCGGGCACGGCGGAGAAGAGACAAGGACGGACCAAAGAGGCGGCGCGTGCCGGAGAGGCGGAGCCTGTCGGACGGCCCGGCCCTGCGGAAGCTTCCGGGGACGCCCCGTCCGACGGGTCCGGCCGGACGGAGCATGAAAGCGGCGATTTCTGCGGCCGTGAGACGAGCTCCGCTTCCCCGTCCGGACGCTGACGCGTATCCTGCAGCCCGCGGCGCGGCCGTTTTTTTTCCCCGGCCTGGAGCCTTCTGCCGCGCATGAAAAAAGCCCTTC
>CAJJMX010000209.1 GCA_905192935.1 uncultured Mailhella sp.
TGGGCATGAACGTCATATCCCTGCTGCTTACACTGCTCATATCCATTCCCGTAGGCATCATATCGGCAGTGCGGCGCGGCTCCCTGCTCGACCGAGCCCTCACGGTTCTGGTCTTTCTCGGCTTCGCCATGCCGAGCTTCTGGCTGGCCATGCTGCTCATGCTCTACTTCGGCATAGACCTCGGCTGGCTGCCGCTTTCCGGTCTCACCTCGCTGGACTACGCGCAGCTTTCACCTCTGGGCAAGGCCCTGGACATCGCACGGCATCTCACGCTGCCCATACTTGTGGGACTTGTGGGGAGCATTGCCGGCACGTCGCGCTTTCTTCGCTCCTCCATGCTCGAAGTGCTGCGGCAGGACTACATGACCACGGCCAGAGCCAAAGGGCTTCCCCCGAGACTCGTCATAGGCAGACACGCCCTGCGCAATGCCCTTCTTCCGGTCATCACCATGCTCGGACTCTCGATACCCGGTCTCATCGGCGGGAGCGTCATCATTGAAACCATCTTCGCCCTGCCCGGCCTCGGCCAGCTCTTCTATGCGGCCGTCATGGCCAGGGACTATCCGCTCATCATGGGCAATCTCGTGCTCGGCGCCGTGCTCACGCTTCTCGGCAACATGCTGGCGGACATGAGCTACGGCCTTGCCGATCCCCGCATACGCTCCGCGGCCAGGCAGGAGGACAGATCATGAGCATCAGTCTGAAACGCCACGGCATGTTCCTTGCCGGTCTTGCCATCGTGCTTTCCATGAGCCTGCTTGCACTGCTCGCCCCCTGGATAGCGCCTTTCGATCCCGCAGCGCTGAACCTCGATCAGATTCTCATGCCGCCCTCCTCCGAACATCTGCTCGGCACCGACGAGCTCGGAAGAGATGTTCTCTCCCGCCTGCTCTACGGCGCGCGCGTCTCTCTCTGGGTCGGCTTTGTCGCCGTGGGCATCTCCACGGCCATAGGCATCGTGCTGGGCCTGGCTTCCGGCTACTTCGGCGGATGGACGGATGAACTCATCATGCGCGGCGTGGACGTCATGCTCTGCTTCCCTTCCTTTTTTCTCATTCTCGCCGTCATCGCCTTCCTGGAACCGAGCCTCACCAACATCATGATCGTCATAGGACTCACGTCCTGGATGGGCGTGGCGCGCCTCGTCAGAGCGGAAACGCTCTCCCTCAGGGAGAGAGACTTCATTGCCGCCTCAAAGCTTGCGGGAGCCTCCACGACGCGCCTTCTCTTCGTGCACATTCTTCCCAATGCCCTTGCGCCCGTGCTCGTCTCGGCCACACTCGGCGTCGCCGGAGCCATTCTTGTGGAATCCTCGCTCAGCTTCCTCGGCCTCGGGGTACAGCCGCCGGACGCCAGCTGGGGCAACATGCTCATGGACGGCAAGAACACGCTGGAAATCGCTCCCTGGCTCTCGCTGTATCCGGGCCTTGCCATTCTCATCACGGTACTGGGCTACAATCTTCTCGGCGAAAGTCTGCGCGATATGCTGGACCCGAGACTCAGGGAACGCTGACTCCCCAAGATAGCACCGCCGCCGGTCCGGAAGCACTCCTGACCGGCTTTTTCACACCTCACAAGCCTGACGGCTTTGCCGAAACGGAACAGTATCGCAGAGGCCCGCTCTTCACCAAAGGCCGACCAAGACCTGGACGGACAAAAAAGGCCCCCGAAGGGGCCTTTTTTCATGTCGATCAGGCAGGGATCAGACGTCGCGCACAGACGCATACTGCCATGCACGGACCTGCCTCTGCCGGAAAAATTCACCAGCGGCGACCGTGACCACCATAGTCATGCCTTTCCTGCTGATGGCCGTAAATGCCTCCGGCCAACGCTCCGAGACCGCCGCCGATAAGAGCGCCGGTCGTGCCGCTGCCTCCGGTAAGCGTGCTCAGTCCGCCGCCGATGAGCGCTCCTCCGGCAGCTCCGCTGAGCGCCCCCTGCTGCGTACGGGACATATGCGTGCAGCCCATGGGACCAAGGGCCAGAGCTCCCGCAAGAAGGACAATACAAGGCAACTTTTTCATTCTGACTCTCCAGAATACTTTTCGGCGTTAATTGTCGGCCGGAGCCATGAACTCATACCAGAGCACATCGAACACGGAACGGTTCACTTCCGCCGGATGCGCCGCGTACCAGTCATCAAGCTTCTTCTGAATCTGCGTCCAGCTTTCATTGCCGAAAGCCTTCAGCCATGCCGACACGAAAACGGACGCCTCTGTTCCCTGCTTTTCAGCCACAAGATGCTCAATGGCCACAGTGCTGGAGACTCCGTAAAGAAACGCCAGCTTTTCCGACGTGGTGGAAAGCTTCCACTCTTTCCCGGTAAAGTCGGCAGGCGCCGCCGTGTCGGCCACGGCAGTACCGGCAAGACCACAAACCATGATGACGGCGCAAAGCCACCTGACACCGCGAAGCTTCATAGGCAATCCCTTTCTCACCAGGCAAAGATTATTGTCTCAGATGGACATCGGCCGCCTGGGATCAGGACGGGGAGCTCCCGGTCTGGGACCTCCGGGCCGAGGAGCTCCGGGGCGGGGTGCTCCGGGACGAGGTGCAGGCCTGCCGGGACGAGGAGCGGGACGAGGTGCCCCGGGTCTGGGCGCACCCGGACGGGGGGCAGGTCTCCCGGGACGGGGTGCAGGTCTGGGAGCAACAGGTCTGGGAGCCGGTCTGCCCGGACGAGGAGCGGGCCTGCCGGGCCGAGGTGCAGGACGAGGTGCCCCGGGTCTGGGCGCACCCGGACGAGGTGCCGGTCTCCCGGGACGGGGTGCACCCGGGCGGGGAGCTCCCGGACGAGGCGAGCCTGGCCTTGGGGCGGGCCTGCGATCAGGTCCCTGCGGAGGTGCGGCTTCCGCTTCGCGGGGCAGTAAGGACGCCGTCATGCCGATGGTAACCATACTCACCAGAGAACACAAAAAGGTACGTCTATCCATAGTCTTTTACCTCTTTCGATAAGAACCGGACAGGAACCTATTTGAAAACATACCGTACCGCCCTTCATTATGCAAGGGCGGACAGCCTGAAAAAAGGTTTTGAAAGATTTTATATCTTATTTGTTTAATTGCAATAAGCATGTTACCGGACAAGTCGGAGCACGACACCGGAAACGCCCTGAGAGCCGTCCCTTGCTGCGGGCTGCTCTCAGGCGACTGCGCCATGCCGGGGCAACGCGGCGAAAAGATGTTTCCGCCGCTCTCCCGCACGTTTCCCCGGTACACCTCCCCAAAGAGACGGGATCAGGCCGGATACTGCTCCATGCTGCCCTGAAGCCACAGCGTTCCGGCAATATCGTCTCCCGTCTGCGGCTCATAGCCTTTCAGCACATGCTCGGCGGCATAAAGATATCCGCGCACGGCATGCTCTCCCATGCCGGAAAACAGCGTCAGTATGCGCAAAAAGCGCCGTCCCATGAACTCCACCCGTTCCGTGCCGAGCACCGGCACCTGAAAAGCCCACATGCCCACGATCTCCGTGGGAAGAAGAATGCCTCTGCCGTGGGAAGAATCGACCTCAGGATGAAAATCTCCGGCCTTCTTTTCAGGGTGAGCCG
>CAJJMX010000210.1 GCA_905192935.1 uncultured Mailhella sp.
TATGATACCTGCAAGCAGCGCCGCCGTCTCCGCCCGCGACGTCACCGTGGCCTACGGTTCCCGCGTCATTCAGAGCCGTCTCACCTTCTCCATAAGAAAAGGCGACATCTTCATCATCATGGGCGGCTCCGGCTGCGGCAAAAGTTCGCTTCTTCGCGTGCTCATGGGCCTCACGCCTCCGGCGAAAGGCTCCGTATTCTACGGCGATACCGACTTCTGGAACGCTCCCGCCGGGCAGCGCGAAGAGATCATGCGCAGAACCGGCGTCATGTTCCAGAGCGGCGCGCTCTGGACCTCGCGCACTCTGGCCGAAAACGTGGCTCTGCCTCTCGAGTATTACACCAACCTTTCCCCCCGCGACATACGCGCCATCGCCTCCTTCAAGCTCTCTCTCGTGGGACTCGCGGGATTTGAGGACTTCTACCCCTCGGAAATAAGCGGCGGCATGAAAAAACGCGCCGGCCTCGCCCGCGCCCTCGCCCTCGATCCCGAGGTGGTCTACTTCGACGAACCTTCCGCAGGCCTCGACCCCGTGAGCGCCGCAAGACTCGATGAACTCATACTTCAGCTCCGGGACACGCTGGGCATGACCGTGGTCGTCGTCACCCACGAGCTTGCCAGCATCTTCGCCATAGCCAGCAATTCCGTGTTCCTGGACGCGAAGACCAAAACCATGACCGCTAGCGGAGATCCGCACGAGCTGCTCAGACACGGTCCCGACGAGGTCGTGGAATTTCTTACGCGCGGCAAGGGCCGCGACCGCGGAGAAAACCAATGACGGAACGCAACACCAAAACTTTCATAGGAGCCTTCGTTCTCGGCGCCATCGCCCTGCTCGTCGGACTCATTCTCCTTCTCGGTTCGGGATCGCTCGGCAGCAGGAATCCTACCTACGTCCTTTACTTCAACACCTCGCTCAAGGGCCTCATCCAGGGCTCGCCCGTGTATTTCAACGGCATCCGCATAGGCAAGGTGACTTCCATTCAGATCCGTCCGGAAATCGGCACGGCCAAGTTCTATACGCCCGTCATCATTGAGATAGAACGCGACAAGGCCATGGCACTGCTCGAAGACGGCAGTGAAAAGGATCTCTTCGACAATCCCGCCATCATAGCCAGACTCATCGAAGCAGGCCTCCGCGGCAAGCTCGGCATCACCAGCATCCTCACCGGGCAGCTCTGCGTTGAACTCGACATCGTGCGCAACGCCGATCCCGTGGATCCCAAAACCCTTGCTCCCTACAAAGGCTCGCCTCAGATCCCCACTCAGCTTTCCTCCCTCGACGCCGCCCTCAATACCCTGGAAGACATGCCGGTGCAGGAAATTCTGCTCGATGTCATGGGCAGCCTGAAAAATCTCAGCGAACAGATGCGCAGTATCGACGCCTCGGGCCTCGTGGCCAGCCTGCGCGACACGAGCGACGCCATACGCGAAGAAGTGAAGGCCTTCGGAACCCTGCGCACCGACGCGGGACACACCCTCGGCGCCTACTCCACGCTTGCCTCCTCCGTGCAGAAAGACGTGCATGCCACGCTCAAAAGCGTGAACAGCACTCTCCAAAGCATCGCGGCTCTTGCCTCCGCCTCGGAAGGCGCCGTCGCCGAAGCCGAAAACGCCATGAAGGGACTGCGCCGTACCGCCGATACCGCGGGCAGTCTGTTCAGCGAAGACTCCGCCCCCGTGCTGGAATTCAGCCAGACCATGCTGTCTCTCCGCAGAGCCGCCCAGGCGCTCTCGGAACTCGCCACTCTTCTGGAAATCAAGCCCAACGCCCTCATATTCGGGAGGAACAACTGATGAAAGCCCTCGTTTCCGCCCTTGCCCTCGCGCTTGCCCTGACGGGCTGCTCCCTGCCCGCACAGCTCAAGTCGTCTCCTTCCGTGCGTTACTACGTGCTCTCCTCCCCCCTGCCCGCAAGCTCTGCTTCGGAAAGCGCGGGCATAGGCGTGCTTCCCGTCACCCTGCCCGGCTACCTCACAAGACAGCAGATAGTCCTGCGCGATGCCGACGGCATCAATATCACCATCAATGAGTACGACCGCTGGGCCGAAGGCCTGGGACAGGGCATTTCCCGCGTGCTCTGCGACGCCCTCGCCGTGCGCGGCATCCCGGCACTGCCGCTGCGCACCGGCGCAAAGGTCACCGACAAGCTCATGCTCGACGTACGCAGACTCGACGGTCCCCTGAACGGCGAGGTCACCATCGACGTCGTGTGGAGACTCCAGCGCGACGGCGACGTGCTCAAGTCCGCCCACTTCGTCGCCTCCCGTCCCGCAGGCGAAAGCATCGAATCCATGGTCGAAGCCGAGTCGCTCCTCGTCCGGGACCTCGCCGACAGCATCGCCCAGTCCTTACGCAGGTAGAAAGGCGGAAAAGCCCGCAGACTTCCGCGTTGAACGGAAGAGCAGCGCAGCCGGGGCGGCATCCAGACATCCGCTTGAAAGCTGTCTTTTAGACCTCTCCAATTTTTGAGAGCATCCCCCGCCGGGGCCACGGAAAGACGTGCGGAAATGCCTCTCCTCCCCCGACAAGTCAGGAGCAGCCCGTGCCATCCGGGGCCTCCTGCGGATTCGGCCCCCTCCAGACGACCGAAAAGAAACGACAACGCCGCGCCACCTCTCCCAAAACCAAACGCCCCTTCTCCAGAATATTCCGATACCCTTTCCACTACGTTCCGGTATCAGCTCGAAAACATCCCGCCGACAGTACTGCCGACGGGATGCAATGCGGTATGTCCGTTCCCGCTTCTTTTCATCTCACGCCACACCGAAAAAAACGAGAGGAAACGGCCTGGGGAAGGTCAGGTTCCCCGGAGCGAAGATTACGACTTATAATGGACAGGCTGCGGCCAGGGGTTGTTCTTGGCGCGCTCGTAGCCGGACTTGAAGGGCTCCATTTCCCAGAGGCGCACGATGGAAGGATCGATGGGCACGCCGTGGGAGAGGTCCTTGCCCTGGAAGGCAGGATAATCCTTGGCGTAGCGGTACACGCGGTGGATCATGTTCTTCATGTGGCCTTCCTTGATGATGTGGGACGTGGTGCTGTAGAGCACGTCGGTATCGTCAAGGTAGTTGACGGTGCGGCCGTCCTGCAGCCAGGGACAGACGAATTCCCATACCACGCGGGGCTGCGGTCCGGGAGTGACTTCAAAGATCTGGCCGGAACCCGTGGAGCAGATGAGCGTGTTGCCGTTGGGCAGACGCTGTACGGAGCTCTGGTAGGGAGAGGTGAAGTTCTGCGGATTGTGGGACTCGTAGGACCACACGATCTTGCCGGTCTCGATGTCCACTTCCACCGCGCGGGAACGGTTGCCCGTGGGACGGAACCAGCCGTTGTCGTGGATCAGGATGTGCCTGCCTTCATTGATGAAGGTGCCGCAGTGCGGGCCGAAGAGCTGCTGATCGCCGTCGTCCAGCCAGCCGGGCTTGCGCCCGCGCAGATGGGTGGCGGGATTCCCCCAGCGGTAGATGAGCTTGCCGGTCTTGCGGTCCACGATGACGAATTCGCCGAAGTTGCG
>CAJJMX010000211.1 GCA_905192935.1 uncultured Mailhella sp.
CGGCGATCATCAGGCGAGGACGACCTTTTCCTCGCCGGCGGTGACTTCGCCGAGAACGTAGGCTTCGCAGCCCTCGGCCTTGAGCGCGGCCATGGCCTTGTCGGCCGTGTCGCGGGATACGATGAGGGTCATGCCCACGCCCATGTTGTAGGTGTTGAACATGTCGCGTTCAGGGATGTTGCCCGTTCTCTGGAGCATGGTGAAGATGGCCGGGATCCTGACGGCGGCCTTTTCTATTCTGGCCGAGAGTCCGTCGGGCACGCAGCGGGGCACGTTTTCATAGAAGCCGCCGCCCGTGATGTGGCTTATGCCGTGCACGTCCGCCGCGGCGATGGCGGCAAGCACGGGCTTCACGTAGATGATCGTGGGGGTGAGCAGGGCCTCGCCGAGGGTCTGGCCGAGGTCGTCGCAGTATCTGGCAAGGTCGCCGTGCTCCACGTCGAAGACCTTGCGCACGAGGGAGTAGCCGTTGGAATGGATGCCCGAGGAGGGCAGGGCGAGGATGACGTCGCCTTCGCGCATGGAGGAGGACTTTATGACCTTGTCGCGGTCGACCATGCCCACGGAGAAGCCCGCGAGATCGTAGTCGTCGGGATCCATGACGCCGGGATGTTCGGCGGTCTCGCCGCCGATGAGGGCGCAGCCCGCCTGCACGCAGCCTTCGGCCACGCCGGAAACGAGGGTGGCCACCTTTTCGGGCTCGTTCTTGCCGATGGCGATGTAGTCGAGGAAGAAGAGGGGCTTTGCGCCGCAGCAGATGATGTCGTTCACGCACATGGCCACGCAGTCGATGCCCACGGTGTCGTGCTTGTCCATGAGCTGGGCTATGCGCTGCTTGGTGCCCACGCCGTCGGTGCCGGACACGAGCACGGGCCGGTTCATGCCGGTGGTATCGGGTTCAAAGAGACCGCCGAAGCCTCCGAGATCGGAGACGACGCCGGGGATGATGGTGCGCTCGACATGACGCTTCATGAGGCGCACGCCTTCGTAGCCGGCTTCGATGTTGACGCCGGCGGCAGCGTAGGACGCGGAATGGGAATTGTTCATGGTGTGTTATCCTTTGCCGTTCCAGCAGTAGGTGCAGATTTTCTCCCTGTCGATGCCTATAGCCTCGATGAGACCGTCGAGGGACTGGTAGCCGAGCGAATCGAAGCCCATCTTGCGGCAGATGGCGTCAAGAAGGCTTTTGCCGCGCGCGGTGGAGGCGTCGGCGTATTCCTCGAGGTGACGCTGTCCCTCGTCGCCTTCCAGCTCCTGGATGATGCGCCGGGCCAGAAGATCCATGTCGGAGTTGCCCCGGGAGAAGTTGAGATACTTGCAGCTGTACATGATGGGCGGGCAGGCGGAACGCATGTGCACCTCGCCCGCGCCGGATTCGAAGAGGAAGTCCACGGTTTCCCGAAGCTGGGTACCGCGCACGATGGAGTCGTCCACGAAGAGGAGCTTCTTGCCCTGGATGAGTTCGGGAACGGGGATCTGCTTCATTTTGGCCACCTGATTGCGCACGTCCTGATTGGCGGGCATGAAGGAGCGCGGCCAGGTGGGGGTATATTTGACGAAGGGCCGGGCGAAGGGGAGCTTGCAGCAGTTGGCGTAGCCTATGGCGTGGGGAGTGCCGGAATCGGGCACGCCGGCCACGTGATCCACGGCGGGCAGGGTGCCGCGGGCCATTTCGTTGCGGGCCATGATCTCGCCGTTGCGGTAGCGCATGAGTTCGACGTTCACGCCTTCGTAGTTGGAATTGGGATAGCCGTAATAGGTCCAGAGGAAGGCGCAGATCTTCATGCAGGTTCCGGCGGGGGCGAGGGTCTCGTAGCCCTCGGCCGTGATGCGCACGATCTCTCCGGGACCGAGTTCGTAGGCGTCTTCGTAGCCGAGCTTGTGATAGGCGAAGGACTCGAAGGACACGCTGTGACCGAGGGCGCTTTTGCCGATGTGCACGGGCAGGCGTCCCATCTTGTCCCTGGCGGTGATGATGGCGTCTTCCGTGAGCAGCAGGATGGTCATGGAGCCTTCGATGGCGTCCTGAGCGTGACGCAGGCCTGCAACGATGTCGTCTTCCTGATTGATGAGCGCCGCCACGAGTTCCGTGGGATTGACCTTGCCCGAGCTCGTGGCCATGAACTGATGACCGCGGCTCGAGAAGTAGTCGCGCGCCAGCCTTTCGGCGTTGTTGATCATGCCCACGGTGCAGATGGCGTACAGTCCGAGATGGGACCGCACGAGAAGGGGCTGGGGGTCGATGTCGCTTATGCAGCCTATGCCTGCGCAGCCGTGGAACTCGGCGAGGTCCTTTTCAAACTTGGTGCGGAACGGAGTGTTCTCGATGTTGTGGATCTGCTTCTGGAATCCCAGTCTGCGGTCGTAGACGGCCATGCCGCCCCGGCGCGTGCCGAGGTGGGAGTGGTAGTCCACGCCGAAGAAGATGTCCAGCACGCAGTCCTGTCTGGAGATGGCTCCGAAGAATCCTCCCATGGTTTTCGCTCCTTATGCGAGTGGTGGTGTGGAAAGGGATGCGGGGATCTTTGGCATGCCGCGTCGTCCGGACGACCGCTTCCGGAGCGTCCGGGAGCAGGGGGCGTTTTCGGCGGCATCGGGCCGGAGGGGAAGAGTCGCCTGTCCCTCTTCCGGACGGCGGGCGGACGGAAGAGAGGCGCGGCACGGATGCGGAGGGAGCGCTTCCGTGCGGAAGGGACGGAAAAGGGCAGCTCTGTCCTCGGCCGGACGGCTGCCCTCTGTTGCTGTGCGGAATATGGTTCTCCCCTTTCGGATGCGGACATGCGCATAACGAGCCGTCTTTTCGGGGCAGAAGAGCCACGGCAGAGCGGCGGGGGAAGCATGAGCGGCAAGGTTCAGGGCGCGCGGGAACGGCGCGGCCGCAGGGCAGGGCCTGAAGGAACGGGCAGGATTCGTCCGTCCGGATGCAATCGTGGCGCGGAAGGGTTCGGACGGGGCGATCTGACGGCTGCTCATGGCGTGTGCTTCATCGTATTGAGGGAGGAAGAAAAGAAGAAGGTAGCCGTTTTTGTGCCGTTCCGCAAGTGTCGCATCCGCAGGAAGCGCCGGGAGAGACGGCTTTTCGGAGGAAGCCGCCTCGTCTTCCGGCGGGGAAGGCAGAGGAAGCGGGGAAGTCCGGACGGTTAAAAAGAAAGCGGCGCGCCGGAAAGGGCCGGACGCGCCGCGAAAAGCCGGGCCGCCCGGGCCCGGCATGGGATCAGTTTTCGGCGTCGAAGTTGTAGCGCAGCACGGGAGTGCGGGCCGCGCGCACCTCGTCGGGGCGTCCGATGGGGCAGCGGTGCGGCGCGCCGTGCAGGTATTCGGGATCGGTCTTCGCCTTGTCGAGGATGGCGAGCAGGGCGTCGGCCGCGCTGTCCAGGGTCTCGGGGCTTTCGGTCTCCGTGGGTTCCACCATGAGCGCTTCGTGCACGATGAGCGGGAAGTACATGGTCGGCGGATGGATGCCGTAGTCGAGCAGCGACTTGGCCACGTCCATGGCGGAGACGCCGGTCTCG